>NZ_JBBYXL010000002.1:300000-597496 GCF_039655865.1 Prosthecobacter sp. SYSU 5D2 | reverse complement strand
GGTGTACGCCTTCAACGTGGACAGCAGCCTTGACCTGGAGCAGATCGCCCGTAGAATGGAAGACAACCGCACGTTGCGGAATCAGACCATGTCCATCGCCCAAAAACTGATCGCCCAAGGCCGAGAAGAAGGCCGAGAAGAAGGCCGAGAAGAAGGCCGAGAAGAAGGCCGAGAAGAAGGCCGAGAAGAAGGCCGTGAAGAGGGTCTCGAAAAAGGCTATGGGCAGGGTGTGCTGAAGACTTGTGTTCGCCAGGTCCGGAGGAAGTGGGGCGCGCTATCAGAGGAGGCCGTTTCCGAGATTGAATCGCTGAACTATGGCCAGTTGGAGCAGCTGACGGAGGACTTGCTGGACATGTCCTCTGAAGAAGACCTGCGGCAGTGGATGCAGGCTCACGCCGGGCATTGAGGCGGCTTTGATCAAGACTGTACTCCGCCATTGATCACGGTCCTCGGCTGCAAATCCTGGCCTCGTGCTGAATTGCGGAATGTGGGCTGAAAGCCTGGAACTATTGTTCGCCCATGCGGGTTCCGCCCTTGCTGAGGACGCGAACTGATGATCCGTTGCCCATATCATGCATGTGGTCCTCCTTCCCTTCGGCAGCGCTGGAGATGTCTTTCCTTTCCTTTGGTTAGGCCGGCAACTGAAGGCGCAAGGGCATCAAGTCACCCTGATTGTGGCCTGTGTATTTGAGGAAATTGTCCGCAAGGCCGGGCTGGAGGTGATCCCTGTGGGTACCCAGGCAGATTTCGACCGGTTCATTGCGGACCCGCGGGTGTGGAAGCTGTACCAAGGAACCAAAATGGTCTTTGAACTGGCTGCTGAGAGCACCGGGCCCATTCATGCGGTGATTGAATCCCTGGTGGAAAAAGGCCGGCGACCGGACCTCCTGATGGCTGCCTGTACGGTCTTTGGTGCGCGGCTCGCGCGGGAAAAATACGGCATCCCCCTGGTGACGGTGCATGTGCAGCCGGCGGTGATGATCAGCGCCTATGAAATCCCCATCCTGCTGCCCGGCATGCAGCATCTGCGCAAGCTGCCGCTGTGGCTGAGGAAAAAACTGGTGCGCATGCCCAACCCGGCCGACCGGTTCGGTGGGCGGGCCATCCACGCTGCCTGTGCAGCCCATGGGGTGCCGCCTCCAAAAAGCGTTTGGTGGGACTGGGGGAATTCTCCCGATGGGGTGCTGGTCCTGTTCCCATCCTGGTTTGCCCAACCGCAGCCGGACTGGCCCGCCAACACCCTGCAATGGGATTTTCCCCTGGAAGACATCGCCCGGGAGCGCCCGCTGAGTGATGAGGTGCTGCAATTCCTGGACGCCGGGGACAAGCCCATCGTCTTCACGCCCGGCAGCGCCAACATCCAGGCGCGCCGGTTTTTTGAAGTGGCCCTGGCCGCCATCACCTCTCTGGACCGCCGGGCCATCTTTGCGACCCGCGACCTGGGCCAGCTCCCGCCCAACCTGCCCGCCAGCGTCCTGGCCGTGGAGTATGCCCCATTCTCCACGCTCATCCCCCACGCGGCCGCTTTTGTGCATCACGGCGGCATCGGCACCTTGTCCCAGGGTTTTGCCGCCGGGGTGCCGCAGCTCATCATGGCCATGGCCCACGACCAGCCGGACAATGCCTACCGCCTGGAGCAGACGGGGGCGGGATTGGGGCTTATACCGCTGACCTTTACCCCCAGGCGGGTTAGGTCTGCGCTCCACCGTCTGCTGACAGAGCCGGATTTCCTGGAGGCGGCACGGCGCTGCAAGGCACTGATTCAGAAACGTCCGTGCGTATCCGAACTGATGAGATGGCTGGAGACACGAAAGCTGCTGTAGCCCGTAAAAAAAGCACAGCCCTGAATGAGGCTGTGCTTTTCCAAAAGGTGCTGTGGCAAATGCCAGTCTTATTCGCCGTCTCGGCCGATGGCTTCCACGGGGCAGCCGGCGAGGGCCTCCTCGGACAGCTCACGCTCCTCGTCGGATTCGGGCTGTTTGAAGACGTAGGAATGACCGCCGTCGTCGTCGCGCTTGAAGTTGGCTGGCGCGGTCTCGCGGCACAGGTCGCAGTCAATGCACTGGTCGTCCACGTAGTAGGCACCAGGGGTGTTCTGAGGATATTTGTTTTCTGCGTCAGCCATGTTGAGAGTCTCCTGATCTTGAATTTTTGCGGGCCGGATAAATAATTCCCCCCTCACGGGATTCAATCACTTTTTGCGTTTCCCTGCGCCTGACCATTGAGCAAGAGCCATTCCAGCGTATGAAGAGAGGTGAACAATCCGGTTTTTCAGGAAACTTTTTTCTGACAGCACCGGCCAACCCGCTCAAAACCAACCCTCTTTTATCTCTCATGTCCCCCATCATCCCCCAGGAAGGCTGGATCGTACAGCACCTTTTTTACCATGTGGACCACGGCTACTGGGCCGCACTGACGCCTGAAGAAAAAGCGGAGCGCCATGCCCACTTCGCCGCCACGGTGGACGCCATCCGCGCGCATCCGAAGACGCAGCTGCTGAGCTTCAGCATGGTCAGCCCCAAGGCGGACCTCGGCTTCATGCTGCTGACGCCTGACCTCCAGGACGCCAACCGCTTTGAAAAACAGCTCGGCCAAGCCTTCGGCCCGGAGGTGCTCACCCCCACCTACAGCTACCTTTCCATGACCGAATGGACCGAATACAGCGAGAAGGAAGAGGCTGCCTCCGCCCGCATCGCCCAAACCGAAGGCCTGGAAGTCGGCTCCGAAGCCCACACCGCCCGCCTGGCGGAGTGGAAGGGCCACATGGACAAGTACTTCAATGACCGCCTGTATCCCAACATGCCCGACTGGCAGGTGATGTGCTTTTACCCCATGAGCAAGCGCCGCAACGTGGGTGCCAACTGGTATGCTTTGGAGTTCGAAAAACGCCGCGAGCTGATGGGCGGCCACGCCAAAACTGGCCGCAAATTCTCCGGCAAGGTCCGCCAGCTCATCACCGGCTCCACCGGCCTGGACAGCCATGAATGGGGTGTCACCCTCTTCGCCCACGACATCTTCCAGATCAAAACCATCGTCTATGAAATGCGCTGGGACGAAGTGACCACCCAATACGGCGAGTTTGGCGATTTCTACATCGGCATCCAGCTCAACGGCGAGGAGCTCTTCGAGCGCCTGCTGCTGGCTTGATTTTTCGTCCGCCGGTTCTACTCTGTTTCCATGAGTACCGCATCCATTTCATCCTCGCCACTGCTGGAGTCTGCGCTCGCAGTCGTGGCGAAAATGTCGCGGGATGAAAAGGCGGTGCTGGCAGACCGTATCGAAGCCGAGCTCTCTTCCGACGAGGTTCCAGACTGGCATCTGGAAGTTCTCGAAGAGAGAGCGGCCCTTGGAGCCAAAGGCCTGGATCCAGCCATTCCAGCGGAAGAAGCCTTTCGGCAAATCCGCGACCGGCGCAAATCGTGATGAAGCTTTTCATCCGCAAGAGTGCGCAGGAGGACCTCCTCGCTGCGGCTGAATTTTATGACGAACAGGAGCTTGGTCTAGGGGATGAAGTAATCCTGTTTCTTGAGCAGCAAATCTTCTCCCTTCCCGACTTGGCGGGTATTCACCCTTCCGTTCAGGGATTTCATCGCGCAGTTGTCCAAGGGCGGTTTCCGTATTACGCCATCTATTATACCCTGGAGCCGGATGGGCTGCACGTCCGCGCCGTTCTTGACCAACGGCGTTCTCCCAAAACCCTTCGCCTCCGGCTCCGCCAAGTTTAATCCTATCCCCATGCCCAACCAGCCTCTCACCATCGCCGACCGCACCTTTCAGTCCCGCCTCATGCTGGGCACGGGAAAGTTTGCCTCCGGGGATCTCATGCGCCAGGCCATCATCGCCTCCGGCACGGAGATCGTCACCGTGGCCCTGCGCCGTGCCGACCTCACCGGCAAAGGCGACCCCTTTGCCAACATCCTGGACTTCATCCCCAAAGAAGTGCTCCTCCTGCCGAACACCAGCGGAGCTATGAATGCCGAAGAGGCCGTCCGCCTGGCCCGTCTGGCCGTGGCCGCCGGTCTGCCCAACTGGGTGAAGCTGGAGATCCACCCGGACCCCCGCTACCTGCTCCCGGACCCCATTGAGACGCTGAAAGCCGCAGAGATCCTGGTCAAAGAAGGTTTCACCGTGCTGCCCTACATCAATGCCGACCCGGTGCTGGCCCGTCGGCTTCAGGACGTCGGCACCGCCACCGTCATGCCCCTGGGCTCCCCCATCGGCTCCCATCAGGGCATCACCACCCGCCGGCAGATCGAGATCATCATCTCCCAAGCCACCGTTCCCGTGGTGGTGGATGCCGGCATTGGCGCGCCATCCCATGCAGCAGAGGCCTTCGAGATCGGCGCCGACGCCGTCCTGGTGAACACGGCCATCGCCATCGCCAGCGATCCCGCCCGTATGGGCACCGCCTTCAAACTGGCTGTCGAAGCCGGTCGCGCCGCCTACGAGATCGGTCTCGCCGAGCAGAACGAGGAAGCCAACCCAACCAGCCCGCTGACCACCTTTTTATACTCCTAGCCAGGAGCTGCTCCGCCCGGACACAGCAGATTTTAAGTCTGCTGCACCTCCTGCGCCTCACCTTTCCGGCCATCCGTCCTCATGCACGCCCTCACCGCCCTTTTTTATGCCCTGGAGACTCAGACCGAGATCCCCGTGGCCAGCGCCCAGCGCATCCTTTTTCTCCGTGCCCAGGCCCATCCTGACCTGGATGCGCTGAAGGACCGCCTCACCTGTGAGCAGACCTGGAAACCTTATGCCGCCGGGCTGGAGGTGCAGGGCATCCGCCACACTCGCGAAGCCGAGGGCCAATACGACCTCATCCTGCTGCTGCCGGACCGCCAGCGGGAAAGCATCCTGGCCGACTTCGCCCACGCGCATGAGCTCCTGGCCGAAGGCGGCACCCTGGTCACCGCCCTGCACAACGACTGGGGTGCCAAGCGCATGGAGCAGCAGCTGGCCGAAGTCACCGGCGAAGTCCGCACCCTGTCCAAGAACCACAGCCGCGTCTTTTGGACCACTCAAACGTCTCCCTGGAAAGCCGATGTCCTGGCCCAATGGAAGGCAAATGGGGCCATGCAGCGCATCCTGGACGGCCGCTTCTGGTCCCAGCCGGGGCTCTTTAACTGGGACCGCATTGATGAAGGCTCCGCCCTCCTCACCGAGCACCTGCCCCACACCCTCAGCGGCACCGTCGCCGACCTCGGCGCAAGCTGGGGTTACCTCAGCGACCACCTCTTGCGCCACTGCCCCAACCTGCGCAGCCTGGACATGTATGAAGCCGATGCCCGCGCCCTGGAATGCGCACGGCGTAACACCGGCCTCATCCCCGTGCCCGTGCGCCCGCGCATCCTCTGGAAAGACGTCACCCAGGGCGTGGGCACCGCTTGTTATGACACCATCGTCATGAACCCGCCCTTCCATGACGGACGCGAGGCCAACTCCATGCTCGGCCTGAAATTCATCACCTCCGCCGCCCAGGCCCTGCGTACCACCGGGCATCTCTGGCTCGTCGCCAACAAGCACCTGCCTTATGAGAACCTCATGAAGGAAGCCTTCGAGCACCAGCGCACCGTGGCTGAAACCCGCAGCTTTAAAATCCTCCACGGCACCCATCCCACTCTCGTCACCCGGCAAGTGCGGAAAAAGTCCCGGCGCGCATGATTTTTGGCATGAAAAAGCAAAACTCTCTTGCAAACATCCCTGGGCGGTTTTAACTCCACGCCCGCACGAAAGTGAATGGGTAGGTGCCCGAGTGGTTAAAGGGGGAAGACTGTAAATCTTCTGGCTTACGCCTACGCTGGTTCGAACCCAGCCCTGCCCACCATTTTCTTCCTGCGAATCCCAAGAAAGCCCGGCCTCATCAGCCGGGCTTCTTTTTTGTTATACGGTGTACCAGCTGTGCCTTCCGGAGAGCAGCTTGCCTGTTGCGGAGGACCGCAAAGACGTGTTTTGACTTCTAATCCAGTCAGCTCCCGCAAAATCATGAAAGCTGCTTTGCTCATTCTTGCCTCTTTATGGGGATTCACCGCCATCGCCGCAGATCCGGCTCAGCAGCGCGTCATCGAAACAATCTTTCGTCAGCCCGAGCTCAACGATGCCCAAGCCGCCCAAGCCAGCGTGATCGGCGAGGTGCATCCGCAGAGCGAGCGCTTCTACGTGCGCCTCGGCAACTATGGCAAAACAACTCCTCTTGTGCCGCAAACCTGGAATGCAGGACTCTACACCGGCCTGCAGGTGCCCGCAGGCTTTCAGCACGGCCTTTCACCCGAGGCTGGTGCCACTGCCGTGCAGTTGCATGGGAGGGAGACCGGCATCTGGATTGATTCGGATCATCCACGGCCTGCCCTCGGCTTGCTGCTGCCCATCACGCCCGCTTACTGGTGGTGGGATCTGAGCCGGGCACCCATGCCATTCAAAGAGACAGGCCGCGAGCTGGCGATGTCCTTTGATCTCAAAGTGCCCACCGCGCTCGCGGAGGGGGCTGCCGTGCCCTACGTCACCATGAACTTCCTCTTCCGCGATACACACTCGCAGCAGCAGCTCTGGCTTGCCGCCACACTCTATGACCCACGCGGCGAGTCCCGCCTGCCCGATACCGTCCACATGGACAACTGGGAAGGCGGCACCCAGTTGCCCATATTGTTCTCCGCGCTGAACACTCAAAGCCAGTGGCTCCATCCCGGCCCCGGATCGGCTTTGTTCTCCGACAAGCCCTTTACCCAATACCGCCCCATCAGTGTCCGCGTCTCAGCAGCCGGACTCCGTGCCGCCCTCCTCGCGATGAAAAAAGCCAGGCCAAAACTCGTCGCCGTCTCTGAAGACCCCCGCGACTACCAGCTCATCCACTTCAATATCAATCCCGAAGTCTATGCCCCAACCGGCAGCCGCGCACGGCTTGGGCTGGCTCTGCGGGATGTGCGCGTGGAGTTGCTCGCCCCTTAACCATTGATAGTAAGGGATAAAATCATAGAATTCCAACCATGAAGCTCGTTTATTCATTCATCGCCCTGCTCCTGGCCCAGGTGTCAGTCGCAGCTGCCGCCGACACAAAGAAACCGAACATCCTGTTCATTTACACCGATGATCACTCGTATCGCACGCTCTCATGCTACGAGGGCGCGGAATCCTGGGCGCACACGCCCAACATGGACCGGCTCGCCACTCGCGGGGTGCGTTTCACCCGTGCCTACATCGGCACCTGGTGCATGCCCTCCCGCACGACGATGCTCACCGGCCTGCATCAGTACGGTGTGCAGACCATGCGCATGGCTCCGCCTTATCCTGGAGCGACCTATGATCCGGAAAAATGCCGGTTCTGGCCCGCAGTGTTCCGCCAGCACGGCTACCAGACCGCGCAGATCGGCAAGTGGCATGCAGGCAACGACGCCGGGTTCGGACGGGACTGGGATTATCAGGTCGTGTGGAACCGCCCTCGCCACCCTGACAACGCGCCGAACTACTATGAGAACCAGCTCATCGCCATCAACGGTGGCGAACCGCAAGTTGTGAAAGGATACTCCACCGACAACTACACTGGCTGGGCGGTGGATTACATCAAAGGGGCCAACCGCGAGGCCGGCAAACCTTGGTACCTCTGGCTCTGCTACGGTGGCGTACACGCGCCATATCAACCTGCGGAACGTCATCTCAATGACTACCCCGGCGCAACGGTGGAAACGCCTGCTGACATCTACCCGCCACGTCCCGGCAAGCCCGGCTACATGCAGACCATCGCCGCGTGGGAGCGCGGCCCGGATGGGGAACCCGTCCTCGGAGACAAAGCCATTGGCAGCGAGGTAGGTGATGACTTTGAGCGCGACCGCGGCCGCACCCTCTCGAAATGGTCGCGACAATATCACCAGGCCGTGCGCGCGTTGGATGAGGGAATCGGCCAGGTGCATGCTGCGCTGGAGGACTCTGGTCAGCTCGCGAACACTCTGGTCGTTCTCACCGCAGACCAGGGTTACGCATGGGGGCATCACGGCTTCCGTGCCAAGCTCGCTCCTTACGATGCGAATATCCGCAGTCCGCTCATCGTTTCCATGCCCGGCACCCTTCCCGAGGGCAAAGTCTGCCACACGCCGGTAGGCGGCGCTGACATGGCACCGACGTTCTTCAGCTTTGCCGGCCTGGACCTGCCGTGGACCATGCATGGTCACGACCTCACACCGCTTTTGAAAAACCCCGATGCCGCCTGGCCTCACACCACCCTGCTGCCTTTCACCGCAGACAAGTTCGGGGCCGACTGTGACCGCGTCCCCGAGCCGCCAGGGAATCGCCACAAGGCCGGGGTGCCCTGGTATCTTCTGCTCGTGGAAGGCCACTTCAAGTACATCCGCACCCTGGAAGCCAATGAACCGGAAGAGCTTTACGATCTGGCCTCCGATCCTGATGAACTGACCAACCTTGCCCCAGATGCAAAACACGCCCTAACAGTGGAAAGATTTCGCGCTGCCGCAATCGCCGAACTCCAGCGCACAGGAGCGAAAATGGTGGACACGCTGCCTCCGGTGAAGGTGCTTAAAAACTGACGCCGCCCCTACACCAACGCCGATAATGCCCTGCCAATGGCTTTGGGACGGTATCAAGCCGGATTTCGTTCACACCGCGAAACACGGTGGCCTGCACGGTATTCATACGGTGAGGCTCAGATGATCGTGCAGCGTGAAATGGATCACAGCGCCATTCCTGAGAGATGCAGCGCCAAACTGAAGCCCTCTATACCCGTCCCCGCGCCCTGATTTTGCCATCCTTTTCGTTATCCCATGCTAGCGGCTTTATGCTGTGTCTAAAGGCGTCGTGCCAGGCGGATGCAGGCGTTCTCCCTGAAGCTTACTTGAACTGCTCATGGGCCGTGCATTCATCACCCGCGAAGTGACGAATGTTCTGCTCGGACCTGTTCCACTGCTTCCAACGCCTCTTCAATACTGCCGCCGAGGACGGTATAATGTCCCATCTTGCGCTTCGCCCTGGCGCTGGCTTTGCCGTAGAGATGCAGCTTGGCGCGGGGATGATTCAGCACGGGGGCCCAGTCGGGATGGACGTGCTCAGAGGGCCAGACATCGCCGAGGAGGTTCACCATCACGGCGGGCGTATGCTGGGTGGGATCTCCCAAAGAGAGGCCACAGATGGCGCGCATCTGCTGCTGGAACTGGTTGGTCACGCAGGCATCGATTGTGTAATGGCCGCTGTTGTGGGGGCGCGGAGCGACTTCATTCACCATCACGTGCCCCTCGGCGGTGACAAACAGCTCCACGGCCATGGTGCCGACGTAGTCCAGGCCCACGGCCACGGCTTCCCACAGTTCCATCGCTTGGTCCACGACCTCCGGGCTGACGCGGGCGGGGGCGATGGTCACATCCAGGATGTGATGGGCATGCTGGTTTTCTACCACACCATGCACGGCCATGCGACCATCCACACTGCGGGCACCGACGACGGAGACCTCGCAGACAAAAGGCACCCACTGCTCCACCACGGCATGATGCCCCTCAAAGGGCTTCCAGGCGGTGGTCAGATCCGTATCCGCATTCACCTTGGCCTGGCCTTTGCCATCGTAGCCAAAAGCGGCCGTTTTGATGACGCATGGCCGCCCCAGTTCAGCGACGGCGGCTTCCAGTTGCGCCAGCGTTTCCACGATGCGGAACTCCGCACAGGCGATGCCGTTTTCTCGCAGGAAGAGCTTTTCACGCTCACGATGCTGCGTGGTGTAGATGGCCTTGCGACCGGGCCGCAGCGGCTTCATGGCCTCGACGGCTTGCAAACAGGCATCGGGGATGTTTTCAAACTCCGCCGTGACCACATCCACCTGGGATAAAAACCGCTCCAGTGCCGCCGGATCATCGTAGGAAGCATTGATCTCAATGTCCGCAAACTGGCCCGCCGGGCAGCCCTGAGGCTCATCCGTATAAATGGCCACCCGGTAGCCACTGCGCCGCGCCTCCAGGGCGAGCATGCGGCCAAGCTGGCCGCCGCCGAGGATGCCGATGGTGGAGGGAGGGAGGAGGGGGGGCATGGGAGGTGTGTTCAGTTTGCAGTCTTCAGTATTCAGTATTTGGTTTTATGCCTCAGCACTCAATCTCCTTCTGGCTTTCCAGCACCTTTGCGGTCTGCTTCTCCCGGAAGGCTTTCAGCTTGGCGGCCAGTTCAGGCTGTTCGTTGGCCAGCATGGAGATGGCAAACAGGGCGGCATTGGTGGCACCGGCATTGCCGATGGCAAAGGTGGCCACGGGGATGCCGCCAGGCATCTGGACGATGGAATACAGGCTGTCCACGCCGCTGAGGGCCTTGCTCTGTACGGGCACGCCCAGGACGGGCAGGGTGGTCATGCTGGCGGTCATGCCGGGCAGGTGGGCGGCACCGCCAGCTCCAGCGATGATGCACTTCAGACCGCGCTCTTGGGCGGTGGTGGCATAATCATAGAGAAGCTGGGGGGTGCGATGGGCGCTGACGACCTTCTTTTCAAAAGAGACGCCAAAGTCCTGCAGCACGCGGGCTGCGTTTTCCAGGGTGGGCCAGTCGGAACTGGAGCCCATGATGATGCCAATAAGAGGTGAAGTCATGTCGCAACTAGCCTGAAGATTTCACCCCTGCAACCATTTGCCAAAAGGCAGTGTTCTTTGCATGATAGGGGGGTCATGAATTTTCGCGAGAAACTGGAAAAACGAATCGCCGCCACAGGATCCAATCTTTGCGTGGGCCTGGATGTCCGTATGGATCAGGCTGACGAGTCAGCTAAGAGGTTCATTATCAAGGTTATCGAGGAAACCGCCGCCCATGCGGCTGCTTTCAAGCCCAACTCCGCTTACTACGAAGCGATGGGCTGGAAGGGTATGCGAATCCTGTCCCAGGTGCTCAAAGAGATCCCGAAAGACATCCCGGTCATTTTCGATGTGAAGCGTGGGGATATTGGGGAGACCCAGGGTTATTATGCCAAGTCGGCTTATGATGCCTATGGAGTGGATGCCGTGACCCTCAACGGCTACATGGGCAAGGATACTCTGGAGCCCTTTTTGAAGTACCCGGACAAGGGCATTTACCTGCTGGGGGTGACCTCCAATCCGGGAGCTGTGGACATTGAACTGCAGCCAACTGGGGACCGCCAGGTCTTTGAACTGGTCGCGGACATGACCCAGGCCAGCCCGCAGGTGGGCCTGGTCATCGGCCTGACGAATGCGGCGGACGATGTGCTGAAACGCACCCCGGATGTACCTCTGCTGATCCCCGGCCTCGGGGCCCAGGGCGGTGATCTGGCGGCGTTAAAAGGCAGCGGGCGCAAGGCCCCCCTGCTGGTGAATGTCTCCCGTGGCATCATGTACCATCAGGAATCCTGCAGCTTCGGCACCATCGCCGCCGACTGGAAGCTGCGCATCCAGGAGGCGCTGCGTTAAGGCTTCAATCTGGCAGCATCCGTGACAGGAAAGGCACGCAATCTCCGCTTGCACAGCTTCTGCGGATGGCAAGCTTGGCAGTCTCCCGACCTGCATGATTCTTGATCTTCGTGATTACCTCCGTACTCCTCTTCAGCGTGGTGCATATCGGCTTGTGGGACCTCTGCTGGACCGGACATTAGGCCTGCGCGGATTGCACGACATTTATACGGGAGCGTGCGAACGGCAAAAAGTGCATCCTGAAGGAGCCACCTGTTATACATGGTTTGATTCCGTCCTCAAAACGATGAATGCAGAGGCCGTGGTGGAAACGGCGGCCGACTTTGCCTTTCCCAAGAACGGTCCGCTCATCGTCATCGCCAACCATCCGTTTGGCATTTTGGATCCGGTCCTGGTGGCGCACTACATCGCCCAGCACCGGCCGGAAGTGAAGGTGATGACCAACTCCATGCTGGCGGCCTTCCCTGCCCTGCGCCCGCATATCATCGCCGTGAATCCCTTTGGTGGCGAAGCCGCTGCAAAGAGCAACATCGGCGCGATGAAGGAGGCCATGAAGCACCTGAAAGCCGGCGGTGCCCTGGTGATCTTCCCCGCCGGAGAAGTGGCGGGGTATAAAGCCGGGACAGGCATCAAAGAGCCTGAGTGGAGCACGCACGTGGGGGCGCTGGTCCGGAGGACAAAAGCGACGGTGCTGCCGGTGTTTTTCCCCGGTGGCAACAGCGCTCTTTTTCACGCGGCAGGCCTGGTGCATCCCCGGCTGCGCACCGGGATGCTGCTGAGGGAATTTTGCAACAAGCGCGGCAGCCGGGTGCCCATGCGGGTGGGCGCGGCCATTCCTTTTTCCAAGCTGCGGAAGTTTGAAGAGGATGAAACCCTCACCAAATACCTTCGCATCCACACCTTCATCCTGGCCAACCGGCGCAGGAATGTGGCGGCCCTCCCGGGGAACCTCAGCACGGAACCGGCCAGGGAAAAGGCGCTGGCGGCTGAACATCATGAACGCATCCAGGCCGAAGTGCTGGCCCTGCATGAGCGCGGCGGACGGCTGGCCGGCCAGGGAAACCTGAGCGTGTATGCCGCTTATTCTCATGAGATCCCGGATACCCTGCAGGAGATCGGCCGGCTGCGCGAGCTGACCTTCCGCGCCGTGGGGGAGGGCACCGGCAATGAAGTGGATCTGGACCGCTACGACCGCTACTACGAGCACCTGTTTTTATGGGATGAGGAGAAGCAGCAGATCGCCGGGGCTTATCGCCTGGGCCGGGCGGATATCATCCTGCGTGAGTACGGTCCCAAGGGGCTCTACACGAGCACTCTGTTCAAGTTTGAAAAACCCTTCCTGGCGCATCTGGAAAGCGCGGTGGAAATGGGCCGCAGCTTCATCATCAAGGAATACCAGCGCAACCTGTCCTCCCTGCCTCTTTTATGGAAAGGCATCGCCCACTGGATGGTGCGGAATCCGGGGTATAAGAAGCTCTTTGGTCCCGTGAGCATCAGCCGGGATTATGACAGCCTGAGCCAGAAGATGATGGTGGAGTTTCTCCAGGGCAACTGCCTGCATGAAGACCTGGCCAGCTTTGTCAAACCGCGCAATCCCTTCCGGTACCTGCGCACCCGGCGGCTGATGCGCGAATTCATCAGCGCCAATCTCCGCGATGTGGACGACTGCTCAGCCCTTATCTCCAGCGTGGAGACGGATGGCAAGGGCATCCCCATTTTGCTGAAGCATTACCTGCGGCTCAGCGGCACCATTTTGAGCTTCAATGTGGACAAGGATTTCGCCTCAGTCATTGACGGTCTCATCCTGGTGGATCTGACCGAGACCGATCCCAAGCTGCTGGCCAAATACATGGGAGATGCGAACTGCCAGGCCTATCTGGCCCGGCATCAGGTGAAACACCTTCCCTAATCCGGGCGGCCATCGCGCGGAGGAATAGAGATGCACGGCGGCCTAAACTGCCCATAATCATCGGATGCATTTCCTCCTGACCAATGATGACGGCATTGAAGCTCCCGGCCTGGCGGCTTTGGCGGAGGCCATCCACAGCATCCCGGGTGCGCGGGTTTCCATCGTCGCGCCCGTGACGGAGCAGTCCATGTGCGGCCATGCGGTGACGACCCGCAAGCCTCTCGTTGTAGAGCCTCGCGGCCACGGCAAATGGGCGGTGCATGGCCCCTCAGCAGACAGTGTGCGCATCGGCCTCTATGCGCTGGATTTAAAGCCGGACTGGGTGCTCTCCGGGGTGAATGCGGGAGGAAACCTGGGCCAGGACATCGTCATTTCAGGCACGGTGGCGGCGGTGCGTGAGGCGGCGTATCACGGCATTCCGGCGATGGCCTTTTCCCATTATCTCAAGCGGGGACTGGAAGTGGACTGGGCACGGATTTCAAGCTGGGTGGTAGAGGTCACTGCCAGGCTTTCCGGAGAGCGACTGCACGATGGCGAATACTGGAATGTGAACTTCCCCCACCATCCTCCAGGGCCGATGGCCATGCCGGAAATGTCCCGCTGCCTGCCAGAGCGGCTGCCGCTGGGCGTGGCCTATGAGAGCAATGAGGACGGCCATTATCTTTATACAGCCTCTTATTCGGAGCGTCCGCGCATTCCGGGATCGGATGTGGCGGAGTGTTTCGACGGCAAGATCTCCGTCTCCCGGCTGAAGGTATGAAAGCAGAAAGCCAGGCCCCCCAGCGCAAGCGCCCCTTGCCGGCCGGCAGGCGCCAGCGGCTCGCGCTGTGGCTGCGCAGGCGGGCGCTGGCCTGGAAAGTGCGCCTGCATTCGCCTTATGAACCCATGCTTTTTGGCCACCGGCTCACACGCGCGGAAGTGGGCATCGCCGGGGAACTTTTAGCTGCCAAATGGCTGGGCAGGCATGGTCGCAAAGTTCTGAAATGCAATCATGACGGCGTCTTTGGCGGCGAGCTGGACATCGTGGCACGACATGGGGAAGTGCTGACTTTTGTGGAAGTGAAAACCCGCACGCAGACCGCCCATGGACGCCCTGCGGATGCTGTGAATGCGGAAAAGCGCCAACTCATCCGCCAGGGCGCGTTGGCCTGGCTGCGCCTCCTCGGCAATCCCAAGATCGCCTTCCGCTTCGACATCGTGGAGGTCCTGCTTATCCCCGGGGAAAAGCCTGCGATCCACGTTATCGAAAACGCCTTTACCCTGCCGGACTACTTGCTGACGGGACGCTGAGTGAACGCAGGCTGAACTTCCTGCTTTGACATCGGAAGGGCTAACCGCTAAACCTTGCGGCCCGAATTTCGAACGCCAACGCCCACCCTACCGAACCATGAGCAAAAACACCGCGAAGAAGATCATCAACGATCCCCTGAAATGTGCCGACGAACTTTTCGAAGGCCTTGTGCTGGCCTATGACGGCAAGGCCCGGCGCGTGGGCAAGCGCTCCATCATCATGAATGACCTGCGCCCAGACGCCCCTGCCCTCCTCATCGGCGGCGGTGCCGGGCATGAGCCGATTTATCATGGCCTCGTGGGCAAGGGCATGGGCGACGGCGCTGCCGTGGGCGATATCTTTGCCGCACCGCCCCCGGACATCGTCCTGGAGGCCACCCAGGCCGTGAACCGTGGCAAAGGCGTGCTTTATCTGTATGGCAACTATGCCGGTGACATTATGAACTTCGACATCGGTGCCGAGGATGCCGCAGACGAAGGCATCACCGTGAAGACCGTCATCATCAATGACGACGTCTGCTCCGCCCCGCCTAATGAAAAACACAAGCGCCGTGGCGTTGGCGGCCTGGTGCCCATTGTCAAACTGGCGGGTGCCGCCGCCACCCAGGTGGATACCTTGGATGAGCTGGCCCGCATCGCCCAAAAGGCCGTGGATGCCACCCGCACCGTCGGTGTGTCCACCAAGCCCGGCTCCATCCCTGCCACCGGCGAGCCGACCTTTGAACTGGCCGATGACGTCATCGGCCTGGGCATGGGCATCCACGGTGAAAAAGGCGTGGGCCTGATCCCCATGTGCACCGCCGATGAGCTGGCCGCCATGATTCTAGACCTTCTTTTCAAAGATGACCTGCCGCTGGGCGAGGGGGATGAAATCGTGTTTTTCGTCAACAGCCTCGGCAGCACCCACATGATGGAGCTGCTCATCCTCCTCCGCGCCGCCCGCCCCATCCTGGACGCCCGTGGCATCAAGGTCCACCAGACCATCGTGGACAGCATCGTGACCTGCCAGGAAATGGCCGGCGTGAGCTTCAGCATCACCAAGCTGGATGCCGAGCTGAAGGCCCTGTGGGACCTGCCCTGTGAGAGCGTTGGGTATACGAAGCTGTAAGTTGAGGCGGAGATCGCGGAGCGTCAGCGGACGCTTCGCGAATTCTTGTGCTTGCGCCGGGCGGCGGGCACTCGTTTATCCAGGATGGCTCAGGACTTTATCCGGGTGCGCGGGGCCCGGCAGCACAATTTGAAAAATGTGGACGTGAATATTCCACGTCATCAACTGGTCGTGCTGACGGGAGTGAGCGGCAGTGGCAAGTCCTCCCTGGCGTTTGACACGCTGTATGCGGAAGGGCAGCGGCGGTATGTGCAAAGCCTGTCGGCGTATGCGCGGCAGTTTTTGGACCAGCTCGAAAAGCCGGATGTGGACTTCATTGAAGGGCTGTCTCCGGCGGTGGCCATCGAGCAGGTACACAGTGCGCCGAATCCGCGCAGCACGATCGCGACGGTGACGGAAATTTATGATTACCTGCGGGTGCTGTATGCCATTGCGGGTCAACCCTTTGATCCGGAAACAGGAGAGCGACTGATCAAGAACACACCGGCGGAGATCGGCGAGCGGCTGCTGGCGCTGGGCGAGGGCACGCGGGTGGTGGTGCTGTCACCGCAGGCTCCGGCGGATGGGGCGGCGCTGCGGGCGCTGTTTGAAAAACTGCGGCGGCAGGGGTTTGTGCGCGTGCGGCTGGATGGGGAGATTGTGGAGCTGGAGGAGGAGCTGAAACCGAGCCTGCGGGAGGAACACCGGGTGGAGATTGTGGTGGACCGGCTGGTGATCCGTGAAGGCGTGAAGGCACGGCTGATGGAATCCATCGAGGCGGCGCTGAGATGGAATGAGGGAGAGGTACAGTTCCTCGTCAGCGGCACGGCGGAGGCGAAACCAGACCTGCTGAGCTTCACGACAGCGTATGCGAATCCGCGCACGGGCTATGTGATCGAGAAGCTGACGCCACAGCATTTTTCCTTCAACACGCATCTGGGGGCCTGCCCAAGCTGCGAAGGCGTGGGCACACTGATGGCTCCCGATCCGGGACTGATGGTGCCGGACGCGGACCTTTCCATCAAGGACGGTGCGGTGAAAACGTGGTGGTCAAAAAATCCAAAGCTGAAGCTCATTCACCAGCGCGGCGTGGAGGCTTTGGCGAAGCATTTTGGGGTGTCCGTGGAGGCTCCGTTTAGAGGACTGCCCCAAGGTTTTAAAGACGCGCTTTTTCATGGCTCAGGGGAAAAGTCCATCGCCACAGGCTGGGCCGCCGGGGCGAACAAACGCAGCCTGGCGAAACCCTATGAGGGTCTCCTGAACGAGGCGGAACGGCTCTATGCGAATGCGGAAAGCGACACCCTGCGCGCGCAACTGACGCGCTACATGAATCCCCTGCCCTGCCCGGTCTGCGGCGGCAAGAGGCTGCGGAAGGAGAGCCTGGCAGTGGTGTTGGCGTCGGAGATCGGAGGGAGTGAACTGAGCGCTCCCGTCCCTGTCTCCACCTCATTATTAAACATCCACGACCTCTGCTCCCTCCCCATTAGCGATGCTCTCACCTGGGTGCAAGGGCTGAGCCTCACGGAGCATCAGCGCAGTTATGTGGAGGAACTGCAAAAGGAGATTTTGAAGCGGCTGGATTTCCTGGAACAGGTGGGACTGGGCTACCTGGCGCTGAACCGGGAGAGCGGCACACTGTCCGGCGGCGAGATGCAGCGCATCCGGCTGGCCACCCAGATCGGCGCGGGGCTGGCAGGGGTGCTTTATGTCTTGGATGAGCCGAGCATCGGCCTGCATCCGGCGGATACGGAAAGGCTGATCGGCACCCTGTTACGGCTGCGGGATCTGGGCAATACGGTGCTGGTGGTGGAGCATGATGAGGCGATGATGCGCGCGGCGGATCATGTCATTGAAATGGGTCCGGCAGCCGGGGTGCATGGCGGGCAGCTCATCGCCCAAGGAACCCCGGCGGAGGTCATGGCGGCGAAGGCGAGCCTGACCGGCGCCTATCTGAGCGAGCAGCTCCGGATCACGGCACCGTCGGGAAGAGTGGCGCCGAGGGGAGTGCCTGATGTCAGTTTACAGTCTTCAGTTTCCAGTCTGCAGACAAAAAGGAAGCGTGCCGTTTCCCATCTGAACACTGAAAACTGGAAACTGAAAACCGATGAGCTGCCAACATGGCTGACGATTCACGATGCCACGGAGCATAACCTGAAGCATGTCACGGCGTCGTTTCCCGTGGGCTGTCTGACGGCGGTGACGGGACCTTCGGGCAGTGGCAAGTCCACGCTGATTAATCGCATCCTGATGCGCGCGTTGCAGCGGCATTTTTATCATGCCAAAGATGAGCCGGGCAGGCATGGCGGCATCACGGGCATTGAGGCTTTTGACAAGGTGGTGGTCATTGACCAGTCCCCCATCGGGCGCAGTCCGCGCAGCAATCCGGCCACCTATACGGGGGCCTTTGGGCCGATTCGTGAGCTGTATTCAAATCTGCCGCTGGCGCGGGTGCGCGGGTATGAGGCGGGGCGCTTCAGCTTCAATGTGGCGGGCGGGCGCTGCGAGAAGTGCCAGGGGGACGGGCAGATCAAAATCGACATGCATTTCCTGGCGGACGTCTATGTGACCTGCGACCACTGCCAGGGAAAACGCTACAATGCGGAGACGCTGGAGATTACTTTTAAGGGGCGCAACATCGCCGAAGTACTGGAGATGACCGTCAGCGAGGCCTCACGCTTTTTTGGCAAGGCCAGCGCCATCGCAGAAAAACTGCGCACCCTGGAAGAATGCGGCATGGGTTATGTGCGGCTGGGCCAGGCGGGGAACACGCTTTCCGGCGGGGAGGCTCAACGCATCAAACTCTCCGCCGAGCTGGCCCGGAGGGCCACGGGGAATACACTGTATGTCCTGGATGAACCGACCACGGGCCTGCACTTTGCGGATATCCAGACGCTGCTGCAGGTGCTCTTCCGCCTGCGGGATGCGGGGAATACGGTCATCGTGATCGAGCATCATCTGGATGTGATCCGCTGTGCGGACTGGGTGGTGGACCTGGGGCCGGGCGGCGGCAACCAGGGAGGGGCAATCGTGGCGGAAGGAACGCCGGAGACCGTTGCCGAAGTGGCCGAAAGTCCGACGGGAAGGTTTCTCAAAGAGGAAATTTAACCGTGACGGGAGCACCTGGAGTCGTTATCTTTAATGACTCCCCCAACCGCAGACTTCCCCCTCCGCAGTGCTTACCAACCAGACGATTGATCCGAACCAGACCGGACAGCCGAAACCTTTTATTCTGTTCCGTCCCTTTGTGATGGTGTGGCACTGGCTGGTGCCACCCACCCAGGCGCATAAGGACCGGCAGTCTCCGGCAGCGCGCTGGGCGGCCTGGATCAGCGTTACCACATTTTGCGCTCTCACCATGGGACTGGCCATTTATTATGCCCGGCCTGCGTATAACGTGTATCAGGACTGGCAGGCTGACAAGATGGTGGAGGAATCCCGCCAGATGGCAGAAGACGGACAGATTGTAAATGCCGTGTTCAAGGCACAGGAGGCGGTGAAAATCGCTCCGGAAAACATCAATGCCATCCGGTTGAACACCGAATTCCTCACCGCCATGCGGCGCCCGGAAGCGATCTATTTCCTCGACAAACTCGACCAGAGCGGAAAGACGGAACTCAAGGACAAGCAGACCCGGGTGAAAGCCCTCATGAATCTCAACCGTGAAAAAGAGGCTGCTTCTCTGCTGGAAGAAGTGCTGGCGGAGGACCCTTCCAACACCTTTTCCATGAAGCTGGCGGAAGAGGTCTGGGGCAGCAGCCAGAAAAATACGATCTTATTGAAGACCCTGAAGAGCTATGCGGAGAAGCACCCGGAAGATGCGGCCCACAGCCTCCGGCTGGCCAGGGTGCAATCGGAAAGCGCTGACGCCGCAGAAAGGGCCGAAGGCATGCGCCGAGCCTGGGAGATCGCCTCAAGCAAAGACGCTCTGGGCCTGCAAGCGCTGGAATTCATCAACAGTTTTGAGGTCCTGCCCCCAGACATCTCCAACCGCCTCATTGAGAAACTCCGCTCCCATCCCAAAGCCACCGGCTGGCACATTGCCTCCGCCCTGACCCGCCAGTTGCGCCTGGACCCCGCCCAAAAAACGAGCCTGGTCCAGGAAGCCGTGCAACTGGCCCAGGGCAAATCACGGGAGGACCTCGTCCCCATCATCCGCTGGCTGGTGGAGCAGCAGCAGGGCCTTCAGGTGCTGGCCCTGGTCAGTGAGCAGGAGGCCATCGCCTACCAGCCTCTGCTGGAAAATTACCTCACCGCCCTGACCATGCTGCAACGGTTCGAGGATCTCGAAAGACTGGTCAAAGATCCCAAAATTGATGCCATCTTGAATCAGAGCGTCAGCGCCTTTTACCGTGCCCACCTGGCTTTTGTCATGCGCAAACCGGCGGAAGAAGTGCGCAGCGCCCTCATTCTGGCCAAGAACGCGGCGGACATGGAACGGCGGGGGGAGCTATGCATGAAAATCGCCGAATATGCCGAAGCCCGGGGCCATGCCGACATCGCCGAAGATGCCTATAAAAGTGCAGCCATGAATCCCCGCACGGACCGACTGGGATATCAGGGGCTGATCCGCGCCACTGAAGCCAATGAAAACACCGAAGGCATGCTGGAAGCCGCCTCCGAGGCCGTCAGGCGCTGGCCGGATGACCCCGTTTACACAGAACGGTTCCTCTACGCCAACCTGCTCACCGGACGCCAGCTCGAACTGACTCTCCATGAGAGCCTGAAGCTGCTGGAGGCACGTCCTGAGGACCACTTCCGCAGGCTGCTCACCGCTCTCAGCCACTGGCGTTTGATGGACTATAACGCCGCCACCCCGCTCCTGCAAAACATGGACATCAGCCGTCTTTCTGCCGGACAAAAGGCCATGTTCGCCGCCATCGCCCGGGACAGTGTTGCCGACAACGCCGCCCAGGCCGCCCGCGACGTGATCAACAGCATCGAAGCCCGCGCGCGCATGCTTCCGGAAGAACGCGCCTCCCTGGCACGCGCGAGCCGGTGACCCGACAAAAGGTGCCCCAGTACTTTCACTTTCTGGATTCCGTCACCACGATGGGCTCCGTTTCGATCTGGCTCTCCACACCCCGCAGATGCAGATCGAAGAACTGCTTCAAACGACCGTCCAGCTCTTCACTGCGAAAGCCATGGCCGCCGTTGGTCATCTCCTGAAGGATGGAGGGCACGCCGGCCTTGGTCAGTGCCGCGTGGATTTCCTCTCCCTGGGCATAGGGCACTACGGGATCCTTGGTGCCATGCGCTGTAAAAAAGGCCGCATCGCCCGCAGAAACATGCGTGACGGGAGAAGCTTCCCTGGCCACCGCTTCACGCTCCGGCACGGGGCCACCCAAAAGAAGCGCCTCCGGATAATCTCTGCCTTGAGAGCGGTCAATCGTGCTGGGCTGGCGGACCATGGTGATGAAATTTTCCGGCCCGTAGTAGTTGGCCACACAGGTTACCTGGCTGTCCTGGTCCAGGTGCTTGCCCAGCGTGCCCTCCAGCTCCTTCACATCCCCGCTCGTGCCCAGCATGGAGACCAGATGCCCGCCGGCTGAGGTCCCCCAGACGCCAATCTTCGTCGCATCCAGGCCATGCTCTTCAGCATGGGCTTTGATCCAGCGGATGGCCGCCTTGCAATCATGGATCTGCGCCGGCCACTGCGCCTCCCCCGTCAGGCGATAGCCCACCGAGACACCGGCATAGTCACCGGATGCAACAAATCTCCCCAGGTTGCCGATGCCCCCTGCCTTGTCCCCATTGCGCCAGCCACCACCGTGGATAAATACGATGACCGGCAGCGGCTTGTCAGCCTTCCGCTCCTTGGGCAGATACAGATCCAGCTTTTGACGTGGATTTTCATTCTCCGCATAGGGCAGGTCCAGCCTGGCCTCCACCCCGGCTGGCACAGGCCTCGGCCCCTGCTGCGGGCGTCCGGTGGATGCTCGGCCTGCCGCCACAGCCAGGTGTTCCGCTTTGGAAATGAAGCCGTCCTTGTCCGTATCGAGACGCTCAAAGTTAGGCCGCATCCGCTCCGGCAGTTCTTCCTTGCTCAGTTTGCCATCCCGGTTGGCATCCAGTTGTGTGAACATCCGTGCCAGCCGCTCTGCGGGCGCTGGAGATTGCTGGGCCGGGGCTGCGAAGGAAAGGCAGATCAGCAAAAAGGCGGGCAGGCAGGGTTTCATGGTCCTGCTATAAACCGCCGTCAGCAAAAAAGTTTCGTCTTTACTCAGCTGGCTCCATGGAGGCCTTCATGGAACCCAGGCTTTCCTTCATGCGCGGGTCGGCTCCGTATTCGTGGATTTGCTCCACCCGCAGCTCTGCCAGTTCCTTGTGGCAGGTCACCACGATCACACGGTCGCTCTCATCCACTTCACAGGCAATCTGATACCCTTTCTTTTCATCATACCCAAAGATCATCATCATCATCTCAATCACATACGCATAAGTATGCGTGTCGTCATTGTGCAAGATGACATGATAGGGCGGCTCCAGGTCCGGCTGCAGCTGCGGCTGGACAGGGGCAGTGCGCGGCCGCGCCGGCAATGTCGGCGTTGCGGTGCTGTTGCGGGTGGGCTGTAACGGACCTGTCACATGGACAACATGCATGTAATGGCTGACTTCTCAACCCCGGACACAAAACGGCCCGCGCTCCGGACGGGGCACGGGCCGCTAAGTCAATAAGGCAGCCAATCAGTTTTTCCCGACAATGAAAAGCATCGTGTCTCCGCCACGGTAAACTTTCAGAAAGACATTCCGTTCACGGCTCTTGGCCATTTCATTGGCTTCACCCACCGCACGCACTGGGCTGTTATTCACGCTGACAATGACATCCCCTTCTTCGACGCCTTTTGTCGCAGCATCACTTTCAGGATCCAGCTTGGTCACCACGACGCCGGTGATGTCGGCTGGAACGTCATACCTTTCACGGGTAGCAGGGGTCAGGTTCTGCACGGTCACGCCCGGAACGATTTCTGCAAAGTTGACACCGCCTCCTCCACGTTTTGGAGCCGTTTCCTCCTCATTATTCCGGGCGGCTGTGACAGCACCAGGCAGTTCGCCCAGCTTGGCTTTGATCGGCACGCTCTGCCCGTCACGCATCACCGTCATCGTCACTTCCGTCCCGGGCTTGCGGCTGCTGACGATCAACCGCAGCTTGGCACTTCCGTCCACCCGCAGACCGTCCAGGGCGACCACCACATCTCCCACTTCAATACCGGCTGCCCGGGCAGGGGAGTTATCTGTGACGCGACGCACCAGAGCACCTCCCTGATCTTCCAGACCAAACATTTCTGCTTTTTCACGGTCAATGTCTTCCAGCTCGATGCCCAGGAACCCACGACGCACGGAACCGCTGTCAATCAGGTCCTCCACGATGCGCATGGCCATGTTCACAGGGATGGCAAATCCGATGCCCGCATTCATGCCCGAGCGGGAAAGGATGGCGGTATTGATGCCCACCACACGTCCCAAAGCATCCACCAGCGGTCCGCCGGAATTACCTGGATTGATAGAGGCATCCGTCTGGATGAAGTCCTCATACCCGGCTGTGCGGCCACGGCCCACAATGTTCATGCCGCTGCGGCCCAGGGCACTCACGATGCCCTGCGTCACAGAACGGTTCAGCTCCATGGGTGCGCCAGCGGCCAGCACAATGTCCCCCACTCGCAGTTTGTCACTGTCTCCCAGAGTGGCCTGCGGAAGGCCCGTCGCATCAATCTTGATCAGCGCCACATCCGTCAGCGGATCCGTGCCGACGACCTTGGCCAGGTAAGTGCGGGTCACCCCATTGACCTCCACCACCGCTTCAATCTTGTCGGCCTCTCCCACCACGTGGTTGTTGGTCATCACATAACCGTCACTGGAGACAATGAAGCCTGATCCCACACCATTGGGCCGCAGAGGGGCGGGTGCCTGCTGGGGAGCGCGGCGGTTTCCACCCCGGGGAGCATTGCGCGGCTGGTCATCCTCGGTGTCCGGCACACCGTCTTCACCGAAAAACCGGTAAAAGAAGGGGCGCAACTGCGGCGGAACATCTTCAATGTTTGGCTGCTCCTCCCCTTTGCCTCCATAGGCAAAGATGGTCACCACGCTGGGCAGGATCTTTTCCACCACGGTGGCGTAGCTCATCTGGAGCTGTCCGCCTTCTGGCAGCGGAGCCGTATCCGTCAGCAGACGGGATTTAAATTCACTGGCGACCAGCTTCGGCGCAGCATTTTTCACCTCCGCAAAGGCAATGCCGGACGACAGGGCAAGCAGTCCTGCTGCCGCCAAAATTTGGGTCAATTGAAGAGTTGGTTTCATAGTGTTGTAGGCTTTCAAAATACGCAAGTGTGCAGAACGTATGACGAAAACGTTGAGCGATTGTTGAAAACTATTGTACATACAAAAACGCCTGGCAGCGACGTTTAGCCGCCCCCAGGCGTGATTCGAAGGCCTTGATTTTCAGGCTCCAATGATGTGCACCAGCGCTTAGCGACGGGCTTCGGCAATGGCCTTGTCCATCACGGACTTCAGGGTCACTTCGGCTCCGCCCTGGCGTTTGCTCTCATCCGCCGCTTCCATGAATGCATAAATTTCCAGTGTCTCTTCCGGGCTGACGGGTGCCACGCCGGTACGGAAAAAGTGGACGATGGAAACCAGCAACGGATCATACCCGGCGGAGGAGCCCACAGCGGCCTCCCCTTTTTCGCCGATGGCCTTGCCCGTATAGCCTTTGCCTTCCGTATAGGTGCCGGTGCGCCCGCCTTCCCAGGTGCCGACGACCTGGATTTTCCCATCCGCCGTGGTGCTGCGCTTCACCGACTGGCAGCCCTTGCCCATCACGGTAAAGAGGCTTTCCACACCATGAATGCCATACCAGAACAGATCCGGATGCGTCGGCTCCAGGGAGGCCGGGCTGGATGTCTCCGCCTGCTTCACCTTGCCAATGCTGCCCCCACGAACGGCCTGGGTATCCGCGCCAAACCGCAGCGAGGAGGATGAAAACACCGGCACACCGGCTTTCTTGGCCTCGTCAAAAATCTTCACCGCATCCACCAATGAGCCTGCGATAGGCTTGTCAATATACACTGGCTTGCCCGCCTTCAGGCAGGGCAGAAGCTGCTCCAGGTGCGGGCGGCCATCATTGGTTTCCAGAAAAACCACGTCCACTTTTTCCAGCAGCGCTTCAATGCTCGGCACGATCTCCACTCCCATCGCCTTCACCTTCTCCGTGTATTCAGGCACACGCTTGGTACTGCTTTCGATGTCCTTGGACCCTTGCGGATAGGCGGCCACCATGCGCACGCCCATGACCTCCGGCTTCTGCGGATCCGCATTCAGCGTTTTGGAAAAAGCCAGCACGTGGGAGGTGTCCAGGCCGATGATCCCGGCGCGGATGTTCTGTGCAGATACCGGCGAAACCGCCAGCAACAAGGAAGCAAAGGTAAGGAGGGAACGAATCATGGAAGCTCTCATTACGCCATATCCGCCCACGCCTTTCCCAGCTTTGCTGATTCGTGACTTCCGCACGCACACGCATCACAAAAGGCCTGATATCCTCTTGGCACCTTGAGCAGCCAAGGGACGCTGATTCGCGCATCAGTCCCCCCGTGACAGTCCGCCGGATTCAGTCTAAGATCGCACCATGCCGTCTCTTTTCACCCGCCTCCTGGCCGCCATGTCACCTTCGTTTGATGGCGGGCGGCGGCGCGGCATCGGCTGCCATCCGCGCATCATCCTGGCTGTGCTGATCATGGGCGGTACCCTGGCTTACCATTACCTCGGCACCACCGAGTATGAAAATGAATTCACCGGACGCACCCAGCGGCTGGCCTTTGCCACGGCCGAGGAGGAGATCGCCCTGGGCCTGCAGTCCGCCCCAATGATGATCCGCCAGATGGGCGGCCAGTCCCGCGATGGCAAAGCCCAGGCCCTGGTGGACCGCGTGGGTACCAAACTGGTGCAGAGCAGCCTGGCACGTCAGACACCCTACCGCTTTGATTTTCATCTGCTGGGGGACCGGCAGACGGTGAATGCCTTTGCCCTCCCGGGCGGGCAGATTTTCATCACTGAAGCCCTCTTCCGTCTGTTTAAAAATGAAGACCAGCTCGCCGGTGTACTGGGCCATGAAATCGGCCACGTCGTGGGCCGGCACTCCAATGAGCAAATGGCCACCAGCAAGCTCTGGCAGGGCCTGGCCCAGGGTGCAGGCGTGCTTTTGTCAGACGGGCAGAGCTCCGCCGGCCATCAGATCGCCGGCATGGTGGCCAACATGCGCGTCATGAAATATGGCCGTGATGATGAACTGGAATCCGATGCCCTCGGCGTACGCTTCCTCATTGATGCCGGTTACAATCCCGAGGCCATGGTCGGCGTGATGGAAATCCTGGCCTCGGCCTCCAAAGGCAGCAGCCAGCCGGAATTTATGAGCACCCACCCGGCCCCAGAAAACCGAGTGGAGCGCATCCGCGCCGAGATCGCCAAATACCGCCTGAAAAACTGACCCTTCAGAAACCTGTTCCTCCTATGTCCAAATGTGTCCTGTGCCTGCTGACGGATGGGTTCGAAGAAATCGAAACCGTCACCCCCGTGGATCTCCTGCGCCGGGCGGGTGCGGAGGTGGTATTGGCTGCCCTGGGCGGACGCCTTCTGGTGGCGGGGCGATGCGGCATCACCCTCCAGGCAGACGCCTTTTTGGATGACCTGGACACCAGCGCCTTTGACATGCTTTTCATCCCCGGCGGACCTGCCGTGAAAGCCCTGCGCCAGGATGACCGCCCGGCTGTGCTGGCACAGTCGTTTTATGAAGCGGGAAAGTTCGTGGCCGCCATCTGTGCCGGCCCGCTGATCCTCCACGATGCAGGCCTTTTGGCAGGCCGGCGACATACCGCTCACGATTCCACCTATGATGAGCTGCCCTTCGCCGAGCCTGAAGAGGAGGTCGTGATGGACGGACGCCTCATCACCTCCCGTGGTGCCGGGACCGCCCTTCCCTTTGGCCTCGCCCTGGCAGCCCTTCTCTGTGGCAAAGAGGAAGCTGACAAGGTCGCCCTGGCCATCATGGCCTGAAGCCTGGCACCTGACATCAGATGCCAGGCAAAAGGGGGAGGGCCGAAGCCCTCCCCCATGGATGATCTGTCCTGCAATCCGACCGTCTTAATGACGGCGGCGGCGGAAGCAAAGACCCATCAGCCCCACAAAGAGCAAGAGCATGCGGCTCGGCTCAGGAACCACGAAGACGATACCGTGGCTGCTGAAGAAATCCGTGTTCCAAGTGCCGCCGCCTGGGATGAAAGGAAGGTTCACAAACTCCTGAGTGCCCCCCAGAGAAGTGGTGCCCAAAGAGGCCCAGTCCACGAAGTGGAAGACATCCCCAAAGGAGGGGGTGTAATCACCCAAATAAGTGCCTGAGATGGTGACGGTCGTATTCAGGGTGACGGCATCCGTGCTGGTGATATTGAGCTGGTCGTGGCTGGTATTCCCAGCGAGGTAGCTGCTGGTCCAGGAGTCTGGCACGGTGAAGGTGCCAGGGTTGGCCTGATAAGCGGCAATGGCCGCAGGATCCACAACGGTGGCACCGCCAACCTGAAGGAAGAGCTCAGAATTCGTATTGGCCACGATGGTGCCGACGGTAAGCTGCCCGGCCGTGCTGATGCCTGCCAGGTCCACAGACCCAGGAGAAAGCATTCCGTTAAGAGTGACTGCCCCCGAAATGCTGCCCATGCCACCCAGGGTGCCTGCAACCGCCACGGTGACATTGCCCGTTCCTGTAGCAGACCCGGTTGTGTTATTGGCCAGCAATGCGCCTCCGTTAACGTTGGTGTTTCCAGAGTAAGTGTTGGCATTACTCAATGACAGAACACCGGTGCCAGAATAGGTCAGGGCGCTGTTGCCAGTGCCTGTTCCGTTGGAGACCACTCCTGAGATGAGCACATTGCCATCACCATTGACAGTCAGCGTGCGCGCAGTCGTGGCATGCTCGGAAAGGTTCACTTGTCCGGCCAGTTCAGCTCCACCGGCTCCATTCACTGTCAGCGTGCGGCTGGCCGCATTGTTCAGCCAAGTTCCCTGGAAGGTTAGTTTGTCATCACCATCCAGAACAAAGGTCCCGCCATGGGTCACATTGCGGGCGATGACCTTCTCTCCGTTTCCGTCCCCGCTAAGCGTGCCGGATGTCAGAGCCAGAGTTCCAGTGGCCGCCCCCAGGGAGCTGCCATGACCAATGAAGGTTGTGCCTCCGTTAAGCGTGGTCGTTCCCGTGTAGAAGTTCACGGCATTTAGGACAAGCGTGCCCGCACCGGTTTTATTGACACTACCTGCTCCACTACCGTCCACAATCTGGCTGTTAATGACCAACGTGGCTCCCGTCCCAGGAGCCAGACCGATCGTCCGGGCCGTTGTGGAGGCATTCGTGATGGAGAGAAGGTTTCCGTCAAAAGTGGTGATACCCGTGTTGGTCACCGTCAGGGTGCGGCTGCCTGTTGACTGGTTGACATCCCCTGTGAAGGTAAGATTGGCTGAACCGGTGATCGTGCTGCTAACTGTGAAATCCAGAGATCCCAAGGTGGTGTCAAAAGCTCCGATGTCCAGGGTGCCACCCGCCAGTGTGAGGTTGGTGCCGGAGGGTAATGCATTGGCAACTCCATAGACCACAGTCCCCAGGTTGATGGAAACGGGTCCTGCGAAATTGCCTGCCGCATTCAGCGTCAGCACCCCGTTGCCAACCTTGGTAAGCCCGCCTTCACCGCCGCCACCAAAGACATTGGCAAAGGTCACATCATTACCATTGGTATCAAAGACAGCTCCCCCGGTGCCGAATGTCACGGACCTGCCCGTCGGATCGAATGTGCTGCCTGAGGCCCAGCGGAGTCCGCCGCCATGGAAGTTCAGACCGCCGCTGCCCAAGGCATCCAGACCCGACACTTCGATCAGCCCCTGGTTGAACCAGGTGCCGCCAGTGAAAGTGTTCACCCCGCTCAGGATGAGGGTACCCGCTCCTGCCTTGGTCAGCAGGGCATCACTGGTCAAGGAAGAACTGATGGCCAGTGTGCTGGTCGCATTGGTGACATACAGCAGATACTCCCCGGTCGCAGTGCGGAGCTCTGAGAAGCCGTCCATTACCATGGCATTTGCGGGCGTGGTGGTGGTGGCCAGAAGGGCCCCGCTTGCCAGAGTCAGGATATCCGATTCACCACCTGTCAGGGTCACTGCCTCCGCGCTGGAATCAATCACCAGAGAGTTGATGGTTTTGCTTCCCCCCGTCAAGGCCGCTCCGGGGTTCGCTGCGATGCGGACGTTGTCCATCGTGACTCCTGAAAGCCCGTTGTATCCTGCTGCATTGAGGGTGTACTCGGACGTCAAGTTCAGAGGACGGAATCCTTCACCAGAACTGACCCAGGTGACAAATGAATTGCCCAGGCTGGCAAGCACTTCGGCATCCGTAGAGCTGCCAAGGAGACCAGCAGCTCCGATGAAATACGGAACGATGGTCAGAGTGGCGGAGTCTGCAACACCAGCACCGCCCACAGCCCCTGCGGGCATCGCCCCTGTCGTGATCCTGCCGCGGGTGCCGGAGGCGCCGCCAAGATTCTGCCCGCGCAATATGGCCGTGGCCTGGTTCTCACGCAGCCAGTTGGTCACGCTCATGGTGCCCACATTGCTTGAACCGCCGCTTCCGCCATTGTTGGTGGCCTGGATGACGTTATGGCCGGAGCCCAGAAGGACCGTACCAATGGTGTCTGCGCGGTTGGCGTTCTGGTTTTCATTGCGCAGCCACAGCCCGCGGGTGGTGGCCGTGTTGTTCAGGGTCACAACCGCAGCATTGCCAATGCGGTCACGGCTGCCGCTCTGTTCCTGATCAGTGAGCAGCTCACCTCCGTTCACAATGAAGTTGGAAACCGCTGTCATGGCGCCCGAGCCGCTGTCCAGATGCAGCAGCCCCCGGTTGATGATCACTGTTCCAGTAAATCCTGTGCTATTGCCTTCAAATTCCTGGGAATTCGCCCCGTTCTTGATCAAGGTGCCTGAGCCCTCAAGCCTTCCAATGAAGGTCCGCGTTGAACCACTGTTGTTAAGCAAATGCAGCGTGCCGGTGCCGATTCTGACAACGCCGCCGTCCACCCCGCCGCCGGTCAGGCCGGAAATGGTCTCGGTGCCGTTGTTGAGCTCCAAAAAGGCATCAGGACGGTTCTTCACATTGACGACAGACCGGTCGCCAATGGCATTGCCGCCAAAGACACTGAGCGTGCCTTCATTGATGGAAGTCTGGTCCGTATAAATATTGTTACCATTGACGATGAGCGTGCCTGTTCCGCTTTTGGTCAGCGCCAGAGAGCCGTTCAGGGTGGACGTCAGGGTGAAGTCATTGGCACTGTGCTGATGAACGATGAGCTCTGTCAGAACCTGCGACGAGCCGATGGGGAGGGCGCTGGTGATGACACCGCCGCTGATGCTTCCTGCACCCGAGTTCTCAGTCACCAGAATACCACCGCTGGAAACGGTGAACCGCTCACCTTCACCGATCACAAGGGCGGAACCGGAGACTGCATTGAAAATGATGCTGTTGACGCTGCTGCTGCCCAGGCTGCCGGTATAACCGGAAGCATCGGTCACATTGTCCCCCGCCAGCCAGGTGCTCACATCGTCTTTGGCTGTGGAGGTGAGGGCGATGATTTTGCCTTCGTCAATGGTGGCGAAAGCCGTATTACTGACAGTGGCCCAACCACCAAGTGAAGTCAGATTGGCAGGGTTGCTGGCCGTGGTGATGACACTGGCGTTTGCCGAAGCCAGATTAAAGTTCACGGTGCCGCCCACGGTGGTGCGGGTGATGGCGCCAAAGCTGAGATCCGCCAGCTGGCCGGTGCCATTGTTGATTTCAATGGTGGAAGCCCCGGTATTGGCACCAACGCCACCGCCCACGTTTAGCAGACTCACGCTCTGCGAGGTGGTTGCCGTATCGCTGCCGTCCACGATGAGGGTGCCGCCATACATGTTCAGATTTCCCGAACCAATTTTGCGGTTGTTGTCATTAGAGTAATCCAGGCGCAACGTGCCGTTGATCACGTTGGTCGCACCTGTGAGGCCGCTGTTGTCCCCGCTCAGGACCACTTCTCCCTGGCCGTTTTTCGCAGCAGTGACGCCACTGGCCAGTCCCGCCTCAATGCTGCCGCGATAGAGGTTCAAAGTCGTATTGACTGTCAGTGTCGCCGTTCCCAGGATGATGCCGGAGAGATCCGCACCCACCTGGCCGAGATCCAGCCGCGGAGTGGTGAGGTCAAAGCCGTTCATATTCAGAGTACCAGGCAGCACGCCGCCTGTATCTCCCAGAAAAATAAAATCCAGACCGCCGGGCTCCACAAAAGGATTCAGGGCCAGGAGATTGATGACCGCTCCATTCCGCCCATACAGACCACTGCTGGTGGTCGTGTTATGCGTAATGATGCCAGTGCCGTCCAGGTTGAGAACGGCCGTCGGGCCCTGGACCACAATGTCATCCCCGATGACGTTGGAACCGCGCAGTGTCCAGTTACCCGAGGTGACATAGACATCTGCAGCAGTGCCAGTCTGCGTGATGCCGCCAGTAATGATACCGGCGCCTGAGCCAGCCAGGGTCAGGATATTGGCACCCGTGGTAATCGGACCCGAGAAGGTCACCACCGCGCCATTGGTGCCATTGGCTGCCAGATTTTGCAGACTGATGGACTGCCCGGCTGTACCCGGATCAATGTTGATCGGGTTCGGGACGGTGAGATCCGTGCTGCCACCAAAACTGAAGAAACCAGCCTGGAGGGAGATGGAGGTATCCGACCCGCCCAAGTTAGCCAAACTGGAGAACTCCAAGGTACCCCCGCTGCCATTGATGACGATCGGTGCCGTAAAGGTGTTGTTTCCTCCCAGGACCAGAACACCGTTTCCAGTCTTGGTGATGGAGCCATTGGTCAGATTTCCGGAAAGCAATGCCTTGTCCGTATCCACCACCACTCCTTCAACCAGTGTCAGGTTGTTGATGGCATTGATCGTCCGGTTTCCGCCGTTCAGGTCAATGTTGTGAGTGAAATTTACCACGCTGTCAGCGGTGGTGGAGCCGAAGATCAGCGGCGCGCCAGCAGGGACAAAGAATTCAGTGCCACCCCAGACCAGCGGATCCGGAGCCCCGGCCAGGGTGACCGTGAGATTCCCGCCAGATGCCGCAAAACCGCCCCCAGCCGTTCCGGCCGCCCACTGCACCTGGTTGGCACCGGTGCCGAGGCTGCGGGTGAAGCTGCCGTTGCCCTCGAACACACCGCCATTGAGGATGAGGTTGTCACCCTCATCCAGCCCCAAGCCCAGAATGGCACCAGCATTGATCTGGTAGCTGCCCGTGAAGTTGTAGTTCTCCACCCCACGGATGTCCAGGGTTCCTGCCCCGGCCTTGGTGAAGATACCGCTGCCGATGACGGTGTCCATCTCCCAGGACATGTCAATATCCACCGCTCCGCTGTTGTTGATTGTGACGAGAATGCCAGTGGTACCCAGATCCAGGGTGCCTTCACCACTGATCACGGCCGTCAGGTTGCTGTTGGTGGAACTGAAGCTGATGGCCGTCGGGCGCAGGGTCACCCCCGCACCAATGTCAATCTGCGCCGAAGCACCGGCAGGACCGCCGCCCATGGCCAGCGTGGCCACGGTCTGGAGCGGCGCATTGTGATGCAGGTTCAGAATGCCGTTACTGACCGTCAGGTTACCTGTGCTGAGCGTGCCGTTACCCGTGACATTTACTGTACCGCCCGCATTGCTGCTGTTTCCAATGGTCGTAGCCCCTGTGTAGAAGCTTGGCTGGGTGATATCCAGCGTGCCATTGCCATACTTGGCGAAGGCGCTGGCTGTGGAAGCGGCATTGGTGATGGAGCCGTTGAAGATGACATTGCCGTCATCATTGACAAAGAGCTGCAGGGTGCGGCTGGAGGTCGTCGGCGTGAGCATGACGTCGCCCTGGATGATGGCGGTGCCGCCGCCGTTGACCCTGAGGCTGGTGGTGGCATTGCCATTCAGGATGGTGCCGTTGACGGTGAGTGTGGCATCAGGGGCGATATTGAGAGTGCCGTTGGAACTCGAGTTCAATACAAGGCTGCCGATGGTGGAGCTATGCTCACCGATGTCCAGTACCGCCGTGGTGCCGGTGAACGTGACTTCCGTGGTGGTGGGCAGGGCATTGGCAGTTCCAAACCGGAGAGTGCCGTTGGTGATGCTGGTGCCGCCTGAATAGTTAGCCTGTGCATTGAGGGTCAGGATGCCCACACCCGTCTTCGTGAGGGAGCCTGCGCCGCCATTACCAATGGAATTGGCCAGGGTGAGGTCCAGACCGTTGGTGTCCAGCGTGCTGTTTCCAGAGATGAGGGTCACGGTGCGGGTGGAGAAGTCGTCGCCAGAATAAGCTTCGGCATCCAGGCGGAGCGTGCCTCCGGCCAGGATGAGATTGCCTGTGTTCCCGCCGATGTTGTCCAGATCCGTGAGCTGCAAGACGCCTTCGTTGATGGCGACATCACCGATGCCGGCGTTGTTGGCGGAGAGGATGAGGACACCCGGTCCCGATTTGGTCACCTTGGCGCCCGATGTTGTCAGCGGAGATGCTACAGTCGCTGAGCTTCCCATGACATGGAAGACATACTCTCCGGCAGTGGCACTGATAGCAATGCCGTTGAATCCGCCCAGGGTGGAAGTCCCCGTGCCGCTGAAGAGGAAACCACCACTCTGCACTGTCAAGAGACCGCTGCCGTCGCCGGTGAGATCCACCGCGCCGTCACCCGTGGCGATCAAAAGCGACCGCACCGTCTGGCTGGCGGCATCGGCGGTCGTTGCATTGACCAGCACGTTGTTGTTTGCATTCACGGCACCCCAGCCCGCCGTATCGGAGGCGATGGCGTATTCCGTGCTCAGGTTCAAAGGCCGCCAGGGATTGTTTGCGGCACCCGTCGTGGTCAGGAAGGAGTCAGCAGCATCGGTGCCGCCAGTGGATGAACCAATGGCCCATGGCACAACAGGCAGACTGGTTCCGGTTCCCGCCCCGAAAGGCGAGAAGACGGCAGTGGACTGGAACTGGGAGCTGCCACTGGAGGTTTTATGAGTATTGATGCCACGCAGAACGAAGGTGGCCTGGTTCTCGCGGACCACGGAAGCGGCACGGAGGACTGTCAGAGCACTGGTGCCGGTGCTGGTGGCATCCAAACGAATGGAGCTGACACCCGAGGCAAACTTCACACCGCCGATGATCTCAATGTAATCGTCATTTTGATTGTGGCGCAGAAAGAAGGAATCCGTGGTGGAGCCACCGCTGCTGAAATTGATCCCCACATTGTTGGAAATACGGCCCTGACCGCTGATGAGGGTGATGTCATTGTGTTCCACGAACAGACTGCCGCCGTCACGGATGTTCACCGTCATTCCGGAAGCAAGCTGGGTGATCTGGTTGTTGTTTCCATTCATGTCCAGAGCCAGGCGGCCTCCGATGATATTGAGAACCCCGCCGGCACCAAGATCCACGGATCCGTCGGCGATGGTGAGCTGGCTGGCACCGGTTTTAGTCAGTGTGGCCGCACCGGAAGCTGCCTGAATATTACCCCAATAGGTGAGCGAGGCCGTCTGGTTGAAAGTCAGTGTCTGATCGTCTGCAATCTTGATCACCATGCCTTTGTAATTGGCACTGCTGCCCCCCGAGATGGAACCGATGGATTCAGAGTTCGCCACATCCAGCACAACCCCTTCGACGGGCTCCAGGATCACCGCCGCACGGTCACCCAGCGCCCCCCCGCCCTGCAGACGGACGGTTCCACCGGACAGACGTAATGTGCCATTGGCGGTATTGGTGGCGCTGTCCAGCACCATCAAGCCAGTTCCGGCCTTGGTGATGGCCTGTGTGCCCGTCAGCTGCGAGCCCAGGGTAAAAGATGCCGCCCCATCGTGGGTGACGATGAGTTCATTGACACCGCCGGTGATGCGGCCGCCAGTGATGCTGACGTTGCCGCTCGCCACATTGTCTGTGATCAGGATACCGCCGCTGGCGATGTTCAGCACATCGTTCGCCCCCACCGTGATGCCGGAACCGGCCGCCGCATCAAAACGCAGGCTGTTGATGCTCAGGCTGCCTGCCAGGGAACCTGTGAAGCCGGTGCTCTCCGTGACATCTGCACCTTCAGTCCATGCACCGATGTCATTGATGACGGTGCTTGCAAATCCGGTGATCTCCCCACCGCTGACGGTGGCAAAAAGGGTGTCCCCGCCGGCCAGCCTGTAAGTGGCCCAGCCCCCCAGGATGTCCCCCGCCGCATTGGTCGCCGTAGTGGTCAAATGGGCGTCCGTGGAGGAACGGTTGAAGCGCAGAGTCGCCCCCAGATTGCGGGTGATGGTCCCCACCTGCAGCGTCGCCGCCCCACCGGCTGCGTTGATCGTCACCACTGATGGAGCAGGATCTGAGGTGCTGCCTAAGATCATCGGCCCTGCATTCACGGTCACAGGCGTTGTGGCATGACCGTCAATCTGCAGATTGCCACCAAACATGGACAGGCCGTCGCTGCCGATTTTAGTGTCAGTATTGGCTGAGAAGTCGAGGCGCAGTGTGCCGTTATTGACCGTCGTAACGCCAGCATTGGCCACATTGTTGGAGCCGGACAGCGTCACCGTATTGGGAGAATGCTTGGCCACGGCATTGTTATTGTTAAAAAGCAAATTACCTGAAATAGTTCCACTGAAGAGGTTCAGCGCGCCGTTCAACGTAACATTGCCAGTGATGTGGCCATCAGAGCTGTATATGCCGCCATTGTCCCCGCTCACAGTGCCGCCAAGAGTGACTGTGGAGGAGGCGACGACATCCGCTGAGACGGTGCCGCTGCGCACGTTGAGAGTACTGGGGTTGATGGAACCGCCGCCGATGCTGTCCACAAGAGAGCCGGTCAGAATGGGGAGGGCGGAAGGATTGGCCGCATTGCGCCCGATGATGATGTCTGTGGGCGCGGAGCCCGTCGTGCCATAGATGTCAAAGACACCGCCACTGCTCGTTTCCCCAGAGATCTGCACATCATCCGTCGTGCGGCTGAGGGCTGCATTCACGCCCAGGCGGAGCGTGCCGGACCGGATGAAAATATCATCTGCTGTAAAGGCTTCCGCAACATTCAGGATCAGCAGACCGTCGTTCACGAAAATGTCATCTGCAATGGTCTGTGCATTATCAATCCTCCAGGTGCCTGTGCCCTGCTTGGTCAGGTCGGCGGCCGTTCCCGTCTGAGTGACCTGGCCGGAGAGAATGCCAAAACCCGTTCCATCCAGGATCTGGGTAAAGCCGGCGGCAGTTATGCCTCCAGCAAAAGTGATGGTCGCATCATCCGTGCCGGAGGCGTCCAGGATGCCGGTCGTGGTCAAGGTAATGGCCCGGTTGGTGCTCTGGTCCGTATTGCCCACAAATTGCAGGCGCCCGCCGCTCAGAGTAATGCCGTCACTCCCCTGCCCCAGGTTGCTGGCAGCACCGCCATTATCACTCACCGTGGCAAACTGCAGGCTGCCGGAAGTCACCGTCACACCGCCGGCAAAGGTATTGTCGCCAGTCAGACGGAGAAAGCCATTGCCAGTTTTGACCAGGCTGCCATTGCTGATTATGCCAGAAAGATCTGCCCGGTCTCCCAGCAAGGTGGTATTGTCCACCACCGTCACCGTGCGCGGCCCGCCGTTCAGATCCAGGTCGTTGGTGAAATCCACCACGCTGTCAGCAGTCGCTGAGCCAAAAATCAGCGGAGCCGTCTCCTCGGCAAAAAAAGCAGTGCCTCCAGTGCCGCCCCACACCAGGGCGGCGCCCCCGTTCAGCTCAATGGTATGCAAGCCACCGAATGCGGAGAAACCGCCGCCGGCACTTCCTGCAGCCCACTGGACCTCGTTGTCGCCCGTGCCAATGTTGCGGTCAAAGTCGCCATTGCCCTCGAAGACACCGCCATTCAGCAGGATGTTGCTGTCGAACGCACCGAGGCCAAGAATGGCCCCTGCATTGACCTGATAAATGCCGGTAAAGTCATTGTTCGTGATGCCCCGGATGTCCAGTGTGCCATTGCCCGCTTTCGTCAGGGTGCCGGAGCCTGTGAGCCGGGCCATCTCCCAGGACATGTCAATTTCAGCAGACAGGTTGTCCGCAATCGTGACGATAGTTTCTGTCGCTCCCAGATGCATCGTGCCAGGTCCGCTGATTACGGCCGGATCAGGGTTGGCCGTCGCCGCATTGCTCGCCCCATAAGTGATGTTGCCGTTGATGGTCAGCGTGCGGTCCGCACCGATCCTGAGTTCGGAGTAGGTGGCCGTGGAAGCGCCCATGGTGAGGTTGGCGACCACCTGGTCAAGATTGCCTTTGATATCCAGGAGACCGGCATTGACGGTCACGTTGCCCGGGCTGAGCAGACCGTCATCAATGAGGTTGATGGTGCCTGCGTTGTTGTTAATGATGGTGTTGGCCCCGGTTGCGGCCGCTGTATTGAAGGTGGTGTTTGCACCTCCTAAATTCAATACGCCATTGCCGGTGTAAGTAATATTGAGACCGAAGGCTGTGGTGGATGTGATGTCACCGTTGATGAAGGTGGTGCCTGCGCCGAGCAACGTCCATGTGCGGGCGGCGGTGATGGCATTGGCGGTGACATCCCCGGCCAGAGTCACGGTTTTCCCCGGGGCACTGATGTTGTTGGCCGTGGTGGACGGATTGCTGGTGGTGGCCAGGAGAGCCAAGTCACTGGTAAAGGTGAGGCTGTAATCGCCAATGAAGGCCGGGCCCGTGTTGTTGTTCTGGGAGACGGCGTTGGTGATGGTGCGGTCTGCGCCATAGGCAAACATTGATCCGCTGCTCAGTATGAGGGTGCCATTGCCCAGCACGGAGTCACCACCGATGCCGAGCGAGCCTGCGCTCATGGTGGTATTGCCGGAATAGGTGTTGTTACCAGACAGAATCCAGGTGGCACCGCCATCCACAATCAAGGAGAGGTTGCCGCCATTGTCACCAAGATCACTGGTGACCATGTTGCCCAGGGAATTGGAGCCGCGGAGATATAGAATCTTGGCTCCGGCTGCCATGTCATTGACGACATTGGTCAGGATCAGCGGCCCGCTGCCGTCCGCATGGATGAGGGTGCTCCCCGTTGTTGAGTTGAGCCGGATCATGCGGTCGGAAATTTCTCCCTGGCCGATGTATTGCAGTGTGGCGCCGCCGGTGCTGCCGTTACCGAGCGTCAGCGCGCTGCCAGCGGTATCGGCCGTTGTCGTATCCCCGAGGCTGGAAGCGCCCGGGCTGTCGCTGTTGCCCAATGATTTCACCACCAGGGTCCCGGCCGTGTAGGAGGTGACGCCGGTGTAGGTGTTCTCACCGAAAAGCTGCAGCACACCGTTGCCGTTTTTGGTGATGCCTGCGGCACCGCTGATCGCCCCGGAGATGGTGGCAATGTCCGTGAATGTGCTGGTGTTGTCATTCACCGTGATGACGCGGTTGCCCCCATTGAGGTCAATGGGATTGCGGAAATCCACCTCCGCCAGGGAGGTGGTGGAGCCGAGAATGAGCCGGGAACCAAGGTTGGTTCCACTTGTGGTTCCTGTTGGCAAAAACCCGTCTGCGCCGCCCCAGACGAGGGTCGTCGGGCTGTCCAGCCCGCCAATCGCCACAACCAGCTTCTCAGTGGAGGCCGCAAATCCCCCCCCGCCTGTGGAGGTGCCCGTGGCCCAGGAAACCGTGTTGGCCCCAGCATTGGCCACCGTGGCCAGATCACGTGTGAAGTTGCCGCTGCTCTGAAATACGGCGGTGGTAGATGTCGTATTGCCTAAAATCAGGCCGCTCGCGTTTGGCAGGGTGGAACCATCCTGGGCCTGCACCACCCCGTCAGTAATGGTCGTCGGCCCGCTGTAGGAATTGTTTTCGTTCCCTAAAATCCACAAGCCAGCGTTGATCTTGGTGAGGCGGGTGATGGCCCCGGCATCCACATTGTCATTGATCTGCGGGTAGAACCAGTTGTCCGAAATTGACGACCCGCCAAGGCGCAGGTCCTGGTTGGCCGTGCTCCCAAAGGCAATCGGATTCGTGTTGCTGAAGACCAGGGACGCGTTGTTCAAGCCATTGTTGGTAATGCCGGCACCCGCAGTGGCGGCCGTGCCGGACATGGTGAAGAGGCGGTCAGTGACTACAGACACCGGGCCGGTATAGGCCAGCCCGCCCGTCGTGCCGCCAAAAATCAGGCTTGCTGCATTGGAGGCCGTATCGGTGGCATCTCCACGGCCAAGGCCGCTAGGCTCACCAATATTGGCCAGTGAGGACACGAAAAGGAAACCCGTGGTGCCAGAGCCAGGGACACCGATGGTGGTGGAACCGGTATAATTGTGGATGCCATTAAAAGTCTGGCTCGCAGTAGTCCCCATTTTCACATAGCTGATCTGCCCGGCCACTTCATTAATCGTTCCATTAAAAGTGCCACCCGAACCGGCCGTTGCAAAAACCACCGGATCCGGGCTCGTATTGGTCACCACTCCGGTACCCATCAACTGGCCCACAGAACTGCTGGTTGCTGTCTGCGCGACACTTATCCCGTTCAGGTCAAACTCAGTGCCCTGACGCATCAACAGATTCACTGTGTTAGCGCTCAGCCTGCCTCCAGGAGCCAATTGGATCTTCCCTTCGAGAAGGTTCGTCGCCCCACCAGTGGTGTGGGCATTTAATTTGCTGATCACCAGAGTCCCTTCCCCTGTTTTGGTCAGTCCTTTCGTTGTGGCACTGGTTACAGGCGTGTCCAGGTAAAGAATGTCAGTATCCTTATTGACCCGGATGACCAGTTCACCGCCCGTGGATCCGGTCGTAATGCCCCCGGTGCCGGTGATCGTGGCGGAACCATCGGTCACAAGAATGCCGCCGCTGGTGCCATTACCGCCCACCCCGTCTCCGCCAGCGCGGATGGTCATCAGCGCGGTGGCGTTCACCACCCGCGACGAGCCGGTTTCTCCCAAAATCTTCAATGACCGGACCGTGATGGCCCCATTGGAGGTATCCACCCCGGCCACCACGTTGTGGCTGTCGGCCACCAGGGCATCACTGGCCAGAACAAAACCTGCATCTGCCTCAGGTCCAAAGTAAATGGGAGCGCGCAGGGTGGAGGTGCCAACAGTGGGGGCGAAGGCAAAATCAGCTCCATTGAAATAGCTGTAACCATTCAGGAAGCCCGCAGTGGTCACCCCGCCCAGGGTGATCGTGCTCGCAAAATCAGGGGCAAAGTTAACCGTGCTGCTGCCAGGAACCCGCTCAAAGGTAAGCTCACGTCCAACCAGTAAACTGGCCTGATTGGAACTGAGCACCATCTGTGTACCGTTGGTGATGCTGACGATAAAGGCGGTGGAACTGCCTCCTAAAACCCTCATGCCAGGAACCAGGCCGGCTGTGCTGGCCACAGAGACCGTCGCAGTTGAAGTTGTTCCGATGGCTACCGTTGTGTTAAGTGTAGTGACGGGAAGCTCGTTCATGGAGGCAATGTTCAACACGGCGGTGCCGCCCTCACCTGCCGTCACCCGGATGGTACCTGCACCACTAATGGTGAGCAAATTACCAATGCTTTCCTCGCTCATAGCCCCGTCAGCCCCGGCATAATGAAACAGACCGCCCGCAGTCCCCTCGGTGATCACTCCCGATGAAAAGCCCAGACCTATGAGAGCATTGTCTGCCAGAACATTCGTTGAAGTGCCGGAAAAAGTATCCTGGATTTTTAGCACGCCGTTATTGAGCAGCGTGGAGCCCGTGTAGGTATTGGCCCCGGAGAGCACCCAGGTGTTGGAACCAGTTTTGTAGAGGCTGGTGACGTTGCTGGCACTGTTGTTGGCAATGGCCCCGCGGATTTCGTTTTCCTGGAGGTTGGTGCCGCCAAGAGTGAGGGCTTTGGTGCCTGCGCCGCCCGCTGTAAAGCCCCCATTGATCACCAGCCCGGGGCTGGATCCGGTCTGGTTGGCCAGGATGAGTCCGCCTCCGGTCGTGCCGGCCAGATTGAAGGCCTTGTTGACGGCCGTCTGCGAGGCGATGAGGTTTTCACCCACCACGTTCAGGGTGCCTGCGCCCGTGCCGGAGCCCATGTTTACCGCAGCCGAGTTATCATTAATGGAGCCAATGTGCGTGATGCTCAGCGTACCTGCATTGATGTTGGTGGCTCCGGAATAGGTGGAGTTTTCACCGCGGATGGAAAGGGTTCCAGCCCCGCCTTTCGTCAGGATGTGGGCGGCGCCCGTGGCATTCAGGTTTCCGGTAATCACGGCGTTCGCGCCGGTGTTGACCGTCATGGTGAGGGTGCGGGCGGTGGTATTGGTATTGTTCCAAAAATCACCCACGAAGGATACCAGGCCGTTGGCATTCACCGTGATGTTGTTATTCCCCGCGAGGCTCCCACCGACACTGTTGCCAGTGAAACTGACCCCATACCCATTTCGGCTGTTGATGGTCAGCGTGCGCGTGGTGCTGCCGGCTGTGAGGGTGAGGGCGGAGAGACGGACAGTCTGGTTGACCAGGTTGCTGTTCAGGCCGTGGTCCAAGAACAGGACGCCATTCCCGGAAGTGCTCATATGCATGCGCCTTGAAGCAAATGAATCAGGCGTATTGGTGCGGAGCTCGAGGGTGCCTGACCCACCGCCGAGGGTGAGGGCACCGTTGGCGGTGCTGGTGCCTGCGGAGGCCCCGTCATAAATTCGCACAGACCCCGATGAGGCAAGAACCAGGCCGCTGAAGGAACTGGCATTGGAAGGGTCCAGGATCAAGGTGCCCGCGCCTTGTTTGTCAATATTCATATTGCCTGTGAGGCGGCCTGTAACGTGATAGCTGCCCGTGCCGGTCGAATTCACGACACCAAAGCGCAGCTGGCCGGCACCCAGGGCTGTCAAGTCACCGCTCAGGCTCAGCATCCCGGAGGTGGAATTGATGGCCGTGGCCACATTTCCAGCGCTGAATTCAATATTACCTGTCACCGTATTGCTGCCGATGCTGCTCATGGCCGCAGAGCGATCTGTGATCGGGCCATATCCCTGAAGGCTAAGATCACGGGTGAAAACAATGCTGCCAGCACTGCCATCCAGCAGCAGGCTGCCACCGCCCAATCCACGTGTGGCTGAGCCTGTGACCACCACCGCAGAACTGTCGGCGCCCAGCTGGGCCGGATCGCTGATGATCAGCGTGCCGTTGGCGACCGTGGTCAGCCCAGTGTAGTTGTTGGTGGAATTCCCCAACCGCAAGGCCCCACCCCCGGTAAGATTGAGGCCGCCGCCCCCGGTCAGTTGTGAATCCAGCCTCAGCATATGGCCCCGGTTGATGTAAATCCCGCCAGTCGTCAGCCCCAGACTGCCACCGGTGAAAAGATAATCCCCCTGCATCCTCAGGCTGTTGGCCACACTCCCTGCACCCAGTGTGATCGTATTGATCGTCGGAATGGGCGTCGCAAAGGGGAACACCACATCATCCTCGGCCAGAGGCACGGCGGACGGATCCCAGTTTCCACCCGTTGACCAGTCTCCGCTGCCTGCTGTCCAGTTCACCGTGGCAGCGTATGGATGGGTGACCGCAAGAAGATGGAAACACAGCATGCTGGCAGTGGCGATGCTGCGGAACAAGGGACGTCTTAGGGGCTTCATGATCAGGTTGGGGAAATAAATCGAAATTCCTGATTCGTAAGTGATTCAGGATTTTCGCGAATTTCCCCGGCTTTTAGCGGATTAACCGCTTCAGCTTCCAGAGTAATTTTCCTTCCAAAAAAAGGGCCGAAATCGCCAAATAAACTTTATTCTAATAGACTCATAAAGATGATTCAGGCACTAAAAACACCTTCCGATCCAGTGTGGTAAAGAAGCTCCACCGCACACACCAAGACTCCTGCCCAACACTTCCATCCCTTGGGCTCCAATCGCTTCAGCATCAGCGATTTCGCGATATTATAGAACGTTACAAAAGCGCCATACAAGGGCATCAAACAGCTTACCGCATGGCTCTCCTCCCACGTATCCACAAGTGGTTTTCACGCTCCTGCTGGGCACTTGCTTACCTTTCATTTATTTTAAAAACCCGTTTTTGGCAAAGATATGCCTTATCTATGATATGCCTCAACTTTATGCCCTGGAGACTCCCGGAAAGGCTAAAGAACGCTCTATAGAACTAGGATATACCCTTATCTTTGCTGATTTAAAGATTTATTCCTCTTCGTCCTATTTCTGCTTTGCCCCATACCCGGCTAATAACGCAACCCGGTTCTAAAATGGCTTAGCCGCAGATATCAAAGTCTAAAGACCTTCTGTGCCAGTGAGCCCAGATGGAGCAAGAGGTCCCCTACAGACCGTCAGCCAGGATGACCCATGGATTTTGGCTGCACTCGCAGACCAGATGACCTGGAATGACTTTAGATACCCGTTCTCCGCACGCGTTTTGTACCTCGTAGCAGCAAGGATTCGGAACAGGGATCTAAACTCACGGCATCCGACACCTCAAAAAAAAAAGGAGGGAGCCGCAAAGCTCCCTCCCCTATTTATTTTACAACAAGCTCAGTCTTGTCTTCTCAATGGCGGCGGCGGCGGAAGAACAGTCCCATCAGACCCAGGAAAAGCAGCAGCATCCGGCTTGGCTCCGGAATCATGACAAACACGATGCCGTGGCTGTTAAAGAGGGTGGTGTTCCAATTCAACGAACCTGTCAGTGTAGGAAGGTTCAATGCCGCAGGGGTGCCCGAAAAGCTTGTGGTCCCCAGGGTGCTCCAGTCAACAAGATGGAAGACATCACCATATGCCAGATCCGAATATCCGTCTGCAAGTGTCACATTGATGACAGCATTCACCGAAGATCCGCTCATGTTTTCGATGAATACCTGGTCATGCTGGGTTGTCCCTGCCTGATAGGCGCTGGTCCAGGCTTCGAGCACCGGGGCTGGAGGCGTGCTGTTTTCGTAAAGAGCCACGTTGGCGGCGTCTGAGAGGCTCGGCAGACCGAGCTGAAGGAAGACGGAAGACGTGGTATCTGCAGTCAACGTACCCACCGTGAGCTGGCCCAGTGTGCTCACCCCCATATTGATGGAGCCTGGAGAAAGCGTCGCGTCGGCGGCCAGCGTGACGCCGCCGGAGATGCTGCCAACACCGCCTAGGGTGGCTGCGGCAGCGACGGTAACGTTACCGCCACCCGTTCCGGAGCCTGCGGTGTTGTTCACCAGGAGGGTACCTGCATTCACCGCAGTGTCCCCGGTGTAAAGGTTGTTACCACTCATGGCAAAAACTCCCGTTCCGGCCTTGGTCAGTCCGGCAGTCGTGGTTGCAATGACACCACTGAATGCCGAATCCAGGTTGTTCGTGCTGCCGACGGTCAGATTCAGACCGGCATTGATCTCCAAAGACCCGGCACCATTCAGAGCGCCCAAAGTCTGGGTAGCCCCTACGCCGAAGGTTGCACCGGAGGAGACCGTGACATTGGCCAGGCTGCCCAGAGCGGTGGCGTTGTTGGAGTTCAGTCTGCCGCCTTCGATATTGACCTGCGTCCCGTCAATCAGCCCGGCTGCGGCTGTCGTCAGGGTCATGGTGCCATTTCCCTGTTTGGTCAGTGTCCGGGCGACACCACCGTCGCTCAAAGCGCCAAGAGTCAGCACAGTGGTCGCTCCAGCGGTACTATTGGTCACCAGGAATGTGGGGGAACCACTCAGGGTGGAGACCCCGAAGTTCAGGCCCATGTTACCGGACGTCGCATTGGTGCCCGATTGCACCGTGACTGTCTGACTGGCAATGGCAAGAGTTCCCAAACTGTGGGTTACGCCAGCACCACCGCTGTTGCGGTTGAGCGTAATGGTGACGTTGCCGCCGACAGTCGTTGGCCGCGCATAAGCACGACCAGTGCTGTTGAAGAGCTGCAATTCACCACCATTGAGAACCAGTGTTGCAGCCCCAACTCCTAGACCAGAGGTTCCGTTAAAGCTGGTGCGAAGCACACCCTCATTCAGAGTCACCACACCTGTGTAGTTACCAGCATCGGAGATGATCATGGTGCCGTTCCCGTTTTTGGTAAAACCATAGCCAGAAGCTGCCGGGCTTTCAGACAATGACGTAACAGTCAGAAGCGTGGTGGCACCCAGACCGTTATTGACGACGTTGAAGACCGTGGAGCCGGTGATCGTGGCTGCCCCAAAGGCAAGCCCCTGGTTGCCGGAAGTCGAAACGGCACTCGTAACATTCAGAGTATGAGCGCCCATGCTGAGGGTGCCCAGTGTATGTGTCACACCTGCACCCGCCGTCAGGCGCTGGGTGGAGATGGTCACGTCTCCCGCGATGGTGGTGTTCCTTGCATGAGCGCGTGCAGTGCTGCTGGCAATTTGGAGCTCGCCACCGTTGAGGAACAATGCGGATGCGCCGGTGCCCAGACCTGATGTGCCTTCTGTTTCCACCCGCAGCGTGCCTGCATTGAGTGTGACGTTGCCCGTAAAGGTATTGATACCGGAGGTGACCACTGTGCCTGCACCGTTTTTGGTCAGGTTGCCACTGCCGGAGATCACTCCGCTGATGCTTAATGTAGAGCCTGCATCCGCTACGGTCCAGAACTGGCTGGCGCCAAGCACAACAGGAGCAGAGATCGTCGTCAGCGCAGGAGCACCGCTTGCGATGTCAATACCGCCTTCACCGACAGTCAGAGTGCCGCCAAAGCCTGGGGCGATGGTCACAGGTCCTGCTTCAGGGTTCACTCTCAGGCCAAGGATGCTGATGGGTGCATCCAGAGTGGTGGAAAACGGTGGGGTGACGGAATCGACCGCACTGAAGTGGACCGTATGCGTCGGCCCAGGGCCGAACCCTGCATCTGGGGTGCCGCCAGGGAACTCAGACCAGTTGGAAGCCGTGCCATCCAGGCCGCCCCAGCTGCTGTTCACCGCACCGGTCCAGTAAAGATTGGTGCCAGCTACCATGCTGAGGACATTCAGCTGCACCGTGTTCGCTGTGGTGGACAGACTGTATTGATAACCTGAAGGCAGGCTGCCCAGTTTGAGGTACTCCAGTCCCACAATCGGATTGGCGCTGGTGATCAGGGTGTAAGTCCCCACGCCGAAGCCGCTCAAAGGAGTGCCGGCGATGTAGCCATTACCTTCATTGATCGTCAGCGTGCCCGTGCCACTGATCACGATGCGGTCCGAGACGCCTGGTGCGCCCAGATTGAACCCAAGCTCACCGCTGTTGGAGTTGCTCCCCAGAATAATGCTCACATTCGCAGGCAGATTCAAGTCCGCCGCTACGCCATCCTGGTAGAGATTGAAGGACCCTGCCCCCAAATCCGTGCCCACCGTCAGTGCGGTGATGTTTGGCAGTGAAGTGGCCCCGACCGAAAGGAAGCCGCCATTGATCACGACTGGCCCGTTAAAGGTATTGACACCGCCCGCCAGCGTAAGAGCCCCTGGGCCGTTTTTGATCAGCCCGCCTGAGGCGTTAGGTGCAATACCTGAAGCCGTGACAGCCGCCCCCGTGCCGCCGCCGCCAACCAGGGTAATGGTCGGTGTGCTGGTATAACCGATGCCGGGGTTGGTCATCACAACACTTGTGACCTGGCCATAGGTCGGGCTGGAATCATCCAGGTCCACCACTGCGTAACCCGTGGCACCCGTGCCGCCACCGCCGGTGATTTCCACATAAGGGGCGCCGAAATAACCACTTCCACCAGCTCCGACGGTCAACCCGCTCACGCCATCACCGGTCGGAGCCAGAAGCGGCGTCGAAACCGTGACATATCTGCCTGCCGTGTCAAAGATGGCATTGCCAGAGTACACATAGGCTTTCAGAGCGCTGCTTGCAGGAATGAAGGCTGCGGTATCAATGGCCGCCTTGAGGGTGCCGCCGTTGAAATTAATCGTCGCGCTCGCAGTCGTGGCACCGACGGTGAAGGCATTCGTGGTCAGAGTGCCGCCCACCAGGTTAAGAATTCCGGTGGCTGTTCCCGTGGTTTGCCCAAAGGAAACATCTCTTCCCGTATTGTTCACCGTACCACCCACCATGTTCATCACGCTGGTGCCTCCCAGGTTGTAGCCCAGAGCGATGTTTTGAGAAGCATTGCTGTGGTCCACTGTGCCACCTGTCACCGTGAATTCCGAACGCAGGTTGCTGAGAATGATGTATTCATTGCTCGTCAAAGTGCCGCCGTTAACGCGCAGCACCCCGGTGCCTGTGGCACTGTTGTAAAGGCTAACCCGGTTGGCGGTGAATGAACCGCCGTCGATCTGGAAGGCGCCGTAGCCGGCTGTTCCCACAGATATGCCCGCAGAGGTGCTGGCAGAAGTGGCTTCCACCGTACCCTGTTTAATCAGCAAGGAGCCGGCACCTGTGGCATTGGTGCCAATGGAATAGCTGGATGAGCTGTAGCTGCCTTCCGTATCAATCCGCATCAGGCCGTTCGTAGCAGCAGAAGCTCCTACCGATGTGGAGCCAGGGCTGTTGTTCACGGTGCCAGTGACAACCAGCGTACCCCCGATGACCGAGGTCGTCCCCGTATAGCTCTGGGTGCCCTTCAGCTCCCAAGTACCAGCTTCAGCCTTCGTCACGGCCACCACACCAAACGGACCACTGGTGATCGTTCCCGCCAGGACGTTGTTAAAGCCGGTGGTGGAGCCGCTCAGCGTCAGAGTCTTCGTTCCATAGGTCGAAGATGAAATGTTGCCATTAAGAATCAGCGCAGCGGTGCCGTCATTGTCAATGGTCGCACCACCCGTGGTCCCGACCAGGTCAAATGGACGGTCGGTCGTTCCGCCCGTGCCGTCCGCAGGAATGGCCAGGGTGCCGGTCGTTGTGCCGAAACCAAAGCGGATGGTCGCGTTGGCCCCTGTCTGGTTGCCCAGATAGCTGGCGCTGCCGACATTGCTCATGGAAGGCACACTCAGCGTACCGTTCTGGATATGAGTGTAACCGGTGTAAGTGTTGGCGGGGTTGGTCAGTGCAACCGTCTGTGCAGCCGTCTGCTTGATGAGATTCATGCTGCCGCCCAGGATCGCTCCGATTGTGCCCTGGTTCAGTGTCGCATTTCCGTTCACAGTCAGAGTGCCTGCACCCGTGATGGCATTTTCACCCAGTCCCATTGTCAGGCTGCTGACGGTTGCATTAGCGGCCATTTCCAGTGTACCGCCCGTGGTGACGACGAGTCCCGCAGTGCTGATGGCCTGCGCCACGCCCACAGTCAGCGTGCCAGCATTCACCGTTGTGGTCCCCTGATAGGCAGCCGTTGTATTCAGCGTCAGTTTGCCCAGGCCCGTTTTGGTCAGACCTCCAACGCCTGACCCCACACTGCCCACCAGGGACAGGTCATTGCCGTTGGTGTCCCAGGTCGCCCCGCCCTGAAGGATAGTGACGGTCCGTGTCGCAAAGTCATCGGTAAATCCAGTGCCCAGACGCAGTGTGCCACCGGCGAAAACAAGCTCGCCCGTATCTCCACCAATGTTCTCCAGACCAGCGATCTCCAGGATGCCTTCATTGATGGTCGTCTTCCGGGTTCCACCGCCGGCGGTGTTCGTGCCGGTGAGGACCAGCGCGCCACGTCCAGATTTGGTAATGTCTGCTGCGGAGGTCAGTGGCGATTCAATCGTGGCCGTCAGCAGCGGTGTGGTGGCTGCCGATGAAGGATTCTGCACGAAGATGATGTACTCGCTGCCGGCAGTGGTGATCCCGCTGTCAAAGCCGCTCAGGCCGATGCCATGCAGGCTGCCATTGGCGGCGGTCGTGGCCTGGGTGAAGAGCATCGTCCCGCTCGTCACTGCCAGGGTCTGGCCAGCACCTGTGCCCGTCACATTGAAGGTGCCTGCAGCATCCGTATTCTTGTGCAGCACCAGAGAGTTAAGCGTCCGTCCTGCCAGACCGGTCAGATCCGCAGTGAGCGCCTCACGGGTGTTGTTCGTAGCACCGGCGGTGGCAAAGTTGGCGTATTCAGTGCTCAGATTCAACGGGCGGAAGCCCAGTCCGGAGACGTAAGTGACCAGGCTGTTGCCCATGTTTGTCACTGCAAGAGCTGCATTGTTGTGCGTTTCACCCAGCGCCCATGGCACAATGCTCAGAGTGGGCGTGTTTGCCGCCCCTGCACCGCCCACCATCGCATTGATGAAGCTGGTCTGGTTTGTCGCATCACCGATGCGGAACTGGATGTTGTGGGTCGTGGAGGTCCCCAGGTTACGGCCGCGCACGGCCACCGTGGCACCGTTGCTGCGCACAAAGTTTGTGGCAGCCAGCGCTGCACGTGCGTTGTTGGTGCCGGAGGCATTTGCATCCCCGGACAGGTAGCTGGCCCCGGAATTAAACTCCAGGTTGCCGATGGTCTCCACGCGGCTGTTGTTCTGGTCGTTGCGGACGGTAATGCCCAAGCGAGGCGCGCCGCCAGTCCCTGTCATCGCTCCGTCCACGGAGTTGAGGATCATGGGAGTGGTGTCCAGAATGCGCGTGGTAGAAGAGGTCGTGCCCGTATTGGCGATGTCCATTGCCGTCCCCTTGTTCATCGTGATGGAAGACGCATTGAGGGCACCGATGCTGGAGAACTGAATCCCGCCCTGGTTGACGATCAGCTGTCCGGTGAACTGGTCGTTGATGTTACGGAAGCCCTGGAAGCTGGCCCCCACCTTGATGATCGCGCCCGTTCCCACGATCTTGCCGTCAAAGTTCACATCTCCTGTCAGATTCCCTGTGGTCAGGGTATGGCTGCCCAAAATGACGGTGGCGAGGGTATCCTGTCCTGCCGAATTGCTGCCGCCGCTTAGGCGGCCAATCGTTTCATCATCCAGCAGCTCCAGCGTGCTGACGCGGTCATCCGCCAGCACCACGGAAGAGAGATCGCCGATGGCATTGCCACCCGCCGCCTGGAGAATGCCGCCCTGGATCTGGGTGGTGCCTGTGTAGTCGTTGCTGCCGGAAAGACGCAGGGGGCCGTTCCCTGTCTTGGTGACGGCATTGGTATAATTAATGTCCGCCGAGAGCGTGAACAGACGTGTGCTGTCCTGGGTGATGACGAAGTCCGCCGCTCCGGTGGCCACTTTACCGCCCAGGATGCCCGGGCTGCCGGCTGTCACCTGGTCCGTGACCAGAATCCCGCCGCTCACAATGCCGAGCTGGCCCCCTGGGGCGATGTTGACCACCGATCCGGAAGCTGCATCGAAGCGAAGGCTGTTCACCGATGCCTCCGTCACAGAGCCGGTGAAGCCTGTCGTTTCATCGGTGATGTGCTCACCTGTAATCCAAGAGCTGATGTCATTTTTGGGCGTCGAAACCAATCCCACAATGTTTGAACCATTGGCAGTGGCAAACCAGGTGCCTGAGGCGTCTTTGATGGTGGCAAAGGCGGCACTGGTGGACTGGGCCGAGGTACCTGTTCCCAAAAGGCCTGTGGCAGTGTTATTTGGGCTGGTGGTGGTAACCAAACCTCCAGTTACAGGAAGATTGATGCGGACGGTGCCTGCGCCAGCTGCGCGGGTGATGGCATTCAGGTTCAGCGTGGCGGTCTGGCCGCTGCCCGGATTGATGTTGATGGTGTTGTTGCCGCCGCTGGCAAGGGTGAACGAGCCGACAGACTGGGTCGTCTGGCTGGAGGCATTGCCATTGATGACAAGGGTGCCACCGCGCATGTCCAGCGCGGAAAGCTCCCTGATCTTGGTATTGTTATTCGTGGTGTAGTCCAGCACGAGGGTGCCTTCAGCCACAACGGTGGAACCGGTGGAGGCAAGATTGATGTTGTTACCGGAGAGGGTAACGGTGCCAATCCCCAATTTCTCAAAAGCAGTGGTGCCGGTGCTGGCAAGATTGGCGGAGATGGTACCTTCATATAGATCCAGGTTCCCTGTGACGGTCAGCGTGCCACTGCCGGTGATGTTGCCTGAGCGGTCAAGGTTACGGTTGCCAAGGATGAACTCTGTGACCGTCTGGCTGTAGGTGTTCATGTTGAATGTACCAACACCTGCGGCATCCACGCCAATGCGCAGTCCGTCAAACTCTGTCACGACAATCGCGTTGTCCGCGCCGAGATTGATGATGCCCCCGCCAGTCGCCCGCAGGGTGGAATCCGCGCTGAGGGTGGCCGTGTTGTAGGAGAGCACCCCTGTGTTCATGAGGTTCAGCGTGGCATTGACGGTGACGGTAAAGTCATCCCGCACCTGGAGCAGGCCGCTCTCAAGGTTGAGGATGGTCGTGGCTCCCGAAACGGTGACGTCATCCCCGATACGGCTGGTGGCAGTGCCGAGGTTCCATGTCCCGCCGTTGACAGTCAAGTCAGCTGAATCTCCCGTCTGGGTGATGGCTCCATTGATGTTACCGACGCTGCCTGCCGTGCCGCTGAGAACCAGCCAGGCACCGTCTGCCACAGGCCCCACGTTGATGGCCCCATTGTAAGTGATGCTGGCACCATTCGTGCCATTGGCAGAAAGGGTGGCCACCCCTGTGGTGGTGGTGATGGGGCGGTTGGTGGACTGGCTGGTGACGTCGCCAATGAAGCTGAGGGTGCCGCCAAACATGTTGATCGCGCTGCCCTGGCCCAGGCTGCTGGCCGCGCCGTTCATGTTGGTCACCGTATTGAACTGGAGGGTGCCTTCGGTCAGGGAAATGTCACCGGAGAAGGTATTCAGCCCGGTCAGAGCCACGGTGCGGCTGGTGACAGTCCAGGCACCGCGCTCGTCGTTGATGGCCAGGGAGTGGCCATTGCCGCCGTCGGAAATAACGGCAGGAATCTCCAGGTGACGCACCGAGCTGCCCTGATAGCTGATGCTGGCGTCATTGCCAAGGACGATGGAATTGGTGATGTTGATGATGCTGAAGTTATCTGAGGATTGGCTGATGCGCAGGGCGTTGTTGGCATTGTTGCTGCTGCCAAGAGTGATGACACCTGTCAGGTTTACCGTCATGTCGCTCAGCGGGGTGCCTGATGCGTCCGCACTCAGCTCCAGGATGCCGCCTGAGGCATCCAGGGTAATGTTTTGCGTCAGGTCAAAGGTGGTACCGCCAGCCGTGGCGAAAATGATGCGGCCAGAGCCACCGCCCAGAATGCTGCCAGAGCCCAGGGCCTTCACGTTAGCGGCAGTGACAGTACCTCCCAGGATCTCCAGGCCGCCCGTCCATGTGCTGTTGTCCGTATTCAGTGTCAGGGTACCGGCGGTCTGGTTCAAGTTGGTCGTGACTGCCTGAAGGCTGTTGACCTTCAGACGGCCGGACCCGCTGACTGTGTTGGTGAGAGTGATATTCCGGGCCGCGCCAGTCTGGTCTGCGGAATTATTGTCGCTCAGGTTGATGGTGGAAGCTGAGCTGAGGGTGATGGCCCCGCCGTAAAAGTGGTTGCCCCCGCCAACAGAAAGTGTGCCGCCATCCAGGGTGATGTCGTGAGGAACTGGAGCCAGCGCAGTGGTGGCCACAGCATTGGTGTAATAGAACGCGCCACCGCTGTTGATGATGATTTCGGAGACGTTGTTGTTGGAAGTGGCGCCGAGGCCGCCAAGCTGCTGCATTTCCAAATTGCCGCCATCGATGGTGACGGTGCCAACGTCATAGGTCGGGTCAGCGTTTGCCCCCAGGATGAGTTTGCCCGCACCCGCCTTGGTCAGGTCTCCACTGCCGCTGAGGGCACCACCGACAGTGAGCGTGGAGGCACCTGTGATGTTCCAGGTCTGGTCGGACCCCAGCTTGACAGCGGTATTGATATTGACCGTAGCGGGACCGCTGGTCGGGACGGTGATGCCATCGTCGGAATCTTCAGGGATGATATCCAGACGGCTTGTAGCCACGGCACCGGGATTGATGGTCACCGAGCCAGGTGTGCTGGCTGGGAGAGTGTTCGGCTCAAAAGTCAGGGATTTGATTCTGAAGTTCTGTTCCAGGGTAGTCTCGACATTGCCGGTCACACTGTCCGAGACAAAAAAGACATTCGTGCCCTGCCCCGGGGTCGTGGTGGCGTCAACCGCACCGGCTTTATCCTGTGACCAGTTGATCAAGGTATTCCAAGTGGCGTTCCCCGTGCTGCCGCGCCAGTAAAGGTCACCGGAGACCAAGCTGCCTGTGGTGATGAAAACCCGGCCATTCTCAGCCGTGAGGGTGATGCTACTGAAACCGCCGGGTTTGGCTCCAAGGATCCAGTCGGTGTTGGCGAGCACGCCGGAGGTAAAGCCAGTGCCTGTAAGGAGGTCATAAGTCTCACCAGGATTCAGGCCTGCATCGGTAAGATTGAGGGTGATCTGATTGCCGGCAAAGAGGTTCAGCGTACCCAGGGCCGTGAGGGAGAGCAGATCCGTATTGGACTCGTCACCTACAACATCGCCGTCGCCAACGTTCAGGCCAAGGTAGGTCATGCTGCCGCCAGGGGAACCAAGGGTCAGAGAGCTGAGGTTGCTGAACTTGCTGCCTTTGGCATCCAGAAGGTTAAGCGTGCCGCCGTTTTCCACCACGATGCTGGTGACAGCCCCAGGATTGGTAATGCCACCCGTGAGGGCCAGGATGCTGCCTGCGCCGGTGACGCTGAAGCCACTGGTTCCATTAAGTGGGGAGGCTATGGTGAAGGTGCCCCCGGTCACACCGGTGATGCCTGTGTGTGTGAGCGTCATCCCAGCGGAGAAGGTGGCTGCGGTATTGCCTGCCTTGTAGATGGAAAGGGCACCGCCGCCGGAGTTTTGAATCGTGTAAGATCCGGTGCCGGAGCCGAAGTTGACCACGCCGTTGTTGGCCCCAAAGGTGAGCGAGGAAGCGATGGAAGAAGTGTTGTCAATGACAATGGTGCCATTGGTAATGGCGGTCATGGAGCTGACGGTGTCCGACCAGCCTTTCATATCCAGCGTGGCGGTGAGACCGAGGGCCGGATTGAAGATGAGGCCGTTATTGAGGCCGTCGAAGGTCGAGTTACCAGTCGTTCCGCCCATCTCAGGGATGACGTTATTGGCCCCGAGGATGATGGTGCCGGAGGAGATGGTGGTCTTGCCGCTGTAGGAATTGGCCCCACCAAGGGTAAGGGTGCCTGTGCCGGCATAGGTGATGCCGAAGTCTGTATTGCTGACCGTGCTGAAGATGCCATTCAAGATCGTATCCCCGGAACCGTCAAAGCCGATGCTGCGGCTGGTCGTGCCGACAGTGGCAATGTAGGCACCATTAAGAGTGAGGGTTTTACCGGTGGCAATGTTGTTGCGGATAAAACGGCCGGTGCTTGTGGTGGAGGGGTCTGACCAGGCACCCATGAGAGTGATGCTATTATCTCCAATGAAAGTGGCAATGGTGCTGGAGGTAGCCGACTGGGTGATGGGATTGTTGATGGTGCGGTCCCCGCCATAGGCAAAAACCGCGCCGTTGGAGATAGTCAAGAGGCCGTAGCCCGAACCGGCATCAATGCCGAAGGCATTGTCATGGCCGATGCCGAGGGCACCCCCCGTAACGTTGATGGCTCCGGAAAGGGTGTTGTTACCGGCCAGGATCCAGGTGGCGCTGCTGTCCACGGTGACACCGAGGGTGCCGCCGTTATCAGCAAGGATGCTGGAGATCATGTTGCCCTGGGCGTTCGTGCCGCGCAGGAAGAGGGTCTTGGCTCCGGCCACCATGTCGTTGGCGACGTTGGTAAGAATGAGGGGGCCGACGCCGTCCGAATGAATCTGATTGCTGCCGGTCGTGCTGTTGAGGCGGATCTTGCGGTTGCTGGTTTCCCCCTGGCCGATGTATTGAAGAATGCCGCCGCCGGTGCCCGAATTGCCGAGGGTGACGGCATTGGAATTCTGGTTGGCATTGACCGTGGTGCCGACACTGGAGGTGCCAGGTCCGTTGCTGCCGAGGGAGGTGACGACCAGGGTGCCCTGATTGACGTTGGTTTCACCATCATAAGTATTGGCACCCGTCATGCGCAGGGTGCCAGTGCCCAGCTTGCGGATGCCAGTTCCAGCTGATCCGGAGATGTCACCACTGATGGTCGCGTAGTCGGCACCGGTGTTACCGTTGTCATCCACGCGGATCGGACGCAGGGTGTTGGCCAGAACGGCTCCATCCGTGTAAGTGCCCGCAATGCCTGAAGTATTTGCCGTATTGGCACTCATGGTGAAGGTCGTGGCGCTGTTGATGCTGACGATATAGGCCCCGGAAGGGATGTTGGTGCCGGTTACCGTCTGACCCACGACAAGTCCCGCCGTAGTGCCGCTCGCAAGCGTCACGTTGGCACTGTTTTGTGCCAACGTCAGGCTGCCAGTAAATGCGGCTCCCGCTGCGGCACCCAAGGAAAAATCACTGGCGAGCTCGACCTCAGAAAGAGCGATGGAACCGGTAGCACCCTGGGCCCGCGCCTGGGAGCCGTTGAGCATCAGACCGTTGCGGTTATCCAGGAAACCTGCGGTGCTGCCCCAAACCGGCGTGTCATTCCAGGTGACGGTGAGCTTGCTGTCACCACCGAGGAAACCGCCGGAAAACTGGGCGGTATTGGCTGCAGGAGCCAAAAACTGCATCTGCCCAGGGCCGGTGCCGATGTTTCGGTGGAAACTGCCCTGGGAATAAAGGGTGCCACCGTCAAAAATCAGATTGGAATTAGGAGAGAGACCCTGGCCATTGGTGGCCATGAGGATGCCCTGTGTGATGGTGGTCGGACCGCTGTAAGTGTTGGCGGCGTTGCCCAGCTTCCAGATGCCCGTGCCTGTTTTCGTCACCGTCGTGGCAAATCCCGTGCTGTCAGAGATTTGAGGATTAAAGGTGTTTTCGCCTTGGGAAGTGCCGGTGAAAATAATGGTCCGGTCCGCATTGGTGCCATGGACAATGGCCGCATGATTGCTCCAGACGATGGCGTTGTTGATGTTGGTGGCCGCAGCACTGGAAAGGGTGACCCCGCTTCCGGACAGAGTGAAGAGACGGTCGGTGCTCATGGACAGACTGCCCAGGGCAAGGATGCCGTTGCGGATGTTGCCTGCGTAAACGAGGCCGGAGGCGGAGGTGCCGTTAAAAACCAGGCTGCCTGCATTGTTTGCGGCATTGCCGCGGCCGATGGCGCTGTCGCTGCCAATGTCGGCAAGACTTTCCACCGTGACCAGAGCTGTGCCGCCGATGGTGGTGACGCCGGTGTAGTTGCTGGTGCCCAGCCAGCTTTGGGCACCACTGCCGGTTTTGGTAATATTGATCACCCCTTTATTCTCCTTCTGCTCGAAAGTACCAAAGGAGGTACCGGTCCCGTTGCTGCCACCGATGGTGAAGGTGACATCCTCAATGCCGCTGTTGGTCAGGATGCCGTTGTTGTTCCAGGAATTGGTGGTGTTTACCGGTGTCACACCGTTCAGATCCAGGACGGTGCCCTGACGCATGGTGATGGACACGTTGTTACCGGCAATGGTGCTGCCGACACCGCTCAATTGAATGGTTCCTTCGTTCAGGGAGACGGTGCCTGTCTGCGCATTGGTGCCTTTCAAGATGAGTGTGCCTGCGCCGCTCTTGGTCAGGCCACCGGAAGTGCCGCTGGTCATCACAGACTCCAGGGTCAGGGTGTCAGAAGCTTCATTAACCCGGATGGAAAGGGAGCCGGTGCCGCCGACCGAGATGCCCGTGCCCCCAGTGATGACGGCTGCACCGCCGGTGGAAAGGATGTAACCGTCCGTATTCGCAGCGCCGGTGCGGATGGTCAGCAACTGGCTTGCATTAAGGGTGAGTGTGTTGCTGCCGACGATTTTCAGGGCATCAATGGTCATCGCGTTTGTGGCGAAGCTGCCCGTCATTTCATTGGTATCTGTGCTCTTGAGGACGGTGGAGGAAGTGTGGAAACCCGTGTCTGATCCTGCGCCGCCAGCACCGTCGCCATAGACCGGGGCGCGCAACAAACCGGCCTGGGAATAGGCAAAGTCGCTGCCCTCAAAGAACATGCGATTCACAAAACCGGTGGCGAGGCCGGTCATGGTGACCGTGCTGCCAGGACCGGTGCCGACGATGTTCAAACTGGCGGCATCATTGACCGTACCAGCCGAGGCAAAGACCAGCGATGCCGTCCCGCCAAGCCCCGGGGTGAGGCGGAGGGTGTTGGCACCGGCATCGACAGCAAGGGCGCCAAGGTTCTGGACGTTGTTCACGCCGGCCTGGCCAACGAACTCCAGTATACCGCCCGCATAAACGTTGTTATTCACAAAACTGATGGCGTTGGCGCTGGAAAGAACCGTCGAGGTGGCCCCATTGGCCTTGATCTTGAATGTACCATTGGAGAGACTGGTGGTGCCGGTGTAAGTATTGGTTCCAGCCAGAACCCAGGTGCCCGGACCCGTTTTGAGAAGGGAGACAACACCGGTAACGGCATTGGGAATGCTCCCATTGATAATGTTGTCCGCCTTGTTGGTACCGCCGAGCGTCAGCGTCTTGGCTGAAGTCGTGGCGGTAGCTGTGAAGTTCGAATTAAAGATGACTGGGTTAAGCCCCGTCTGGTTAGCATAAATGCTGGGCGTTCCGGTTGAACCAGCGAGGTTGATGACTTTGCTGGTGGTCAGGCCGGCTGCGGTCGGAGCCACACTTGTACCAATGATGAGGGCACCGGCAGTGCCGCCAGAACCGATGTTGATAATACCGGAATTGTTTGTGACTGAGCGGAAGTCTGTGATGACCAGGGCACCGCCCTGAACGCTGTAGGTACCGTCAATGGTTGAACCTGTGCCAAGCAGGGTCAGTGAGCCTGCCCCGGACTTGGCAACGCTGTGGTCAAAGGCGGCTGCGGTGCCGAGGATGCTGCCTGTGATCAGGGAATTGCCGTTGCCACTGAAGGTCAGCAGGCGGTTGGCAGTGTTGTTGGTATTGCTCCAGAAATTTCCCCCATAAGTGACCAGACCCGAGGAGTTGTTGGTGAAGGTGGAAGGGTTGTCACCACCGTTGACCGCCATGGCCCCAAAGGTGAATCCATAACCGTTACGGCTGTTAAGAGTCACCGTAATGTTGTCTTCGAACGAGCTGCTGCCAAAAACGGCGGTGCCGTTAATTTTGCCATCGCTGCCGATGGCGTGATCGGCAAACATGGTGGAAGTGGCGCGGAAATAAACATTTGCATTGGTGCCGCCATTGACCCGGAGATCAGGCGCATCCATTCGCACTTCCAGGACGCCGCCGTTCATGTCCAGCACACCGCCTGTACCAGTGGCTGTCCGGTTGCCCAGCACCCCGCCAGAATTGATGCGAACCGAGCTCTGGCCGGAAGCTGCACTGCCACCGACGCGCAGGATGCCATTGAATGATGCCGTGGAGGACGGATTCAAGAAAAGCGTGCCTGCCCCGGTTTTTTCCAGGGTGCCTGTGCCGGAGAGGGCGCCTGTCAGGTTGTAAAAATTGGCCCCGGCCGTGGTGACGGCCCCCAGGCTGGTGACTGTGGTGCCAGCCGTGCCAATGACCTGCAAAGACCCGGTAATGGAGAGCGTGCCATTCGCAGAGGTGAGGCGGGTGTTGATCCCGGCGGTGCCAGGCTTGGCTACACCGGAATTGATAGTCCCGGAAAGGGTGTTGTTGCCAAAACTCAGGACCGCCGCACCGCGATCCCCAATCGGACCGGTGCCCTGAAGTGAGAGGTCACGGGTGAAATTCATGCCCAAAGCCGAACCGTCCAAAACCAAGGAACCGCCACCATACCCGCGGTTGGCAACGGAATTCAGAAGAGGGTTGTTCAGAGTGATGACGACCTCAGAATTGTCAGCACCGAGCTGGTTGGGATTGGTGATAATAACGGAGCCGTTGGCAATGGTGGTGATGCCAGTGTAGCCGTTGACCGCGCTCCCGAGCCGGACTGTGCCACCACCTGTTTTCATGAAACCGGCCGAGCCTTCGAGAGATGAATTAAGAGTCAATGTCTTGGCAAAATCCACGTAGAGCCCGCCAGCCCCGAGAGTGAGAGATCCTGCATTGAAAACATAATTGTCCTTGATGGTCAGCAAATTCGCCGAACTCAGGGAATTTAGCGTGATGGAAGACCCTGCAAGAGGGAATGGAGCCGGAAAAAAGACGTCATCGTTGATGGTTGGCAGCTCGGCGTCCCAGTTGGCGGGATCTTGCCAGTTGAAATTGGCGGCGCTGCCTGCAGTCCAATTAATATTGGCCGCCAACAGTGGCTGACCGATCTGCCAGAGGCACATCAGGGCCGTGAGGAAGAGGTTAAGAATGAAGCGATGGCGGCGCAGAGTGGTCATATGGTCGTTGAACAGGGGGACAGTGCAGGCTTGAGCCGGGCATAGCAGACACGGGACTCTCCATGGAACTCATGAAAAGCCAGATGCAAACTAGGGCCGGAAGTTGGGGTTGGGACTCAAGCGAGTGCTTATTAACTCCGCTATTTCATAGAAGATGCGCCGATTAGTAAAGATTTTTTTTGGTTTCACAGAAAAATCATTCACTGACTTTGTCCATTGGGCTTACGCCCATGGTTAATTCTGCCTCATACTGAGGTTTATTTTCTTCAGAACCCGGTTTCCAGCCACAAAAGCTGCCTCAATCCCCGTATTCTAAGGCTATGAAGCGATTTTGCCTCCTTGTCTGTCTTTTGACGGTGTCTTCCTTTAACTGGGCTGCCGAACCCGGCTTCCGCGCGGGCGCTTTTGCCCAGAATATCTCCCCAACGACCTTTCCAACACCGGTCAATGGCAGCATGAAGGGGAACCACGCCAAAGGAATTTCTGATCCCATGCACGCACGTTGCTTAGCCCTCCACGATGGCAAGCGGGCCCTGGTCTATGTGGTGGTGGATGCCTGCATGATCCCCCGGGAAATTTGCGAGGAAGCAAAGCGGCTGGCCAGCCAGGAAACGGGCATTCCGGCAGCCCATATGCTGATTTCTGCCACCCACACGCACTCGGCAGGCACCCTGGCGGCCGTTTTCCAGAGCGATCCCGACCCCGAATACGTCAAAACGGTGGCTCCCAATATCGCCGCCGGGATCATTCAGGCGGTGAAAAACCTGGAGCCGGCGGAGTTTGGCTGGGCTTTCGGCAGTGAGCCAAGGCACGTTTTCAACCGCCGCTGGCACATGAAGGAGGGGCAATATTATGAAAATCCCTTTGGCATCACCACGGACCGCGCGCGGATGAATCCGGGGGCAGTGAGCCCCGTCGTGTCTGTGCCCACCGCCCCCGTGGACCAGGATGTGGCCGTGATGGCGGTGCGGGCGCTGGCTGACGGGCGGCCCCTGGCCCTGCTGGCCAACTACAGCCTGCATTATGTGGGCGGGAACACGGCCATCAGTGCGGACTACTTTGGCGCCTTCGCCCGGGAAATCGGCACGCGGCTGGGCGCCGAGGATGAGCGTTATGCGGGCAAGCCGGCCTTTGTCGGCATCATGTCCAACGGCACCAGCGGGAATATCAATAACATCAATTATGGCTCCTCCCTGCGGTATAAACGCAATCCTGGCGAGCAGATCAACATCGTGGCCGGGCATGTGGCGGAGGTGGCCCAGGGTGCCTATGAGACCATCCGCTGGGAGAAGGAGGTGACTTTGGATTCTGAAGAGGCGGACGTGGAGCTGGCGGTTCGCAAAGGCACGGCGGAAGAAATGGCCCAGGCGAAAGAATGGCTGGCCACCATCCCCAGGGACAAGGATGGCCAATGGAGTGACAAAAAAGCCATCTATGCCCGTGAAACGGTGCTCCTGGCAGACTTCCCGGACACGGTGCCCGTAAAACTGCAGGCGCACCGCATCGGCTCACTCAGCGTCGCGGCGATTCCCTGCGAGGTGTTTGTGCAGATCGGCCTGCGCTTGAAAGAGACCACGCCGTTTGTCCGCCACTTCACCATCTCCCTGGCCAATGGTTACAATGGTTATCTGCCCACGGAGGCGGACCATGCCATGGGCGGTTATGAAACCTGGCGCGCCCGCAGCAGCTACCTGGAAGTGCCCGCCTCCACCGTGGTGACGGAGAAGCTGGAAGACATGCTCGGTGCCATGAAGCGGCGGATGGAGGAGTGAGGCGCGTGTGAATCAATGGGCTGCGAAGCTCCCCAATCCCCCACATCAATGCGGCACTCCGAACGCTGAATTCAGCCAAAAACGAAGCCAGTCCCGCAAAGGACTGGCTTCGATGTTTAGAAGGCTGCCTAACTTAAAGGACTTCGAAAGGAATCAGGCAAACAGGTTGGTGATCGGCTTGCCTTTGTCCGCGATGGTGAATGGTCGCTTGCTGGGGCTGTAGATGACCTGGTCCAGCGGAAGGCCGAGGGCGTAGGCGATGGTGGCGTTGAAGTCACCGATCTGCACTTTGTCCTCGATGACTTCGCGACCTTCCTTGTCGGTCTTGCCATAGGTCATGCCACCGTTGATGCCACCACCGGCCAGGACGGCGGAGAAGGCTTTCGGATAGTGGTCACGGCCAACGTTGATGTTGATGTCCGGGGTGCGGCCAAACTCGGAGGTGAGGACGACGAGGGTATCCTTCAGCAGGCCGCGGGCATTGAGGTCCTCAAGCAGGGTGGCGAGGCCGTGGTCCAGCGTATCGCAGAGCTCAGGCACGCGGACGAAGTTGGCGTTGTGCGTATCCCACCCGCCAAGGCTGACCTCAACGAAACGGACACCGCGCTCCACGAGGCGGCGGGCCAGCAGGCAGCCCTGGCCGAAGGCTTCTTTGCCGTAGGCTTTGCGCAGCTCTTCAGGCTCTTCGGTGAGGTCAAAGGCTTTGAGGTCTTCCGACTTCATCATGGCCATGGCGCTGTCATACATGTCGCTGTAGGCGCTGACGTTGCCATGCTTGAAGGTGGAGCGGAAGTCGGCATCCAGATCCTCGGCCAGGCTCATGCGCTTCTGGAAACGGTCCTCGGTGAGGCCTTTCTGCAGCTTGACGTTCTTGAGGCCGTTTTCCGGATTGTTGACATACAGCGGGCTGTACTGGGCAGGGAAAAAGCCGGAGCCGGGATGGCGGCTGTCATTGCCGATGAAGACAAAGTTAGGGAGGGTGCTGTTGCCGCCGCCCTGGAAGACGTTCAGCCAAGCACCCATGGCGGGATGGCGGATGGTGCCACGCAGGTCATAGCTGGTGTGCATCATGTAGTTCCCCTGCTCATGCGCGCCCTGGGTGGAGGTGAGGCTGTTGATGACGCAGGCATGGTGCATCTGGCGGGAACTCAGCGGCAGGTATTCGGAAATACGCACACCGTCGGCACTGGTCTTGATGGGCTTGGTGGGGCCGGCGGTTTCCACCCCGACCTTTGGATCCCAGGTGTCCATGTGGCTCTGGCCGCCGTTCATGTACAAGTAAATCACGTTCTTCGCCGTGGCCACCTGCTTGAGCTTGGAGGAGTTTTCAAAAGCCGCATAGGACTTGCCGTTCATGTAGCTGCCCAGGAGGCCGACTCCGAGAAGGGAGGAGGCGGTCTTGGCAGCAAAATCGCGGCGGCTGATTTCACCGGAGCGGAGGAGTTTTTGGGTGAGTTCTTGGCGCATACGGGTAGTCGGTTGAAGATTGCCTGGACGTTGGGTTATTGAATAAAAATGAACTGCTGGGTATTGAGCAGGGAGAAGATGAGGTCTTCGATGTCGGCAAGGCCGTTTTCCTGGGCTTTCATCCAGACTTCTTTCTCCCGTGAGGTAGGCTTGCGGGAGAGCACGGTTTTGTAAATGGCCTCCACTTTGTCATCTGGATACTGCGCCTTGCTGACGGTGAGCATGAGCTGGCTGTGGCGGCCCATGATCTGTGGCATGAGCTGGCCGTTCATCATGGCCAGGGCCTGGGGAACGCTGGCTTCGAGGTTGGCATTTTCGATGGTCTCACGGTCGCTCTGGCCGAACTCACGCAGGTAGTGGCCACGGGGAGCGGGGCTTTCCAGCTCGGCGGCGCGCACCCAGTTGCGGGTCTGATCGGCACGGGCGCGGTAGTAGCTGGCGAGGCCTCTGCCCTCCAGGCCGTAAAAATCCGCCTCTTCCTTCCAGACGGCCTCACGGGCGGCCTGGTATGCTTTTTCCTCATCGCGGGTGCGCTTGGGGGTGTCATAGCCAGGAAGAAAGATCTTGTTCACGGCATCTCCTGTATCGGCCATGCTGGACATCATCATGTCCATGCTGGCACCTGCGGCGGCGACGACTTTATCCCCCGCTTTGCCCCCGTCCTGGAGGACGGCGGGGACCACGTCCAGCTCGGTGGCGAGCTTCTTCATGCCGGGGACGATGAGGTTCTGGTTCACAGAGGTGCGTGTTTCACGCTGAAGCTGGTTCAGCTCCCCGCGCAGCTTGTTGTAGGTCTCCTTGTCTTCATTGGCCCGTGCCTCGGCCATTTTCACCTGGAGCTCGCGGACCCTGACGGCCTGGTCTTTGTAGAGCTTGCCGGACTTTTCAGCCCCGGCGAGCACTTCCTCAGCCGTGAGGGACTCCATAGAATCGTTGATCTTTTTGGCGGCGAGAATGCGGTTGGTGAAAGCGGTGCGAAGGGCCTCATTCGGCATGTCGGGATTTGGATTGATGAGGGTGACAAAGGAATCCCACATCTGCTCCGCCGTCATGCGGCGCAGGACGGGGCCGGTGAAGTGGTAAACGATGCCGGGGGCGACCTCCTCGCGGGTGACCTGGCGCTGATAGGCGCTGGTGTTGTAAAGGATGCGCAGATAAGCCTTCATGTCATAGTTCAGGCTGACGATGAGCTTCTCCAGGTGGCTCTGAAGCTCAGGAATCATGGGCACGGTGCTGTCCATGATCTCATCCAGCGGCTCCATGAGGGCGAGGCCGAAGGCGCGCTTCCACAGGCGGTTGGCGATGACTTTATTGAAGCGGTCATTGTCTTTGGAGGCCAGCCAGCGGGCATAAGCCTGGATCTGGGTCTCGCCGGTCTTTACCTCGGCAGCGTGGCCATACATGGTGGCAGGCTCCACGCGGGACTTGGGTTTGGCATCGCTGTATTGATAGTCGTGCGGCAGCACCAGCTTGCGGTTTTCCTGGACGCTGACGGATGTGTAACGCTTCAGGTTACGGACATCAGTGATGGCCTCCTGCACATAGCGGTTGTCTTTGCGCAGCTTGTCCAGGGCGTCTTTGTACTGTGCGGCCAGCTTTTCAGTCTCTTTTTTGACACGTGCTTTTTCCTGGGCAGAGGCTTTTTTGCTGAGGGTGGGCGCTTTGAACTTCTCTCTGAGTTCTTTTTCACGCTCGCGGAGCAAGGAGAGGGCGGCGGTGGAACTGCCGTCATAATAATCATTGGTCTGCACCGGGTAGGTGAAGGCCGCCATCTCGAAGAACTGCTTCTGCGTCCACTTATCAAAGGGATGGTTATGGCACTGGGCGCACTCCACACGAGTGCCGAGGAAGACGCGGGCGGTGTTGGCCATGTTGTCCAGGGGCATGCCGCGGTCGCGCATGTAATAACCGATGGCTCCATTGTCCCAGGAATCCCCTTCGGCGGCGATCATCTCCTGGACCAGCTTGTCATAGGGCTTGTTGGTGCGAAGGCTTTCCTTCAGATAGTTCGCATAGGCTGCACCGGTGATGGCTCCCGTCTGGTTGCCGCTGGTCTGGGTGCGCAGGACGTCCGCCCAGTAATTGAAGGAGTGCTGGACGTAGCCTTCGGAGGCAAGCAGGTGGTCAATGAGCTTGGCGCGCTTGTCCGGTGCCTGGGAGTTCATGAAGGTCTCCGCCTCACGGGTGGTGGGGATACGGCCGGTGATGTCCAGATACAGGCGGCGCACGAAGGTGCTGTCATCCACTTCGGGGTTGCCTGTGACCTTGTGCTTTTTCCAGTCCGCCTCAAGAATCTTGTCAATCGCCTTGGCGGCAGACTGGGTGTCGGGGGCGGCCTGGACCGGGGTGAGCATGGCCAGGACAGCAAGCAGGGAATGGGGGAGCAAGCGTATCATATGATAAACCAACGGCAACCGGGGCGGACTTTTTCACAATCCAAACTAAATCTTTTTCGTTAGGCCGGAAATTTTTCCCGCCAGCGGTTCAGGGCCTCCACCACGGCCTCCCGCCTGTTGCCGGGGCTGAGCTCCCAGATGAGAGGCACGCCGGCAGGGACGAGCGGCATCAGTTTTTCCAAGGCCACGCCGCCGGTGCTCAGTGGTGCGCGATGGTCTTTCATGGGCCAGGCGACGTCATGGACGTGGCAGCCAATGAGGTGCGCGGAGATCTGGGAGAGGTAGGTTTCGTGGTCCAGCAGCGCGAGATTGGCCTGGCGCTGGACGTGGCCAAAGTCATGCCAGGAGCCGACCCAGGGGCAGTCCTTGTATTCCTCCAGGAGGAGGAGCATTTCATGCTGGCTGGGGATCTGCTCGTAGTGGCTGCGCGTCTCGATGCCGAGGCGCACGCCTTCGGCTTCACACACGGGCAGGAGCTGGTCCAAGGCAGCACGCACGCGGTCCATGGCGAGAGCGCTGGCGGTCTGGCGCTGGGCGACGAACTTGAGTTTAAGGTCCGAATAATCGCGTGAATAAAGCTGACCGGCGAGCGCCATGGCCTCCAGTTTATCCGTGAAAGAGCGGATCCTGGCGCTGCCAAGATGGATGACGACGCGGTCCGTGCCAAAGCGGGTGGCCATGGCCAGGGTCTTTTTGGTCAGTGAGATGGCTCTTTCCCGCTCCCAGGTTTTGTCCGAGGTGAATTCATAGGCATCGGGTGCGTCCATGGTCACCTCGACGGGCGGGGGGCAGAAGTTGTGGAGGCTGCTGACTTGGATCTCACCGGCGGCCACGGCTTCCAGCAGGCCGGGAAGAAGGGAGATTTTGGTGCCGTGGCTGACCTCGATCCATTCGAAGCCGAGCTCATGGGCTTCCTGGGCCAGCGCACGCCCTTCGGTGTGGCGATGGCTGTTCCAGCAAGTGGACAGGGAAAGAATGGATGAGGTGGCTGGCACTGAAAAAATATATGGCCTGTCCGGCGTCGGATTGTGGTCAGAAGGGGTAGGCGAGAGGTTGAAGGCAGGTTGTTTTTAAACCACTAATGCCCAGCAATAGACACTAATATCAGAATTAATGGTTCGGAACATGAGTGTTCATTGCTGGGCATTAGTGGTTTTTTGAGCTGTGGCTTTTTTTTAGGAAGGATGTCGGGGGACGGTAGCGAGACGCGCGCGCTCCAGGGTTGAAAAAAGCGGGCAGCCCTGGAACAGGACCGCCCGCTTTTGGTGACTGATGCTCGGAGGAGGTTAGTTGACCAGCTCGCAGGTGACGGTGGCGCTTTTGTCCATCTCGCCGAGGACGACGGCTCCGGTGCTGACTTTGAGGGCTTTTTTGGCCTGCTTGGCATCCACGATGGCCACCCAGCCGATGCCCATGTTGAAGGTGTCCCAGCAATCCGCAGGGTCGGCGTGGCGGAGGACTTTCTGGACCACGTCGTTCTGCCAGTAAGGCACCTTGAGATGGCAGCCGAGGCCGCGCTTGGTGAAAATGCGCCCCAGATTTTCCACCAGACCGCCGCCGGTGATGTGGGCCATGGCGGCCGGTTTCACCTTCGCCTTTTTCAGACCCCAGCACTGCTCATGATAAAGAAGGGTGGGAGTGAGGAGCTGGGCGGCGTCTTTTTTGCTGAGCTTGATGCTTTCCTTCTCGATGATGCGGCGGACGAGGCTGAATCCATTGGCATGGAAACCGGCGCTGGGCCAGCCGATGAGGACATCGCCCTCTTTGATTTCGGCTGGATTGAGGACGTCTTTCTTTTCCGCCGCACCGATGGCGAAGCCGGAAAGCTCCACCATGCCATCGAGCACCGCGCCGGGCATTTCCGCCGTTTCACCACCGGCCAGGATGCAGTTGCAGGCCTGCAGGTATTCCGACATGCCGGCGATGATGCGGGCGAGCTGCTTTTTCTTGATCTGGTTCACGCCCACGTAGTCGAGGAACATGATGGGATCGGCCCCGCAGGTCAGCACGTCATTGACGTTCATGGCCACCAGGTCCTTGCCGGCATTTTCCAGCAGGTCGTACTTCAGCAGCAGCTCCAGCTTCGTGCCCACCCCGTCACAGCCGGTGAAGATCATCGGCTCCTTGTATTTGCTGAGATCGTAGCCGGCGGCGAAGAGGCCGAAGGCATTGGCCAGCTTGCGCTTCTTTTGCGTGGCCTTCACCAGCGCGCCGATGTCATCCACAAAGGATGCTGCTTCATGGATATCAACGCCGGCCTGTTTGTAAGTGTGCTTGGACATGGGAAAGAAACCGGCGCGCTGTGGCACCGGAACCCCTGAGAGTGAAGCGGGACGGCGGCGATGCAAGTGCGGGATTACGGCCACAGAGTTTGGCTCACCGAATCGAACCGCCTTCATTTGGCCTTTCCAATTTCATCTAATTCGCCAATAAACAAGGATGGAAGCCCCCCAAGTTGCAGAGCCATCCCCTGCACCGAAAAAGTCATCGTTTAAGCAGCTCTGGCTCCCCTTTTGCATCGCCGCGACAGCCGAAGTCCTGATGTTCATACCCTGGCATTGGAACACGCGCTGGATCGGTCAACTTTCCGGTTGGGTTTGTCTCGGGGGTTTGGCCTGGTTTTTCGGTTTGGCTGTAGTTTGCTTTTTCCAAAAGCGCATTGCCAGAGGCTTCGGTTCACTCGGCATCATGGTTGTTTTGGTCGGCCTGTTTATTCCATTAAATTTTGTAGGCCTGGTCCTCGGCTTCACCTCAGCTTCTGAGGATGGGTTTGCGGATGGACTGCAACTGCCAAAAGGCGTGGCCTTGACCGAGCCATTAGAAATAACATCACATGACGAAAAGGGATCTCCAGAGGACACTTTTCAGTCAGCCATACGCTCCGAAACCGCCAAGCCCCTCCCCGCCGATCTGAAACCAGATTTGCATCTCCCCTCCCTGGAACGATTGAGAAAAGAATACCCCGATCTGCTGGATCGCTATCTGGCAGCGCATCCTGGCTGGAGACTCTATAATGAAGATGGCGGGCACTTCGCTACACGACGTTGGATGAAAGGACCCGATTGGCAGATAACGCTGCACGGTTATTACAGTTTCTTTGAAGGTGAAGGACAACCTCGTTTTCAAACCCGGACGACACTCGGTTTTTCAGGAAAAACTTGGGCATCAGGTATTCAAAGGGTCGCTGCCGATCAGCCTGAGACCATCAAGACGCGCATGTATAATGATCTCTGGGAAAGTTACATTGCCGTCCCTGTCGGCGATTTGCTGGTCGAGCAAATGGAACAGTCGGAGACTCAAAAGCGCCGTATCACTGCCGTTGCCTTTGCTGAAATGGAAAAGGAATTTTCCGCCCTGCTTCGTCAACCTGACTGGCAACATGCCCGCCTTCTTTTACCTCCATCAGCCATCATCAGAGGCTCCCCGTCCCTTACCCTCGTCACCGCCTTCCAGGGCGGCATCTACAATGCCCGTTTGCGCGCCAATCCTGGTGAACCGGGACAAATCTACCTGAAAGCCTTTGAAATCACGCGCGACTACCGCCTTTCCTCTGATCGCCTGGAATCCGCAACCAATGAATGGATAGGCTGGTCCACCGACGCCGAAGAACAGTTTTTGTCTGAGACCCATTTCACCATCTATGAAGGTGATTGGGATCAATTTTATGGGGCGCGATTTGAAGTATGGTTCCGGCCTGACAGTGGAGCCCCCGAGCGTAAACTCATGGAGGCCAACTTTAAGATCGAGGGCTGGATGCGTTAATACCACCAGGAAGCACGGCCCTCACCGGACCGCCGGTTCGGCCAGCCGCCGGGTCAAGGCCTCCTGCAGCTGCCCGCGTTCCGCCGGGCTGATGGGGGCCGTTTGGGTCCAGGTGAGGAACAGTTCCAAAGTGGCGGGCTTGAGGTCGCTCCTTCTGGCCAGTTGCAGCCGGGTGGCGCGGCCAATGGGGGCAGGAAGTTGCTGCGTCCAGGCCAGCGGCGTGGTCACCGGGACTTGTTGATCAATCCAGACCCGGCAGAAGTTGCTGGTGCGTTTAGGGACATCGCCCCCCATCTGGGCCAGGTCCAGCTTCAGGATCTCGGCGGCATTGGCATCAATGTTACCCAGTTTGTTATACTGGAGTTCGCTCAGCATCTGCAAAGCGGCCATCTGCCAGTCGCGCCGCGAGTGCTTTTGCAGATAGGCGTACGCCTCCTGCGGCCGGCCGGCAAATTTCACCATGGCGATCTGGCCGAGCGCATCCGAGTATCCTCTCGGGTTCGTGATCTGCTGAATGAAGCGCGTGGACTCCTCCAGGCTGTTCTTGGCGGAAAACTGCTTCACCGCGTGGCCCATGGCCTGGTCATATTCCGTCCCGGTCATCCCCTCGCTGAGGATCAGTTCCAGCGCGGCCTGCGGATCCACCGCCGCCAGCCTTCGGCTCAGGGCCAGCGCCATCTCCTGCCGTGCCTTGTCGGCCGGCTGCTGCTTGAGCCAATACGCCGCCGCGCCTGCATCTTCGAAAGGCAGATTCCGCAGCACCTCCTTGGCCGCCTCCACCTGGTCCACCACCGTGGTGGATTCCATGATCTTTTGCAGCTGCGCATACATGCCCTCGGTACTCCGGCCATAAAGGGCGGCCATCGCGATGTCCTGCGCCACCGGCGGAGTGCCCTCCATCATCGCCAGCAGTGTGATGTCATCAGGCAGCGGGGACAGGGCACTGAGCACATGCCGCATGCTGTTCAGGTCCTTCAGCCTCGCGGTGTATTGCAGCGCCTCCTGGGGATAAGCCACGGCCCAGCCTTTGAAAACACTGATCCGGTAGTTGCCCATCCCAGCTTTTTCACAAGCGGCCGCCAGCTCAAGGGCTGTCAGGTAAGAAACATCCGGCTGCCCATAGGCGGCGCGCATGAGTGTCACCGCCCCGTCACTGATGTGAGAATCGGCCGAAGTGGCCAGCCCCTGAAGGAAGGGAACGATGGTTTGAAAAGACAGCTCAGAGTCCAGGATCAGCCGCATCGTCCGGGCGACGATGGTGGTTTTTCCTTCACCCAGCCTGCTGCCAAAGGCTTCCCAATTCAGCTTCTCACCGCCGCGCAGCATCGCCAGGTCCACCAAAAAACCGTCGTTCCCGCCGGTGCCCAACCGCGCGATGAGCAAGGAGGGATCATCCAGCCATTCAAGCGCCAGAGCCGCCTCCTTCTGCATGGATTCCTTCTTCAGGCCGCTGATCCATTCGCCTAATGCCGCTTTCTCAAACTGCCCGGCCTCCAACGCATAGAGCAGTTGTTTGCGCATGCCGAGGCCACCGTCCGGCTGGGAGGCCACCCAGTCCAGCGCAGCCAGCGGGTGCTCGTTGCTCCAGGCCATGAGGTAATTGTCAAACATGTCCAGGCGGTTTTCCAGCACCGCAAAAGTATCCCGCCACGGAGCCACGCTGGCGTCCATTCCCTGGGCGATGAGCTTGTCAAAGCCCGCCCGCGACAGGCCGATGCCCATCTGCTGCAGCAGCGCATAGCGTTTGTCCGGGTCGCTTTCCAGCAGCACCTGTTTTTTGCGTTCATCCAGCGCCATCGCACTGGTGAATTCGAAGCTGCCCTGCCAGCTTCCCTTCTTGGCAATATTGCCAGACTTCTTGTTAGGCTCACCCCGGTCACCGGCCCCACCGGACTGCGAGCCGGCTGCATAAGGATCTGTGGACCTTGAGGCAGTAAAATAGTACCCCGCTGCGGCGAGCGTCAGCGTGCAGGACTCCGCCGCCGTGGCGAGCACAAACTTCGACGTGAGCAGCGCCGCCGCCAGCGAAGTGCTGGCCGGCACCGCCATCATCGCCGCCACCATCGTCGCTCCGCCAGCCATCGAGGCTGAGGCCGCATGGGCGGGCAGCAGACCCGCCAGGGCCACCGCGCTGACCGCCACATGGCGCTTGGTGAAAAACTGCCGCAGGGTCTCCAGGGCCGCCCCCAGCTCGCGGCTGACGACGCTTTCCGAGCAGCCCATCGCCGCCGCAGCCGAGCGTTGTGACCGGTTTTGAAAATAGCACTGCACGACCAGGTCACGCTGGCGCACCGGCAGTGCCAGCATGGCCTCGTCCAGATGCGGCTCGATCTCGGTCCACAGGTTCGGTTGGGTATCGGGTGTCATTTGATTCAAGGCCTCCGCTGAGTTTTCGCGGACCCGGCGCCGCATGGCCGCCCGCTGGTGGTTTAAAGCAATGCGGCAGGCGGCGTGATACAGCCAGCCCGCCAGTGACGTCTCCGGCGGCAGGATGGCCGCCTTTTGCATCAGCAGCACAAAGGTCTCCTGCGCCGCATCCTCCGCCAGGCCTTCATCCCGCAGCACCCGGTAGCAGGCGCTCTTCACCAGCGCTCCATGCGTGGTGACAATCTTTTCACAAGCCGCCGCCGTCTTCCCCGCACGCAGCAGGGCCAGTTCTTCATCGGGAGGTTGGGTGGACATCGGATTCATAATCTTCCCAAACAAGTGTCCGCCCGCCCGGAGAACTTGCGGAAAATGTATCTCCCCGGCTGCGAATACTAACGAAAAGCAGCGCAGGGTTCTTGTAAATGGATGCCCGTTCGAACCTAACTGCTTTCCAAAAGTTCCCTCCTCACGTCTGGGCAGTGCATTCAGGCGAAATCTTTGTTCTGCGAATCTCAAACATTCCCCGTATAAATAACTCACTTCGATGCCATCATTCCGGCGCTCGGAGTACCGCTTTCAAGCGGAATCTTTGAAGCCGCGAAGCCCGCCAATCCATCACTCCCACCTCTGATAGACAATACCTTATGAAGTACGGTTACATTCTCATCGTCCTCATATTGCTAGGCGTTGCAGCATGGCTGACAAGCGCAATTTCGAGAGGTCACGATTCCATAAAAAAGACTCGCGTGGATCAAGTCTGCAGCCTTGTCGCCCAGTCACCGCCATTCCGGCTGGATGGAAACATGAGGGTCATCTTCAAAGGCCATCTGGATGGTGACGCCACTTTGGACATTGTATCCAACCAGGGTCGTGACCGCCATCAAATCAGACTGAAACCAGGCGAGGTCATGGGCAGCTATGGGGGAGCGGAGGATTGGACAGATGACATCCAGGTGCGCTATACTCCTGGCACCGCGAGATCAGGCCATCTATACCTGTCAGTTTATAGTGGAAGAATCCTCAGCCAGGAAGACTCGCTGTTGCTCTCTGAATGAAATATGCCCTGCTCAACAGCCTCCTTGGAAGCATTATGCTGGTCTATGGCATCGGCCTCACCGGCGCAGGCTGGCTGCTTGCATGGCTGGGAATAGGCTTCCTCATCATTGGCATCGCCTATGCCCGCCGCAAAGCAGCCGTCTTTGGCAAACGGTCTGATGGAACCTTGCCGTTATGGAGTTGGGCAGCGTTTCTTCCGCTGCATCTATACACTCTGGCGGTCTGGCATCTCATCCGTCTGCTTTCAGGCGAGTCAGCCTCCGACAGCCTTCGTGGTGGCATCGTCATCGGGAGGCGTGTCCTCGGTCACGAACTCCCCTACGGGATTGCAACGGTGGTGGACCTCACCGCCGAATTTCAAGAGCCTGCCCGCCTACGTTCTGGACCGAGCTATCGGAGCTTCCCCATCCTTGACGCCAGCGTCCCCGATAGCGATATTCTTCGACCCTTTATAGCATCCCTGCCAGCCGGTCCTCTGTATATTCACTGTGCCCAAGGGCATGGCCGCACGGCTCTTTTCACGATTGCTTTGTTGATGGAAAGGCATCACTGCCAAACGCTGGATGAAGCCCAGGCAATGATTCTTCAATCAAGGCCGGGTGCCCGGATGAACCGGCAACAGCAGGCTTTCCTGCAAGGTCTATATGGTGGCGACAGGCCAGAAAAGCCTGCCCCTGAGAGGACATCACAGGGCCCTGACGACCTAACAACAAACACGTCCATCAATTTCCCCAAGCTCTGGTCGCACGTCATCACCGCCTGCCCGCCCCACGATTCCTTTTCAATACATGGGCCAGACCACTGGCGACGGGTGGAACGGAATGCGCTGATTCTCGCCACCCGGACAGGTGCAAAAATCCATGTCGTGAGACTTTTTGCCCTCTTTCACGACTGCTGCCGCCTGCACGATGGCTGGGATCCCGGTCATGGCAAAGAAGGGGCCAAATATGCCGCCTCTTTACGCGGCCAAATGTTCCACCTGTCCGACGAAGATTTCGATCTGCTCAGTTATGCCTGCGAATGGCACACCGAAGGCAAACATAACGCCGACCCCACCATCGGCACTTGCTGGGATGCGGACCGGCTGGATCTCGGCCGCGCAGGCATGATCCCCAATCCCGCCTACATGAGCACTGAGTTCGGCCGCGAGATCGCCGATCATGGCGTCATTCATCCATGGGTGCATCTCGCAGAGTCACACCAAAACGAACCAGGTACAGCTCCCTGATTCCGAATATGAAAGCCTTCACTCTTATCACACTTTGTATCGCCAGCATCCTTCATGGCGAACCGCCTAAAGAAGATAGTACCTGGGAATATTTCACGACCCTTACCACACCTTCGAAAGATAACATTTCAGTGCGCATCATCACCGGGCCATGGGATCCGACCGTACATCTCATTGAAACGAAAAAGGATGGTGCCTGGAAAGAGATTCCATTCTCAGCAGACCTCTCATCTGAGCAGACCTATCGTATTGACGGCCGAGAATCCATCTGGGGAGCGGACGGATTTGGCTGGCCCGACAGAGAGGTTAAATTGTTTGTTATACGATGGGGTGAGAAAGTGATCAATGTTCCTCAAAAACATTGGCGGGATTACTATTGGCTGCTGCTCTATACTCAAGAAGAGACGAGAAAGGATTCAGACATTGGAGGCTGCTGGACCCATGTCCGCTTCGATGAAGCTACTCAGCGTCTCATTATCGTCTCAAACGGCGGGGGTGGAGCAGGCTGGTATGAAGTCTCCTGGACTGTCAGCCAGGAAGGAATCATCACCGACTCTGCCTCATCCAAAGGCGAATAAAGCAATCAGACGGTGAAGAGGGGCGGGACGCTCCTCCCCATCTACTTCCTGACCGGAAAGCGCGTGCAGATACCGCCGCCTGCCACCACCTCCGGGATCTGCTCCGCATGGCGGCCGCTGGCGATGATGCATTCCACACCACCATTGACTGCATCCTGGACGGCGCGCAGCTTGGAGATCATGCCGCCGGTACCGAGCTTGGTTTTTTCCTCCTGGGCATGGTGGATGACCACGTCCACATCTTCCACCACAGGAATGGGACCATCTTGAGGGCAGTTCATGTCCCGCAGCAGGCCGGGGGCGCTGGTGAGCAGCAGCAGCAAGTCCGCCTGCCACAGGCGGGCGACGCGGGAGGAGAGCTTGTCGTTGTCCCCGAAGCGAAGTTCCTCAATGGCGACGCTGTCGTTTTCATTGATGACGGGCACCACCTGCGGGAATTCCAGCAGGCGCTCCAGGGTGGTTTTCACCCGGCGGGCGCGGTCGTAATTTTCCAGGTCCTCATGGGTGACCAGAAGCTGGGCGACGTGGAGGTCATGATCGCGCAGGAGGTTCTCATAGGCATGCATGAGGTGGGTCTGGCCGACGGCGGCCAGGGCCTGCAGCGTGGTCATGTCCGTGGGGCGCTCGGTCAGGTTGATCGGCTTCAGGCCGGAGGCCACGGCCCCGCTGCTGACGACGACGACGCTATGCCCGGCACGCTTGAGCAGGGCCACGGCCTCGACCAGCTTGCGAAGCTGTACGGGATCCGGCTCAGGCGCATGAAGCTTGGTCAATATGCCGGTGCCGAATTTAAGAACAATGCGCTGGGGTGCCGTCGTGGACATGGAAAGAGGGCGAGCAGTATGCCGCAAGCGGCGCGGCAGGCAACGGGATGTTTTAACCCGACCTCCGCGATTGACCGCAGGTTGCACCCACGGGCAGGGCGGGGTATATTGTTAACCCGCCCTTAAATGCTGACCACCTTTACCCCCGTCCTCGATGCCCTCCCGGCGCGCAAATCGCCCCTGATGGAGCGTTTCTGGAGCCTGCTGGAAACCAAATCCCCGGCCCAGCTGGAGGCGATGGCCCGCGAATCCCGCCAAGTAACGCGGAGGAACTTTGGCCGTACGATGCGCATGTTCGCTCCGCTGTATGTTTCCAACGAGTGCGTGAACAACTGCTCCTACTGCGGCTTTTCCCGCGACAATGCCAGCATCATGCGGGTGACGCTGACCGTGGACCAGGTCATCAAAGAGGCCCGCCACCTGACGGAGCAGGGCTTTCGTAACATTTTGTTAGTCGCCGGTGAGCACCCCAAGTTCGTCAGCAACGGCTACCTGGAAGAGTGCATCCGCGCCATCCGGGATTTTGTGCCCACCATCGGCATCGAGGTCGGCCCCATGGAGGCCCCGGAATATGAGCGTATGGTGAAAGCCGGGTGCGAGGGGCTGGTGGTTTACCACGAGACCTATGACCGCCCCCTGTATGCAGAAATGCATACTGCCGGGCCGAAGAAGGATTTCGAATGGCGGCTGGCCTGCCCGGAGCGCGGGTATGAAGGCGGCTTCCGGCGCATCGGCATCGGCGCCCTCTTTGGCCTCAGCGACTGGAGGCTGGAGGCCCTGCGGCTGGCTGCGCATCTGGAGCATCTCTACAAGCACTGCTGGAAGTCCAGCTTCACCGTCGCCTTCCCCCGCCTGCGGCCTGCAGCGGGCGGCTTTCACCCGAAGACCTCCTTTCCGGACTGGGCGCTGGTGCAGACGATGTGCGCCTTTCGCCTCATCTTCCCGGAGGTGGGCATCGTCATGAGCACCCGCGAGCCTGCCCCCCTGCGCGATGCCCTGGCCCCGCTCGGCGTCACCGTCATGAGCGCCGGCAGCCACACGGAGCCCGGCGGTTACACCGGTGCCGGCAGCGACGACCTGCACCAGACCGTGCGCGGCCGCCGCGTGGAACTGGATACCGCTGCCAAGAAAGCCGATGCCAAAGCCGAAGGCCAGTTCGGCATCGCCGATCTGCGCAGTCCGGCGGAAGTGGCCGCCATGCTGCAAGCCCAGGGCCTGGACGCCGTCTGGAAAGACTGGGACGCCGCCATCCTCAATGAAGGCGCCCTCGCCGCCTGATGGGCTCAAACTCATTTCCGCTTTCTGCTTTCCCCATTTCTTCTTTCTCCGCCTCCCATGACCATCACTCTCAACGGCCACAAGCGCGAATTCCCCGCCCCCCTGTCCCTGCCAAGCTTATTGGAAAGCCTGGATCTGGCTGGCAAACCGGTCGTCGTGGAGCACAATCAGACCGCTCTTCTGCCCAAGGAAATCTCGACTGCCGAGGTGAACGAAGGTGACATCATCGAGATCGTCCAAATCACGGCTGGAGGGTAGTTAACGGATCACCGTGACCGGAAAATTTCGCTGGTGAGGCATTGCAGCATCAGGGTGTGCAGGCCGAGCTGGTTCTTCTTCACGGCGATGTGGATTTCATCGAGTTCGAAGTCATCGGCGGGTTCCATGTGGCGGCCGGTGCTGTAGGTGAGCACCTGGCGGATGAGATGACGGGTGAAAAGCTCTTCGCGGGTTTCGAGGAGGATGTTCTTGAAGCCGGCGAAGTCGGTATACGTCTCGCCGGAGGGGAATTCGCCGGAGGAGTCTACTTTGGGGGCGGGCTTCTTGCCGTTCTTTGGCTTCGGATAGCTGCTGCGCCAGCGGCCGATGGGGTCGAAGGTTTCGAGGCTGAAACCGAGGGGGTCAATCTTGCGATGGCATTCGGCGCAGGTCTTGTCGGTGCTGTGTTTGGCGAGGCGCTCGCGGATGGTGGTGGCACCGGAGATGTCGGCTTCGATGGCGGGCACTTCATCCGGCGGCGGGGGGGGTTGGATGCCGAGAATGTTTTCGCTGACCCATACGCCACGGGTCACGGGGGAGGTCTCGACGCCGTTGGCGCTGACAGTGAGTATGCCGGCCATGCCCATGAGGCCGCCGCGATGCTTGTTGCCTTTGAGGCTGACCTTTTGGAATCCATCCTCCAGGCGCAGGGTCTTCTGCTCGGGCAGATCGTATAGCTTGGCCAGTTTTTTGTCCACAAAGGTATAGTCGGCATCCAGGAACTGGGCGACGGAGCCATTGGTTTTCAGCAGGTCGCGGAAGAAGAGACGCGCCTCGGCTTTCATGGAGGTGGGCAGGTCCTCGGCATAGTATCCGCGGTTGGTTTCGCGCGGTGGGGGCATGCTGCCGAGGTCGCGGAGGTTGAGCCAGCTATCGAGAAAACCGTCAACAAAGCCGCTGATGCGATCATCGGCGATCATGCGCTGGACCTGCTTGGTCAGCTCGTCTTTTTGAGTCAGCTTGCCGGACTTGGCGGAGGCGAGCAGCTCGGCATCGGGTGGGGCGGCCCAGAGGGCATAGGAGAGGCGCGAGGCGAGATCGTAGGCGCCGAGGGCGGGATCAGATTCGTCGGTGATCTCGCTAAAATACAGGAAGGAGGGCGAGCAGAGGATGAGCTTCACGGCATCCAGCGCTGCCTGGCGCGGGGTGGCTTTTTCAGCGAGGCGCTTCTCATAGAATACCTGGATGGGCTGGCGGTCGGCGTCGGTCAGGGGGCGGCGGAAGGCTTTGCCGGCGAAGGTATAAAGCTGCTCCAGCGCGCGCTCGGGCTGGAAACCTTCTTTGCCAAAAACGGCGCGCTCTTCTGCACTGCCGCCTTTCTCTGGCATGGGGCCCTGGATCTTCACCTCGCTGATGCGGATGTGCGGCAGATCCCAGTCGCGCAGCAGGTGGGTGCGGCTGACGCCGGAGGTGCCGGCGGGGAGGTTGAACTCTTTTTTATACTTCTTGTTCAGCGTCACCACGGAGGCGCGGGATTCATAGGGGCCGTTCGGGAAGATGAAACGCGGGGTCTGCCCGGCCTCCAGCCAGACGCGAAATTTCAGCCAGGTGGGCTTCATATCCGGCACGACGCTGCTGGCCAGCAGGGGCTCGATGGTCTGCGGATAGTGGATGTGGCCGCGTGTGACATCGCCCGGCACGACGCCGAGTATAAAGGGCTCCGAGAAATCTATACCGAAAATCTCATGGTCAAATTTGGTGTTGCGATGCATCGCGGTGGCCTCGACCTCGATGTCGTATAAACCGGAGACAGGCACGCCTTTCAGGAAGTCCTCAATGTGGCCGTATCCGCCCTGTCGGGTATCCGTATTCGGCTGCTCGTAGATGTTCAGATAGCGGTATTTAAAGGCGGCTTTATGCGGTCCGCTCAGTTCCTCATACTGGACGAAGTTTTTGTTAAACTGCCACTTCTTCGGTTCCATCTCCGGCTTGCCCAGGCGCATCTCGACCAGCCGGTTAGCGGCCTGGAAATACTGGTCCACCAGGAATCCGGACGTCACCAGGGACTGGCCGATGGTGTCCATGTGGCGGCTGGTTTTCTCCTTGGGGAAATCCCCCGTTAGGCCCAGGGTATCCACGCGGCGGCCAAAGAGGGTCGCCAGGGTATTCTCATACTCGCGGCTGGACAGGCGGCGCATGACGGTGCGGCCGCCGGAGCTCTCGATGACGCCGCGCGCGGCGACGGTGCCTTCGCGCAGGGCGCGCAGCACAGCCAAGCGCTCCTCCTCCGTTGGCTGGTCGGCCTTCTTCGGGGGCATCTCCTTCAGAGTGAGCTGGTCAATGATCTCCTTGGCGTCAATCAGGTCGGCCTCGCTCTTCAGCGGCAGGGCAAATTTTTCAAACTCGCGGTCACCTTTCTGCACATCGGCATCGTGGCATTCCAGGCAGTAGCGGCCCATGAACTGCTGGACGAGCTTGGCCTCTGGCGGTGCGTGTCCATTGGCCTGAGCTTGTGCCTGCACCTGAATCGGGGCGGTCACGTTTAAAACCGTGGCCGCCAGACTGAGGGCGAAACTGGACCGGAAAAGGGCCTGCGTGCGCATCAGGAGAAACGGCCGGTGCTGCTGCCAAAGGTATCCGTCTCCACGCCCATGCGCTGGGCGATGTCCACGTATAGGTTGCAGAGCGGGACCTTGTTGATGCCCTCGCGTGGCACCTCGCGGAATTCGCCATGCTTGTATCCGCCGCCGGCCAGGATGATGGGCAGGTCGGAGTTTTTATGGGAGTTCGCATCGCTCATGCCGCTGCCGAAAAGCACGGCGGTGGAATCCAGAAGCGTTTTGTCGCCATCCAGCATTTTGGACAGGCGGGTGATGAATTTGTTAAACTGCTCCACCTGGTATTTTTCCAGGGTGATCAGGTGGGCGATGGCCTCCGGATCGTTGCTGTGGTGGGACAGGCCGTGGTAGGATTTGTCAATGCCGAGGTCCTGCGGCAGGAAGTCGCCGCCGATCTCCAGGGTGGCGATGCGGGTGGAATCCGTCTGCAACGCCAGGGCGATCAGCTCATAGAGCATCGGCAGGTCCTGCACCGGGTTTTTGTTGGCCGGTTTGGGAAAGGGGGCTTCGGGTTTGGGCTGATCGGCCCAGCGCTTGCGCAGTTCCAGGCGCTTCTCCACATCGCGGACGGAGGTGAGGTATTCGTCCAGCTTGTCCTTGTCCTCCTGGTTCACCTGGCGGGAAAGGCGGTTGGCACCTTCCAGCACCGAGTCCAAAATGGAGGCCTGTACCTGGTTTTCCTGCACCCGGCGCGCCTGGCGCTCTTTGGTGTCGCTGATGAACAGCCGCTCAAACAGTTCTGCCGGCCCGGTGATGGGTGGCACTCGCACGCCGGATTTGGTCCAGGCGATCTGGCAGCCGCCGTGGATGCCGCCTTCGGACCCGACGGTCAGGGAGGGGAAGCGCGTCTGGAAACCGACTTCGTCGGCGATGAACTGGTCAATGCTGACATTGCCGTCCGGGCGGTTCTGCGCCTCGGAGTTCAGGACGCCGGAAAGGAAGGAATGCACGGCGAAGTGCCCGCCTTTGACCCCGTGGTCCAGGCCCTTGAAGACGGTCATGTGGTTGCGGTTTTCCCAGAGCGGCTCCAGCAGCGTGGTCTTCTCATAGTTCCGCCCGGTGGTGGTGGGGAAAAGGGATTTGACCTGGTAGCCCAGCAGATTGCCAATCGCCACAAACCGCTGCGCCCCTGCCCCGGCTCCCTTGGCTGCCTGCAGTGCCGAGTTTCCGCCCACGGATTTGGCCATCAAGGAAGGCATGCCCGGCAGCGCCAGCGAGGCGCCCAGGGACTGAAGAATAAAACGGCGGCGGTTCATAGGGGGTGAGAAGGAATGAGGGGACAGGGACAATACGCGCGTGGGTGGGGGTTTATTGCAGGGAGAAGAGGGCCAGGACTGGGTTTGCGGTTGATGGCGATGGTTGGCCGTTGTTTGCGGTGGTTGGGGAACGGAGAAGGATCGGCCACGCTCTGGGGAGCGCAGCTACGGAGGGGACCACCTTCTTGCGAAGGCGGTTCCAGGGGCGGAGGAAGATCGGGGGTGGCGGTGGGGATGCCAAGGGGCGGATTTGGGGACTTGGGACAAGTGGCGAAGAAAGACGGGGGTGGGTGTCTGCTGGAACTTGACTGGGGTAGACTTGGTTTGACTGCCATGGGACTCTGGTTGGGTCGGACGTTCGTCAAGGCATGAGGAATAAGGAATTAGTGCAAGCGGCGCTTGCACAATTGCTCAGGGATGCCCATTGCGAAGTCTGGGCCCCCGATCTCAATTGTCCAACAGCCTGTTGGACCAAATGCAGAGGGTGAGATCTCACCGAAATTTGTTTGCTGACAACAAGACTCGCTTCTTCCTGCGGCTGGCATTACAGATATATATTACTGACGTTCAATACTTTAGGCCGTGAAAATTGATAGCCTGGCTGGCGGCATGTTTTTCTGACCGTTTCCCCGCCTTATAGAGTTTCATCTATAATTAATATTAGAGAAGATGAGAGGTGCCTGGATACCGTTACTTGCTAATAGCATTTCAACACCCAAGGTATTGTTCTTTATTGAAGATTTTGGCCCAACGTACACTTTGGTTATCGGCAATTTGAGGCCTGGTAATTCCTCGCGACGGCTGATATTCAGCTTTACGTATGGAGTAACGCCGAATTGTCCATACCGGTAGTTGATCTTACTGCTGGTTTTATGAACTGTGGCCACCAATCGCCACTCTGATTCTTCTTTATATGTTGCACTCTTGAAGGCTATAAGCAGTTCCTTTGCCCTGTAACGACACATGAATCTAAATAGTGTAAGGCTATCGGGGTCAGTTTGATCTTCTAGAGCCATCCAGAAGGTGTGTGCCGCGTCAATAAATATTTTTAATAATTTATGCTGATCTTTCGTTTCGTATACAACCGGAAGTAAATGATAGCACAAGACAAAATCTGGAGGCATCTTATCGGGATCCAAATCGCGCATGACGTATTCCCCGAAACCAGAGCGGTCACGAAGTATCGATCCGTCAAATCCAATGGAAACACCTGTGCCATTTGCCGCATAAGCTCGCCACTGACTTAAAAGATCGGGTCTGGCAGAAAGACTGACGACAAAGATACGCAAATCATCTTGAATCTTGTCCGCAAGCGAGTATGAGATTTGTTCAAGAAAACCAGACGAATACTTTTTCTTGCTTGCATTTAGATATTCTTCAAAAACTCCTAGACCCCATTGGAACTCTTTGGGGTCATTAAGGAAAGTTCGTTCAGTTGCGAGAAGGCATTGGGAATTAATTATCGCCAGCAGTGATTCGCCAGAGGTGTAATGATACAGCTCATCCGGTGGATCTTTCATTGCAAATTCAAAATGATACTTCGCAAACTGATCATTTTGGCAGATTAAAAAAAGAGGATTTTCAATGGTTCTCCAAGTCATATGGACACATATCTGGTATACCTCCGGTTCCTCTATCAGGCCAATTTGCCGAGAGTGCTGACTGAGTAGGTGCCGGATTCTTCCTAGCGATAGCGTTTGGACTTAAATATGGCAACCCGGAAAATTTAATAGATGACGGATTGTGCATGGGGCCTTGGGTAGTGTTAGATCTCGGGGGAAGAATGACATAGTGATGGGCTCCAGGCATGCCTCTGAATGCAACGTTGCAGGGAGGTCATGAGGGCAAGGGTGAGGGGAATGTGTTCGCTGGCTCCACATAATGCGAATAATGGGGGCGAACGGTGTCTTTCTAGGTGAATCGACACAAGCGTGGTTTGGCGGCAGGAAGGTGGTTTATGCGGTGGCAGGTACTGGTGGTGTGAAACGCTCATGGTGTCGCTAATACAGCAAAACGCCCTCTTTTCCAAAGAATACCCTTAAAAATCCGGATCCATCAGAACGCATGCCGCATAACTGTTTCGATATTTTATTTAGAATACATACTAGACATGATGATGATTTTATGCCTTTATGCATTCATGTCAGAAGAGCCAAAAAGCAAAAAGGTACCACTCTATGCACAGGGAAGCTATGACCGCGAACTGAACTACAAGCTTTGGTCCACCTATAAAAGCAGGTTCAACGCTGCGGCACGGTGCCAAAAGAAATACAATCTTTCGTCTAGAGCTGTTTCGTTTTTATCGGCCTATGTGATAATTTTTTCCCTTATCACTACGATGCTCCCACAATTTTCCCAGGGTGCTACGGAGCAGGTAATCTTATTTATCAGTTCTGCGCTATCCATCATTATTCTTGTGGTGAGTCAGCTTGAATCCTCGCAAAATTACAGCGTTCGGACCTACACCTTTCATCAAAGTGGACTCGCAATTGCTGAACTCTACAAAAAGCTTCGTGCTCTCAAGTCTAGGCACAAAGATAAATCGTCTCCTATTTTCCTCGATGCTGTTGAATTACTCTCAGACCAATATGATGAAATACTACGTCGATCAGATAACCACGAAGATATCGATTTTGAATCTTTTAAGGCATCTAAACCTTCCTATGAAGATCACAATCTAACTATAGTAAATGTCTTGCAAATTAAAGCTAGACTTATTCTATGCCATTATTCATATTATTATCTTTGCATGGGACTGCCTCCTGTGGCCTTTGCCGTTTTTGCTTGGCTTACATGGCCTCAATCAATTCCTTTAGCCAGTAATTGAATTGGCCATTCCAGATGGTTACGCTCATGGCATTGCCGGAGAAAAAATTGCCAGGCAATTATAATACCAACCTCTTAAAGCATTGATATTCAGCACGTAAATCACCCGCTCCGACTAGGCGCAGCGTTAAAACTCCCGCTCCCCCTGCCATCCTCGACCGTCAAAAGGCGTTGCGGCACTTGGCGTAAGAGAAGACCGTTATAATGCAGGGGCAATCGAGGGGCGGCGTGTAACCGACGCAACCCCGGTTGGGGTTGGCATTGAGGGTGGATCCGGGGCATGGGGTCCCAGGGTTGTGCCAACCCTGGGCTTGGGGACGGAAGCCCTTTGGGCTTGTTGGGGGAGGCTGAGGGCAAGATGCCCTCACACCTTGGTTGCACCGGTGGCTTGGGTAAGCTGAGGGCAGCGATGATTGACCGGATTTGGCCAGCACTGTTATTAGTTTAAACCCTGCAAAAAATCGACAAACGAATTCGCGCACACATTGAAATTTTTGCGGGTACTTTTTCGATTGAATGACCTTAACTCGTGATCATAAAAAAGGAGCTTGCCACGTTCGCTTCCTTGAATCGCTAAACATAACTTATTGCCGCCAATATCATGGCCTATGGATATCAAATCTGCTGGTATTTCCTGCCTTAAAGCCAGATATTCGTCGAACAACTCCCCTTTGCCATCTGGAGCTAACGAATAAAGGGTGGATAGCATTGTTCGTTCTCCAGTTTCGAGGACGGTAAAGTTTTCCAGTTTGGGCTTCTCCCCACCATTGGAGAGCGCCAAGAACTCCCTGTAGCTGTCGGGGAGTTTACATCCCACAAAGGTCTCAAAACTCATGATTACTGACTCCTCAACGGGAGGGTTCGGGAACCAGAATTCAAATGTCATATTATTGCTCGCTTGGTTTTTTACCGAAGGCTTGCTGGAAGGCGGCGGTGGGGGCGGGCAATTCTTTTGGGCGGGTGGAGAGCTGGCCGGGGTAGGCGGCATCGGAATCCCAGTAGGTGTGGGAGGGGATGTGGTTGGCTTTGATCCAGGCGGCGAGGGACTGGATGAAGGGGGCGGAGCGGGGACCCCAGACGCCCCATTCGTCTATTTGAAACGGTTTGCCATGGGCGCGGGCGAAGGCGTGCATGCCGGCGAGGTTCCAGGCGTTGTAGCCGGTGCCATCGGTACGGATACGGAGGGCCCAGGCTTCCTGGGGGTCGTCGGTCTCCCAGCCTTCGCCGCCCATGGACTTGGGCTTCCAGTAGAGGTCGTGGCCGACGATGTCCACGTAGTCGTCCCCGGGCCACATGGGGCGGGGGTCGGTGGCGCCTTCGGAGGTGGAGAAGCTGAAGCGGAAGCGGTGGCCGCCTTTGACGCTGCGAAAGACGCGGTGGAAGCGGTGCCAGGAGGCGATGAAGTCCGGGATCATGGCCTGGCGGGAGCCGCCGACGCCCCAGGGGAACCAATCGCCATTCATCTCGTGGCTGGGGCGGATGACGATGTCCCCTGCCCCGGGGTTGTTGGCGAGGATGGAATCCGCGAGGCACTGCCAGTGGGCGTCGTAATCCCCGGCGCGGGCGGCGGCATAGGTGGCGCCGGTGATGATGATGGGGACGTCATAAACGAGGCGACGGTGGCCGCGTGCGCCATAGACGGTCTGGCTGAGCCAGTCGGCATAGCGGTAGTTTTCCCACTTTTGGAAGTCCACGGTGCAGAGGATGAGGTCCACGGGGCGGCCGAGCCATTTTTCGAAGTCGAGGACGCGCTGCATGGAGTTTTCCCCATAGACTCCGAGAGCGGGCTGGGGGGCGGGTTCCGAAGATGCGCCCGACAAGGCCAGAGACACGCATATGGCGATGAGGAGTACTTTTTGAAGCCAGGGGCGTCTGTGCATGAGGGCTGCTATAGCGAGGAGCGGTGCGGAGTCTAAAGGGGACTGCCGAGTTTAACCGACACGTCCTCGATGGGGTGGTGCGTGGAGGGTGGGTCTAGGGAATGGGGTCCCAGGGTTGTGCCCAACCCTAAGATAGGGGACGGAAGTCCTTTGGGCATGGGAGCTGAGGGCAGGATGCCCTCACTCCTTGGCTTTACCGAAGGCTTGCTGGAAGGCGGCGGAGCGGGCCTCCGGACGCTTTCAGCAAAAACCTTTGAAAAAGCTCTGCGCAGTGATGCTGGTGTCACTGGCCACCTGCTCAACAGCCTGTCCGCGCAGTGCCGCCACCGCCCGCGCCGTATCCGCCACATAGGCGGGCTCGCAGCGTTTCCCACGATAGGGCACCGGTGCCAGGTACGGTGCGTCCGTCTCCAGCATGTAATGGCCCGCAGGGACCTGGCGCACCGTTTCTCCCGCCGGACCGGGATTCTTAAACGTCACAATGCCGGTGAAGGAAATAAGGTGGCCGGCATCCAGCAGCGGCTGTGCCTGCTCCAGCGTGCCGGTATAACAATGAAACACACCACGCAGGCGGCCGCTGTAGGGCATGACGATGGCGGTCAGATCCTCCCAGCTTTCGCGGTTATGCAGCACCACGTTCAGGCCGAGTTCTGCCGCAAGCTCCAGTTGCAAATGCAGGCAGCGGGCCTGGTGCAGTTTCCATCCATCCAGGTCGAATCCCTCCGGCGGCGCATGGAAATAATCCAGGCCAATCTCGCCAATGGCCGCCACCTTGGGATGCCGGGCCAGGTCACGCAGTTCGTTGATCCAAGCCTCGCCCGATACGCTGTCCACATCACAAGGATGGATGCCCACGGCGACCCGCACATCCGGCTCCTTTTCCGCGATGGCCAGCAGCTTGCGCGCATTGGCAAGATCCGTCGCCGGGGCCATCATGCGCGTCACCCCGGCCGCACGGGCCCGGTCCAAAACAGCGGGCAAGTCTTCATCAAACTTATGGCTGCCCAGGTGCGTGTGCGTATCGAAAAACATGAGTTTCCATAGCGGGCGAAATCCCCGCACGCAAGCTCCCCCACGCAAGGATGATCGTCACTTCCGGTTCAGCAAATTTGCCGTGATGCGCTGGATGCGGTCATCGGGTCCATGCGGGCGGGAATAGTGGCTCCAGACCGGCATGTGGCCTGGCGGTTTGCTCATCGCCTGCGCCCACCAGATGGTGGAGGCATTAAAAACAAAGTTCCCTTTCGGTCCCGGAAAGATGACCGCCGCCCATTGCTGCGGCACCTTGCCCCCCTGCCAGGCCGTGCCAGCGGCGATGACCTCCACTCCCTCAAGATCCGATGGCGGGTCGCCATGATATTCCCAGCCGATGAGGCCCGGCACGCTTTCCCCGGCCTTCATGCCGGTGCCTTCAAAGAGCCAGTGATCCGGCTTCACGCAGGTCCAGTCGCCGCCGCCATTGACGGGCCGGATGTTGCGCACGCCCATCAGATACCCTTCATCCGGGCCACGATGCGGGAAAGGACCGTGGTTGTCCTCGCGGTTTTGCGCCCACTGGTTGCTGGCACCATACGGCCCGCCACGAAAGATGCGCCGGTTGGCCTCCCCTTTGGCATTGTCCATAAAGGGTGTGACCCAGCACACGGAATTGCCGGAAAGGAACAGGAGATTGACCCCTTCATCCCGCATCTTTTCCACGCTGGTGAACTGGCGGATGTCCCAGTATTCATCATGGCCGATGCTGATGAAGGTCTTGCACTTCAGCCCCCGGTCCGGCGTCACCATGTCGGCATTGGAGCAATACGTCACATCATAACCCTGCTGCTCCAGCCAGTAGGCCATGGGATACTCAAAGCACAGCCACTCCCCGCTGCCCACCGACTGCGGATTCTCATAAATCTGCGCGTACTTCGCATAAGGTCGGTCAAAGCTCACATGCGCCAGCGGCCCCTGGCCACCACGCGGATCGGTATAAAGCGAATAGTCATCCGGCCAGCGGTTATACGCTTGCCAGGTATTGTCACTGCATTGCAAAAGAATGTCCGCAGGCCGCTCATCCTTCACAATGAAGACCACATAACTCTGCCAGTAAGGCTGGTCCTCCGTCTCCGGCAGCGTCGTCAAACGTCCAAGATAAACCCCGCTCACCCACGTCTCCGGGATGGTCAGCGTGTGTGATTTTTCCCAGCGGCATTCCCGCAACCTCGTCGTTTCATCCGGCTCCGGCACCGGCTGCGCCTTGCCTTCAAACGGGCCCAGTTCAGCCATCAACCTGGCCCCGCGTCCGCCATAATAACCCGTGCGGAAGATCTCGATCTTAAAGCGCGCCGCAGGGGCCGTGCTGACAAAGACGTCCAGAGTTTCCCCCGCCTGCACGGATTGCCTGGAGCAGTATCCTTCAATGTACGGGCTGCGGAAACCGCCCGTCTTGTCCAGCCGCATGCGCGTCAACTGCCAGTCGCGGCTTCCTTCCAGGGCGTTCTCTTGCTGAATGCGGTTCATCGTCTTCAAGATAAGCCCCTCGCCCCAGGTTCCTTTCGGCAAACTGGAGGCAGACGCAAGAGCCGCCCGTGACCGTCGTTTTCATGGCACTCATGCGCGTCCTCTTTTCCCTCCTCGTAGCCTCCCTGTCCTTGCTCACAGCGACAGCGGCGGACAAACCGAATGTGGTCTTCATCCTCGCCGATGACCTGGGATACTCCGACCTCGGCTGTTACGGCGGTGACATCGCCACGCCCGCCCTGGATTCCCTGGCGGAAAACGGGCTGCGCTTTACCCAGTTTTATAACACCGCCCGCTGCTGGCCCACGCGCGGGGCGCTGATGAGCGGCTACTACGCGCAGCAGATCCACCGGGACGAGCTGCCCGGCCTGGGCGGCGGTGGCCGCGGCGTGCGCCAGCCCTGGGCGCGCCTGCTGCCAGACTACCTCAAACCCGCCGGCTACCGCAGCTATCACAGCGGCAAGTGGCACATTGACGGCCCGGTGCTGGAAGCCGGATTCGACCGCTCCCTGGACACCCGCAACCAAGGGAACTTCTTCAGCTCCAAAGGCAATGCCATCAACGACGTGCCCGTCAATGCCCCCGAGAACGAAACCGGCTACTACACCACCATCGCCACCGCCGACCACGCCATTGACTGCCTGAAGGAGCACGCCGCCAAACACGCAGACAAACCCTTCTTCCATTACATTCCCTTCATCGCCCCGCACTTCCCCCTGCATGCGCTGCCGGAGGACATCGCCATCTATCGCGACAAGTATCTGAAAGGCTGGGAGGCCATGCGCGAAGCCCGCTTTAAAAAGCAAAAAGAGATGGGCATCCACAACACGGAGCTGTCCGCTCTGGAGGAGGATGTGGGCCCGCCCTATGACTTCCCCGATGCCTTTGAAAAGCTCGGCCCCGGCGAGATCAACCGCCCCCTGCCCTGGGACACGCTGACCGATGAACAGCGCCGTTTTCAGGCCACCAAAATGGCCATCCATGCCGCCATGGTGGACCGCATGGACAAGGAGATCGGCCGCATCGTGCAGCAGATCAAGGACATGGGCGCCTATGAAAACACCGTCATCTTTTTTGCCTCCGACAACGGCGCCAGCGCCGAGATCATGGTGCGCAACGGCGGCCATGATCCGCAGGCCGCACCCGGCAGCGCCGCGACCTATCTCTGCCTGGGACCCGGCTTCTCCAGCGCTAGCAACACCCCTTTCCGCCGCCACAAAACCTGGGTGCACGAAGGCGGCATCAGCACCCCATTGATCGCCCATTGGCCCGTAGGCATCCCCGCACGCGGAGAGCTGCGCCACACGCCATCCCATGTGGTGGACATCGTGCCTACCATCCTGGAAATCGCCGGAGTGGAGAAGCCCAAGGAATGGAATGGCGAGGCAATGCCAGAAGCCCCCGGCAAGAGCCTGCTGCCCGCCTTTGCCAAAGACGAAACCATCCCCCGCGATTCCCTCTGGTGGCTGCATGAAGGCAACCGCGCCGTGCGCGTGGGCGACTGGAAACTGGTGGCCGCCAAAGGCGATGCCTGGGAGCTTTACGACCTGAAAACTGACCGCGCTGAAGCCCATGATCTCGCCGCCAAAATGCCCGACAAGGTGAAGGAACTGGAAGCCGTCTGGCAACAGCAGACCGATGAATTTTCCACCCTCGTCCAAAAGACCGTCCACCTCCAGCCCAAGCCAGCGGCTAAGGGCAAGGGCAAAGGCAAAGGCCAGGGTAAAAGGAAGCCGTGATCGTTTGCCACCCCCATCAGGAAACAGTCTTGCTAAACGCCCGGTAATTTTATAAAAGGACACTGCAAATCCCCCTTGCTGTGCCCCCCCTCCGCCACGCGCTCATCGCTGTCCTGCTGACGTTCCTGCCCGTTCCGGTCCTTACTGCCGCCACGCCTGCGAGTGCGCCCGCGACCTTGCGCACCACGCGCACAGGCGATGCCCTGTCCGTGCCGATGGCCCTGAGCTATCACCAGGTGGTGCTGGAACGCAAAAGCGGCCCTGGCTGGAAGCCGTTAGCGGTACTGTATCCGCGCACGCTGAACCGCGAGCAGATGCGCGATGTCTCTTTTCCCCTGCCAGTAGGTGTGGCTGATGATGAAGTGCGGGTGCTGGGCTATCGCACGCCGAAATTTCCCAGCCGGTTCACTTACGCGAAGCACAGCTTTTCCCGCCCGGCGGCCGCTTTTGAAGTGCCGGTTTCCAAAGCCCTGGACCGGCTGAAGAGCAGCCCCAAAGCCCCGACCACCCTTACCCAAAGCCCGGCGACAGAAACGGAAAACTGGGAACTGCGCGGCACGCGTCTGTTTTACAGTCATGCCGCACGCGGGCTGCAGGTGCTGGATGTGAGCGATCCCACAAATCCTCTGCGCACCGGCAGCCTGAGAGTGCCGGTGGAGGTTCAAAGAATGTTTGTCCTCAATGCGGCCGGGACCGAGGTGCTGCTGATAGGTCCATCCACCAGCAAGGAGCATCCGGGAGCTCTGATGCTGCTTCTCATCCACATCCAGCATGGCGAGCCCATGCTGACCGGCAGCCTGCGGCTGGAGGGGCAGATGACCGATGCCGTGCTCAATCGCAGCAGCACCGAACTGCAAATTTTAAGCTCGGTCCAGGCCGCCAAAAAGGGACGTTCGACGCTTTTAACACGGCTGGAATTGATACATCTTGAGAAGCCCAAGATCGCCGGCAAAACGACCTTTGCCGGCAACAGGTCCGCTTTCCGTATCCAGGACGGACGTCTGATGGTCAGCGTACGTGAAGCCGGCCAAAAACGCCTCCACGAAGTCCCCGTGGAAGGAGGCGCTGGCGGACTGGTGACGCAGCCGGCCAAACGCCCGCCCGTCCTGGTGATGGGATATGAACTGAGCGTCGGCGGCAGGAATCTGAAGGCCCAAAATGCCGGCGACCCAACCGAGCTGCCTGTAGAAATGACGCTGTTCTGGAGAACTGACCGCGTCATCCCCGCCGGTGATTATCTGCTGCAGGTGGAGGATGGAGGAGAGGGAATTGAAGCGCCCCCGGCCCACTTGCGCCTCACGCCTGCCATCGCCCCGGAAGAACTGCTGGAAGAGCTGCCCCTGGGCCAGGGGCAGGTGGTGGGCATCAGCCGCCAGGAGGACCGCATTTTCATCGCCCAATGGCTCCCGGCAACAGCCAGCCAGCCGTCCCGGTTGCGCACCTGGATGCTGACCCTCAATGACACCGCTGCGATCACCGTCCTGTCCACGCAGGAACAGGATCTGGATGGCCTGGATGAAGGGGGCCTGAATCTTGCCAAGGTGCAACCGCTATGGGTGGATGCAGCTACCCTGGTCTGGTTTATCCCGGCGAAACCAGAATCCTGGCACTGGTGGAAGGATCCGAATGTCATTCAAAACAGCGCTGCGCCTCAAACTCGGGCAGGCTCCGTGGTGATGGCCCTTTGCCCGCTGCGTTTGGGCAAAGATGCGCTCATCGCCGAGGAGGCCCAGGTGTTTCCTGTCCAGGCTCAGGTGATGCATGTTTCACCCGCCACCTTTGCCGGAGGTTTTGTCTTTTTCAGCTACGACCATGTTGAAGGCAGCAGCCCGGCGGGCCACGCAGCGCCTGAAATAAAAGTACCCCTGCGCCCCCGTGCAGGTGAGATACGCTCCTGGCTGCAAGTGGTGGATTTCCGCTCTGGAACTCCCCTGCTGCGCGATGCCGTTTCCATTCCAGGCCAGTTGCTGGGGGTGCGCCTTGCGGATTCCCAAGGGGCGGTGCTGGTGACGCAAAGCGAGCTGATGCTCCGTGCCGGATTCAGCCCCACCCGCGTGGTCCATGCCAGCGCCTATGACGGGGTGAAAGCGAGCCTGCTAAGTGACTACGTGACCGCCACTGCCTTTGATGCAGCAGCCAGCATGGATGAAGCGGGCCTGTATCTCGCCCGCGAAACCGGCCGCCCAGGTGTGGTCAGCATCCGCTATGATGCCATGACCGGCCGGCTTTCGCAGGCCTCCGCCTGGAATACCAATGCCCTGCCCATCCTCTTGCAGAGCATCGGCGGGCACCTGCTGGCCAGCAGCCCCGGCCATTTTGAGGTCGCTTCCATCGCCCCCGTCACCGGCCAGCTAAATTCCGTGGCCTCTTTCGATACGCCAATCAACCTCATCCTGCCCGTGGAGCGTGCCACCAACACTGCGCCCCAGGACCTCTGGATCCCCGTCGGCGAACAAGGCGTGGAATTGATGCAGAAGCAGGCGCTGGGGAGCTATTGAAACGATCCTGCGTTTCACCCCGCACGATGCCGGCTGCCCCCCGCCTTCATGGATTCAATCAGCGCCGTGAATTTCCTCGAAGGTTTCGCATAGGTCGGATATTCGGGATAAATGTCCCGCGTGGGCAGGTAGCGCCAGTGCTTATACATCCACAGCCAGCACTCCGGATGCTCGCGGATGGCCTTTTCAAAATGATCCCACACGCGCTGCGTCAGCGCAGTCACATCATCCCCCGGCTGTGGCAGGAGAGCCTCGAAGATGGTGATCTCTGACCGCCCGTCCGGCAGCGGCCGGCAGACGCCTGTGATGAGAGACAGGCCCAGCCGCAGCGCCAGCTCCACATGCAGCGTCGGCACGCAGGTCATCAGGCCGAAGCAGCGGATGACGGTCGCTGATTTTCCGGGCGCGATGTTCAGGTCCGTCAGCAGTCCGGCGTGGCCTTTTTTCTTCAGCGCCTTCACCAGTTTGATAATCGCATTTTCCTGCGGAATGACGGTGTGCCCGGAGTGCTCCCGCAGCCGGCGGAAGATCGTGGTCAGCGCCGGGTTGGCAAAATCCTGCGCCACGACCGTGAAGTGAATGCCGCGAAACCCCCAGACGAGGCTGACAAACTCAAAGTTCCCAAAGTGCGGCGTGACCCAGATGGCCCCGGTCTCGCGGGCCCTGGCCTCCGCCTCGCTGTCGTCCATCCGGAGGCTGATGTGCTGCTGCCAGGTTTCCTTCGTGAGGCTGGCGGACCAGAAAAGATCCAGGAAGGTGCGGGCAAAATTTTGGTACGACTGCCGGGCGATGCGCTTCCGCTGCGCCAGTGTATAAGTGCCAGGGAAGGCGGCATTCAGATTGTCCAGGGCGGTACTGCGGCCGCGCGCATCCAGAAAATAGGCCAGCGAACCCAGCCCACGAGCCAGCCCCAGGATCACAGATCTTGGCAGTTTCGGCAGCAACCAGGCCGCTGATGAGACCAAAACGGTCTCGCAGAAATATCGGAGCTTCTTCACCTTGGCGTTTGTGGGTTGGGAAAAGGTCGTTACGGTAGGCACATGGCAGTGCCCAACCTCACAACCATTCTCAAGCGAATTCTAAAGCAGCCTACCGCTCCTTTCCACGAATACCATGTCCGCGCCGAAATCGAGGCGCTGCTGAAGGAATGCCCCCACGTCAAAACCAAACGGGACAAATACGGCAACCTCATCGCCACGTATAAAAACGGCAAAAGCAAGAGCAAGCCCACCTGGGTGCTCGGTGCCCACATGGACCACCCCGCTTTCGTCCGCGTCCCCGGCAGCAAGGGCAAGGATGATTTTGAATTCCTCGGCGGCGTGCCCAAACCTGAGGTGGAGGCCGGCGTCAAACGCGGTCTGCGTGCGAAGCCGAAGGGCGACATCGCCACCTGGGTTTTCCCGGTGAACATCACCGATGAAAAAATCGAGGCCACTGCCTGTGACGACCTCGTCGGCTGTGCTGTCATCGTCGCCACCTTCTGGGAGCTGGCGGAGCTGAACCTCAGCACCACCTTCCATGCCGTCTTCACCCGTGCCGAGGAAGTCGGTTTCCTGGGAGCCTGGCACATCGCCCAAAAATGGCCCTTTGAGAAAGACGACGTCTTCCTGTCCATCGAGACCAGCCGTCCTGTCAATGGTGCGGTGATGGGAGGTGGCCCGGTGGTGCGCGTGGGCGACCGCCTTTCCATCTTTGACAGCGAAGGTACCGCCGTGCTGATGACAACGGCCAAGGAACAGGGCATCCGCGTGCAGCGCTGCCTGCTGGACGCCGGAGCCTGTGAAGCCACCGCCATGCAGGCCGCCGGCCACCGCAGCGCCGGCATCTCCGTACCGCTGGGCAACTATCACAACATGGATGAGAACAAAAAGATCTCCCCCGAGTTCGTCATGCAGGCAGATGTGCGGGACACGATCAATCTCCTCAAAGCTCTCGTTGCCACCAAGCACGACGGCATCGGCGAGCGCAGCATCCGCGAGCGCGTGGAAATGCGCACCGAGGAATACGCCGGACATCTGAAGGCCGCCAACAAGCACTTCAAATAAACCAGCCGGGGCCCCGCTAAGGGGCCCTTACTTTTTTATACCCCTCAGTTCTTCTCCGCTGCTGCCTGCATCTGGCGGCTTGGAGGCAGCAGTTCTGCATAACCCGCACTCGTGCGGCGCAGTTCCGCCACCGCCGCAGCACGCAGTTTTTCCAGGGTGGCAAGATGCGCTGGCTCGTCCGCCAGGTTGGTCAGCTCCTCCGGGTCAGCCTGCAGGTTGTAGAGTTCCTCTGTCTCTCCGGGGGTCAGGTAACGGATGTATTTATACTGCCCGTCATTGAGCGCTGCATACCAGGGAACGTTGTGGTAGGCGGCCTCCTTGGCATCGGTCTTCATAACCTGCGTCACATCGCTGCCGTACAGATTTCCTGTTCCCTCATAATAGCAGGGATACGGCCAGGCGGCAGTCTCTGGCTCTTTAAGTAAAGGCGTGATGTCCCGCCCATGCACCTCCCACGGCAGCGGGATGCCCGCCATGGCGCTAAAGGTCGCCACCAGATCCGTTCCGTTCACCGGCTTCGTGCACACCTTCCCAGCAGCCACCGTCCCCGGCATGGAGACAATGAGCGGGCTGCGATAGGCAGCATCATACGGAGCAAGCTTGGTGCGCAGTCCGTGCTCCCCGGTGGCAAAGCCCTGGTCTGCGGTCAATACCACCAGGGTATTCTCCAGCTGCCCGCTTTCCCTCAGCGCCTTCATCACCTCCGCCACCCCCTCATCCAGGGACTGCACGCAGTCACTGAGCTGATGGATATGGTCTTCATAGGGGCGGGCCTTCTTGGCATTGTCGCCAAAGGTCTTCCCGCTCTTCTGCGGGACGATGCGGCCCTCTTTGTCTTTCCTCCAGGCCTGGGTGTCGTTGAGATAGTCAGGCTTGCCTGGACGCGGGCCCAAAATATCCGCCGGGACGGTCACTTTGTCCTCCTTGTGCAGACCTTTGTGCCTTTTCGCCGGCGTCGTCGGGCCATGCACCCCGCCATAGCACAGCCACAGATACCACGGCTTATCCGCCGCCCGGTGCTCCCCCCGGATGTATTCCGCCGCCCACTTCGTATAATTATCCGTGGAGTAGTCAGGGTTCGGCGCATCCGCCTTCACCCCATTCACCTCCAAAATCTGCCCCGTGTAGTAGGCCCCGGCATTCTCAGGATACTTCGGCCGGTTCCAGACGATCTGGTAATCCCAGTCCCGCCCATAGCCGGCATCCGTCCCCGTGTGCCACTTGCCAATGTGGGCTGTCTGATAGCCGTTTTTGCGGAACTCAGCCGGAAAGAAAGGTGTCAGCTTCGGATCGTATTCGCTGCCCGGATACTTGCCGCTCATGCGCATGGACTCAATGCCGTGAGGATGCCTGCCGGTCAGCATTGTGGCGCGGGAGGGCATGCACCAGGCCCCCATATAAGCATGGCTGAAGCGCACTCCGCTGGCGGCCAGCGCATCCATGGCCGGGGTGCGCACGCCAGGCATGGCCTCCAGGTAGCAGGACAGCGTCTTGTAGGAGTGGTCATCTGTGAAGATGAACAGAATGTTAGGCGGCTTCGGCGCAGCGGAAAGGCTGCCTGCGGCGGATGACAAAACCAGGGCCAGAAGGAGGTGACGTACAGTCATGCCAACCTAAACGCAGCCCAAAGAAAAAACTCTCCTCTCTCTCCGCCGGTCTGAGCTGTTTTTGGGCGAAACTTACTGATCCGGATTGATCCGTGCCCCGGAGGGGTCCACTACACGAACGCTGACAAACATGACCACATTGCGCAAGCGGCGCTGCTTCACGGTGCTTTTGAAAAACCGGCCAATGAAGGGCAGATCCCCCATGACGGGTACTTTGTCATCAATGAGTTCTTCACGATCTGTGATAACTCCGCCAAGGACCACTGTGGCACCATCCCAGACCTTGACCGAAGTCACGATCCTTTTGCTGTCGAACACCGGCTGGAAGATCAGATTGGGTGTCAGTTCAAAAAATTCACCATCCGTCACTGTATTGATGGGTGAGCCATAGTTCACAAAGCCAGTGAAATCGGTAAACTCCGGGTTCAGTGTGAGGTCCACCGATTTGCCGTCTTCGGAGATTTCAGGCGTCACGTTCAAGACGACTCCGGTGCGGCGCATTTCGAAAGCTGTCGGTGTGGTCGGAGTGATGACAGCCGGGGGCAGAGGCAGGGGAATCAAGGCACCGGTAACCGCATCTACCAAAGTCGTATTTCCAACGGTGGTCGGGATCTGGGGCGGATCAAACTCGGTGGGATAGATCAACTCGCGGATAATCTCCAAACTGGCCTGCTGCCCGGTGCGGGTGATGACGCTGGGCTGCGCGGTCATATCAATGCCTTTTTTCTGATCCAGTGCCCGGAGCACCCCCTGGAACTGCGGGGTGGTAAGAACACCAGCCACGGAAAGAACGCCCGGTGAGCGCCTGGCAGTGGAGGGAACAATGCCTGCAAGCACGCCATCCACACCTTGCACCCCTAAATCAGCCGAGGACCGCAATCCTGCAGTAACCGGATTGGCACCGACCGCCGTCGTGGCATTCTGAAATGGAAAGTCCTGGGAAGCTAAGGCTGAACCGAGATTTCCCGGAGTGCCGCCGCCGAGTACATATTGGTCATTGGAGACGCCGCCACCGCCCAGAAGCCAGTCAAAACCAAGTTCTGTCAGACGGTCTTCGCCAACATCCATCAATTTGACATCAATGATGACCTGCTTCGGAGAGCGGGTGAGGGCCTGCTCAACAAGATTGTCCACCAGTTCCAGATTGCTGGCAGTGTTGCGCACCATGAGAGTGCCACTGACAGCACTATAAGTAGCACTTGCTCCTTCTCCAAAAAGGATGCCATAGCTTTGTAAATACTCCTGGGCACCCATGCGCCGGAACCCAAGACCGGATGTCGGGGCGCTGCTGGTATTGGCGAAAGGATCTGCCGTGGCGGGCGCCTCAGCGCCCACCGGCGTCCGGGTGATGAAGTCCGGCGGAACCCGGTAGGTCTTGGTGATGATGACAGATGAGCCGGATGCAGCGGTGACAAGGCGCACTGCAAACTCTTCCACCCGGTAACTCAATCCGGCAATCTCAGCCACATAACGAAGGACTTCCTCCAGCGGCACCTCAATCAAGTTCAGGGAAATAGGCCGGGAGGGAAAATCAGGCGGCAGGCTGATGACAAAATCAATGCCACGGCCTGCAGGGTCAAGATCCCTGGAGCGAACGCGCAGATACTCCACGACTTCCTGCAAAGAAGCACCGCTGAAGTCAATGCGGGCAATTTTCAGGTCCCTGAGTTTCTGCTGGATGGCTTCCCGCCCGCCACGAATGCCGGTGGCAATGCCCGTGGTCCCGCTGCCGTTGAACAGGCTGGACACATCAGTTCTGCTCACCGCAACCGGATTTTCCCAAGCTCCGCTGACGTCATTGAGCATTTTGCTGCGCGTGTGATCTTTGGCCGCATCCAGGTAGCGGGTGCGGTCAGCTTCTGTTTTCTGCATCCCCAGGCGGGCGGCAGAATTGTAGGGGTCCAGCCGAAGTACCTCTTCAAAGGTCAGGAGGGATTTGTCATACTCACCGATTTCCCGTTGGGAATTTCCGAGTTCCAGCAAGGTCTTCACTTCAGCCACGCGCGCTACATGGCCAGGAGTAAGGGCAGGAGGATAGCGGTCCGGGTCACTAAAGAGGGCCCTCATCCGGGAGATGCGTTTGTCCCCTTTCGCCACGCCCTGGCTGTCCAGCCTGTCGAGCAGAGCCGTAGCGCCGGGATAATCACCGGCAGTGGTCAGTTCCTGGGCACGGACAAGACCGGAACGCACATAGCCATCCAGGGCAAGAGCCCTGGCTTCCTGGGCCAATGGTACATCCGGGAGGCCGGTATAGACCTCTTCGTAGATCTTTAAGGCGGCAGCGGTTTCCCCTTTGCGCAGGAGGGTTTCAGCCTCAGGCAGGAGCATCTCACGTGAGGACACGGTTTCAGCACGCCTCTGAATTTCCTTTTCAGCCAGGGCAAAAGTAGATTCGCCCGCCACTGAAAAGCAGGGGAAAAGAAGGCTGCCACCGGCCATGACTAGGCAATAAGCGACAGTCTGCACTGCATGCTGGCGGGCGGATCGTGAGTTCTGGCAATACATTCGGGATCGGGGGAGCGAAGCGGAAACGCGAGGAATATCAATTTTTCCCCGCCAGCCCAAGCATTTTCTCTGTGGAACTGATCTTTCTTGCGTTATAAAGATTACACCAACCAAATATGGAGGATTCTTTTTCAAGAATCCCACAAGCCTTTAAACGCTATCCGGCATCCTTTGTCTCACCGTTCAACCATGTCTCTGCCCCCCCCACACGCAGCATTCCGTTCCGCCATCTCAAGCCGTTGTTGGAGGCTCCTCCTCTTCCCCCTTGTTCTGGGCTCTGCATCCGCACTGAAAGCGCAAATCAATGACCTCAACGATCTGCGCCAGTTGCTCAGCCAGAATGGCAGCAATACAGCCTCGACTTCTGCCTCCACATCGGCCACGCCTGCCCCCGGCCCGAACACCTTTTATGCGGCTCCTGGTCCATGGGGCAAGCTGCGCTGCTCTTACATCTATCTCGAAGCGCCTACGGCTTTGGTGGACAGCTTTCCGCTCCCCAATTCACGCCCCCGCTGGACTTTCCCAGAGGAGATGCTCAGCACACTGCCGGAGTTCTTTCGCAAAGCCTCCCTGTCCCAGGCCTTGATCACTCTCTTGCTGTCTCCAGACCAGATGGTCCGGGAAAACGGTTTCGTTCACCTTTTCCCACCACTTCCTGATCTGGAATCCATCAGCCCGGAATCCAGGGCTTTCATTTACACGGAGCTGTCCAAGTATCCGCCCAATGAATTTTGTGTGGACCCGGTTTTGATTGTCGGCCAGACGGTGGGCGAATGGTATCGCACCAGCAAACTGCGCCCGGCGCTCATCGCCAAAATCGAGCAGATGTGCTACAAACGCGGAGATACGATCGCCTTCAGTGATGTGGGTGCCATCCTCAATTATGCCGAGTCTGATTCCGAAGCCCGTGCGATCTTCAAGGCCTTCACCCGCACCCGGTCCCTGATGGTCAAGGTGGAAGTAGATCATTCCACAAATATTGATGAGCTCGTGGGCTACTGGACGCTGGGGATCGGCCTGCGGCGCAAGGACATCGAGCCGTTCGTACAATCCGTCATTGATACGGACGGCCTTGAGACACTGCCTCTGTCGCACTTGCTCCCCTCTCTGGTGCGCAAGCTGATGTACACTTACCCCGGACTGGATTTGGCCAAGCATGGAATGCTGCCGGACTGCCACTGGACATCCCTGAATTTCTTCAACTACGAGCCGCATGAATACCTGCTGGATTCACGCCTGGCCACCAGTGCGGTTTTGGAAAACTTCCAGCCGGTGGAAGCTCCCTATAAATACGGGGACATCCTGTTCTTCCTCAGCAATACCACCGGCGATGCCTACCATTCCTGCGTTCATCTGGCAGATGGAATTGTCTTTACCAAGAACGGGCGGAATCTCCTCTCCCCCTGGCTGCTGATGAAACTGGAAGATGTTGGCAAAATCTACCTCTACAAAGGGGAGGGACGCATCCAGGGCTTCCGCCGGAAGAATCCTGAGGAGTCCATCCCCAGCCAGTAGTGGCCGGGGTGACGCCAGAGTGATCAGGGGAGTTCTACGATCACCTCAATCTCCACCAGGGCGCCGAGCGGCAGCGCGGCGACCTGGACGGTGGATCTGGCAGGCTTGTGACCGCTGAAAGCCTCTTCATACAGTGCGTTCACTTTCGGGAAGTCCGCCATGCTTTGCAAAAAGACGGTGGCTTTGACGACGTAGTTCAGCTCCAGCCCCTGGCTCGCAAGCAGGGCCTTGATGTTGGCCAGCACCTGCCGCGTCTGCCCTTCCACTTCGGTCGCTTCAATCTTGCCTGTGGCCGGATTAATGGGAATCTGGCCGGAGCAGAACAGGAAACCGTTGGCACGGACAGCCTGGGAATAAGGCCCGACCGCAGCGGGCACGTCAGCAGCGTTGTTGATGAGTTCCATACAATGAGAATCTATAAGGCGTGTCAGATCAGGCTTTCACCAGGGTGTCGTACAGGGCCTTGGTACGCACGGCGATGCTTGTCCAGCTAAAGCGGTCCACGGCACGCTTGCGGCCGGCCAGGGCCATTCGGCGGCATTTTTCAGGATCGGCCATGAGGCTGTTGATTCCTTCCGCCAGATCAGCGGCGAACCGGTCCGGATGAAGCGCTTCAAAAGGGCTTTCCGTCTGCTGGTCCAAAGGCACAAGGATGCCAGTTTCCCCAGGTACGACGACTTCTTTGATACCGCCCACCGCGCTGGCGACCACGGCTGTTTCACAGGCCATGGCTTCCAGGTTGATGATGCCAAAAGGCTCATAAATGGACGGGCAGCAAAAGACCGATGCATGAGAATACATGGCGATCTTTTCCTGGACCGGAAGCATGGCCTGAATCCAGACAATGCCGCCCCGCTTTTCCTGGGCGTGTGCGACGGCGGCCTGCATTTCTGCCGCGATCTCCGGCGTGTCCGGCGCGCCGGCACAGAGGACGACCTGATATCCCGGGTCCATCTTCTCAATGGCCTTCACCAGATGGACGATGCCCTTTTGCCTGGCGATGCGGCCCACAAACAGCACATACGGCACCTCCGGGTCCACCCCATGCTTGCGCAGGACCTCAGGAGCCTCCACGCGGTGGTATTCATCCGGATCAATGCCGTTGTGAATGACGTGGATCTTATGCGGATCCAGCGGAAAGAAGCGCAGCAGGTCGCTCTTGGTCTCTTCCGAGACGGCGATGACCGCATCCGCCATTTCCAGCGCGGTCTTTTCCAACCAGACGGTGAAGTCGTAGCCGCCGCCAAGCTGCTCCCGCTTCCAAGGGCGCAGAGGCTCCAGAGAATGTACGGTGAGGACCATTGGCAGGCCGTAGTTCATCTTGGCCAGGATGCCGCCGAAGTGGGCATACCAAGTATGCAGGTGCACCACCTGGGCATCCACTTTTTCAGTATTGAAATCCAGGCAGCGCTGCACGGCCCCAAAGACGGATTTCAGATTCGGCGGGCAGTTCCAGCCTTCCATGTCCAGGCCCACGCCTTTGACCTTCAGGTTAGGCTCAGTGCTGTCCTGGTCGCCAAAGCACCTCACTTCCACTTCCATGAGCTTGGCCAGCTCGCGGGTCAGATATTCCACATGCACCCCGGCCCCTCCGTAAATGTGAGGCGGGTATTCGTTGGTGAGGAAAAGGGACTTCATGATGGCAGGCCGCTTTCTAGCCCAGTCCTGCCCCAGGGTGCAAGAAGAAGCATCAATCACCGCCCCCCTTACATCACCGTCGCCACGATCTGCTCTCCAAGACCCGGAAGCTGCTTGAGCGCCTGTGCAGGGGAAGGCCGCATGCCTGGGACCAGCAGGCCTTTGGCACTGACCGTGGCCACCAGTTCTTCCAGCGCCTCCGTAAAGGCCTGGATGGCCAGCCGCTCATCCGCCTCATCAAAAATGAGTCCGTTGAGCAGGGCCACATGCTCATAACGCTGCATCCATTCATGAGCCCGATGTTTGGCATAGCGCTCCAGCACCATGCGGAGCAGGGATTCCGCCGCACGCTCTTCCGCATCACGCAGAATTTGATACGTGAGACAGCGGACCACATCCGCCGCCGCAGCCACCAGCCCCTGTTCCAGGCCAGGGTTCACAAGCTGCCGGTGCCGGTGCTCAAAGTGAAAGCCCAGATCCACCTGGCACTGCTCCGCCGGGGTGAGATAACGGTGGGATTCACACAGCATGGCAATCTCCAGCCCCCAGGCCGGAGGCAGGCTGAACTCTGCGAGGGTCTCCAGCTCACCGGCAAACTCCCCTGACAATGGATAGCGGAAGCTTTCCAGATGCTCCAGCAGGGGCTTCACGCCCAGCACATCCTGAAAGGCCTGGATCAGAGGGAAAATAAGAAGCCGCGTCACGCGGCCATAGAGGCGGTCCGCGACACGGCTGTAGTAGCCTTTGGCAAAGCGGTAATTCAGCCGCGGATGGGCCACAGGATAACACAGCTTGGCCAGCATGGAGCGGCTGTAGTTCAGGATGTCCGTATCATGGCTGATGACAATGCCCGTATGACCGGCCGCCTTCAGGCAGGCCAGCCCCATCCAGATGTTGGCCCCCTTCCCTGAGAAAGTCCCGTCCCAGCCCTTTTCACTCAGGCGGTGATGAGCTGCCTTCAGATCCGGGCCATCATTCCACAGCACATGCACTTTTTTTCCACAAGGGGACTCCCGGCAGAGCTTCAGGGCGGTCTCCACCTGGCTTTCTTCCATGCCGTTCATGGTCAGCAGCACCTCGCTGATGTAAGGAACCTGGGAAACCTGCTCCAGGATGGCCGGCAGCGCAGGACGCTGAGTCTCCACAAACAAAGCCGGGAGCAGCAATGCCACCGGTTTGTCACGGGTCAGCTCCACCAGCTCTTCGTCACGCGCGGTGGCGTCAGGGCTGGCAAGATGATGCAGGGTGGGAAGTCGCGCGTGCTGGTAAAAATCCGCCATCCGAAAAAGGTGTCTGTCTGATGCGTCGCTGAATTAAAGAAGCTTAAATTTGGGAGGCCGGATCATTCGACCCCTCATCCTTTTTGGGGATCTCCGTCTCCATGGGGATGGGATCATCAGGCGTGTCTGCGGCTTCATACTCGATCTCGATCTCACGCCGCCAGCGGCGGGAAACCCAGGGACGCACCAAACCATAGAGCAAATAGCTGACAAAAAGCACGGAAGGCATCCACTGCCAGTTCCGCACCGCAAAGGCCACCACGATAATGGAGATGATCACCCAGACCGGGGAGCGCCGCGTGCGCCAGTTGATGGACTTGAAGCTGGGATATTCCAGATCACTCATCATCAGCCAGGACAGCAGTACCATCAGCACCGCCAGCCCGTATTTCCACTGGCCAATCTCCTTGCTGCCTTCATCCAGCCAGAGCATGAGCAGCGTCAGGGAGGCGATGACGCCCGCCGCCGCCGGGATGGGGCAGCCCCGGAAATGCTTGCTGTTGGTCTTGTCATCACTGGCGGCGATGCAGTTAAACCGCGCCAGCCGCATGGCTCCGCAGACCAGGTAAGCACAGGCGATCAGCCAGCCGAGCCCCGCAGGCTTTTCAATGCTGGAAAGCACAATGTCATGCACCAGCAGCGCCGGGGCCACACCAAAGGATACAATGTCCGCAATCGAATCCAGCTCCCGTCCAAACGGGGACTCCTGCCCGCCCAGCCTGGCCACCCGACCATCCAGCACATCAAAAAGACAGGCAGCCAAAATGGCGATGATGGCCCAGTAATAATGTTCCGTGATGGCCCCTTCCCGGCCTTTGAAAATCTGCAAAATCGCGACAAAACCGGACAGGATATTCCCGGCCGTCATCATCGTGGGCAGCACATAGATGCGAGGTTCGCGTTCAAGCATAAAGGCGGATTGTAGCGCACGCGGCCCGCTTGCCCACATGAAGTTTGCAGTTTCGTCACTTCCTACGTGCGTTATTCATTATACCCATGACCGCCCTGCCTCCGCTTTCTCCAGAAACCACCCTCTCCCAGGTCCTGCAATCCTACCCGGGAGCCCAGCGCGCCCTCTTCGCCCGCTACCACATCGGCGGCTGCAGCAGTTGTGCCTTCAGCCCGTCTGAAACCCTCGCCCAGCTCTGCCAGCGCAATGAGAACCTGGATGTTCAGGAAGTCATCGCCCACATCCAGGACAGCCACCAGGGCGATGCCACCCTGCAAATCTCCCCCGCCGACTTCGTAGAACTCCGCAAAATCACCCCGGATCTGGCCATCCTGGACGTACGCACCCGCGAGGAACACGAGGCCGTCACCCTCCCCGGGGCCCGGCTGATGACGCAGGAACTCGTGCAGGAAGCCTTTTCTGCCTGGGATAAAAACGCGCCGCTGATCCTCTACGACCACACCGGCTCCCGCTCCCTGGATGCCGTCGCCTACTTCATCGGCCACGGTTTTACCAACGCCCGCTGCCTGGCCGGCGGCATTGATGCTTACAGCCAGCAGGTGGACCCTTCCCTGCCCCGCTACAAAGTTGAGATCGAAGCATGACCCTCAGTTCTCCCAGCACCCGCTGGTCCCGGGCGGACTGGCAGGCCCGGCACGAGGCCCATCTCGGCCGCGTCGCCACCCTGGCGGATGCGTTTGTCACCAGGCGCTGCCACCAGAAGAAACATCCCGTCCACGATTTCCTCTTCACCTATTACACCTTCTCCCCGGCCAAGCTGAAGCAGTGGATGCCGCCGCTCGGTGTCGAGATTGAAGTCACCGATGAAGATTTGATCAACCTGCCCTGGCTGGCATCGGACCGCATGATTCATCAGGACGGCTGCGTGCGGCTGGATGAAACCCGGCTCAGCCCCCACCTGCGCGACCTCGCCCGCTGGGTGGCCACCCTCTGTGAGAATGTGCTGGACCGCGCACCGCGCTTCCGCTGTTTCGGCCTGCATGAATGGGCCATGGTGTACCGTCAGTCGCGCGAGCAGATCCGCCATCAGGGTTATGAACTGCGCCTGTCCCCCGAGGTGATGGCCACGTTTATCGAGAGCCAGAGCATCGGCTGCTCCCACTACGATGCCTTTCGTTTCTTCACCCCCGAAGCCAAACCGATGAACGTCCTCCAGCCCGTGCTGGAAACGCGGCTGGACATGGAACAGGGGGCCTGCCTGCACGCCAACATGGATCTTTATAAATGGGCCACCAAGCTCTGGCCCTGGGTGGGCTCGGACCTCGTCGGCCAGGTCTTTGCCCTCGCCTGCGAAGGCCGTGATCTGGACATGCGCGCCAGCCCTTACGACCTGCGCCACCTGGGTTATGAACCTGTCTGCATCGAGACACCTGAAGGCCGCGAACGCTACGAGCAAGAGCAGCGCCTCCTGGCCGAAAAAGCCGTGCCGCTGCGGAAGGAGCTCAGGCAGGCCGCGCTGCGCCTCACCGAACGCCCTTAAGCAGATCAAAGACGGTCACCATGCCTAACAGCTTTTGCTCATTATCTACCACCACCGCCTTGCTCACACCGGTGCGCATCAGTGTCTGAACCAGCTCCGGCACGGGCATGTCAGCCCGCACGCAGAAGGGCGTGGTCAGCGGCAGGTTCTTCAACGCATCCTGGTTGCTGAGGCCCCGGTTCTTCAGCCAGTCATAGGCGATGGAGCGCCTCAACAATCCAATGACCCGGCCATCTTCCGTCACGGGATAGGTGCTGTGCGGATGTGCCTGAAACTCCGCCACCGCATCCTGCACCGTCTGCTCCGCCAGCAGGGAGGTGACCTTGCGCGTCATTACCTCACCGGCGGTGGACATCCGCGTCGCCTCCGGCATCGCGGCCACGGTTTGCTGGATCTCCTCCGGCAGATGATACTGCTGGGCGGTGGAGCGGAACAGGCTGTCCAGGGAGCCGATACTTTTGACTAGCGTTTTAAAAGTCCCTCCATCAATGGCCACGAGGGAACTGGGCTCCTTGGCCGTGGCATCGAAGCGCCAGATGCCGTCGCCTAACAAAGCACGTTCGCCGAAATGTTCCCCTGCCACCGCTGACTTCACCAGCTGACCGCTGGCATCTGTGATCTCCACGCAGCCCTTTTTCACCGCATAGAGCGACTGCGCAGGCTCGCCGGATCGGAACAGCGAATCGCCCTTTTCCAGATGCATCTCTCCCAATGGCGAGGAGAAGCTGGGCGTGAGCAAGTTGATGTCGCGGGGGAAGAACATCTCAAAGGTCCACTCGGTCATGACGCGCAGCTTGCGATCCAGCCCCGGGAGCTTCATGAGATAAATGCTGCGCCACATGAACCAGGCCAGCAGGCCGGAAAAACGCAGGCCCATGACCATGGCCACGGCCTTGCGATGGCCAATGGTAGCCAGCTCGCCCAGGCCGGTAAATTTAAACGGCTTCAAAGGCCGGTCATGGAGGCTGGCCACCATGTTATCCCCGATCAAAGACCCCTGCCGCATGGCAAACTGGGCCGTTTCCGGGCATAGGCCACCATCCGACTTGGGGAAGGCTGCGCAATCCCCCGCCGCCCACACTTTTTCCACGCCCTTCACCTGGCCCGTGGCCTCCACGACCACCTTCCCCCGCTCCAGCGGCACCACGCCTGCAGCCCCGAGTGCCTGAAGGATGGGATGCGGCGCATTGCCGACGGTGCAGACCACGAGGTTGGAGGTCAGCGTGCTGCCATCATTGAGCTGCACCGTCCGCGCCGTGACCGCCCGCACGCGTTTGTTAAAGACCAGGTTCACCCCCATCTTTTCCAGGCAGCGGCGGGTGTAGTCCCCCAGGCCAGGGCCGAGCATACTGAGCAATCGCTCGCCGCTATGGACCAGGGTCACGCTCGGTTCATCCGCGCGGATATTATCATAATATCGTAAAACACCAGCGATCAGATCCTGGATCTGCCCCGCCGTCTCCACCCCCGAATACCCGCCGCCTACGACCACAAACGACAGCATCTCCTTCCGCTGGGCATGCTTGGTGATGAGGTTGGCCTCCTCCATGCGGCTGATGATGGCCGCGCGCAGCTTCATGGCATCCCCCACGGTGCGCATGAGGTAGGCATGCTCGGACATACCGGGGATGCGGCTCAGGTCCACCCCGGCCCCGGGAGCCAGCATCAGGTGGTCAAAGGTCACCGTCACTGTCGGGCTGAACTTGCCTCCATTCAGGGTCAGCACACGGCTTTCCAGGTCAATACTTGTGACCTCCCCTTTCAGCACATCCGCCGCCTCGCAGATCATGCGGATGGGATTCACCACATGCTGCGGGGAGAGCGAGCCGCCCACCACCTCCGGCAGCATCGGCTGGAAGACCATGTGGTTTTCACTGGCGATGATGCCCACCCGCAGAGACTGCCCCCGCACCCGTTTGAGCACCTGCTGCGCACAATACACCCCCGCAAACCCGCCCCCAATGATGGCAATGTCAAAATGTCGTGAGGGAGCTTCGTGCATGGTCAGGCCGTGGTTGCGGACCCTTCCCACGCACGCAGCGGGCCAGAATAGAAATAAAGTTTATTCTGAAGGCCTTGCCCGCTCCTCTTTCCTTGAGCCTAACCAACAAGACGACGCTCCATTACCAAGCGGCAATCACTTCGTAGGCATAGCCAACGAGGTACTCCGTCTCCGGAATGGTGGCCAGGATGGGGTGGTCTGGTCGCTGGGTATAAACGGCGATGCGGCGGAGGGTTTTCCGGGCATCCACTGCGGCGTCCCGGATGCTGGCGTGAAACTCGCCGCTGCTGACGTGGTGGCTGCAACTGAAAGTGGCCAGAATACCGCCGGGCTGGAGCATCTTCAGCGAGCGCAAATGGATCTCTTTGTATCCGCGCATGGCGTCCTGGACCTTGGCTTTGGTCTTGGTGAAGGAGGGCGGATCCAGAATGATGAGGTCGTAGGTGGCAGCGGCGGTTTCCTGGGCTTTGAGGAAATCGAAACAGTTGGCGGCGATGAAGTTGACCTTGGCTCCTGAGATTTCGGCGTTCTTTTTGGCTTGCTCGGTGGCGCTTTCGCTGATGTCCACGGCGGTCACCTCAACGGCTCCGGCTAAAGCGCAGGCCTGGGCGAATCCGCCCTGGTTGCTGAAGCAATCCAGCACGCGGCGGCCTTTGGCCAGTTTGGCGGCGTGCTGGTAGTTATCGAGCTGGTCCAGATAGAGGCCGGTTTTCTGGCCTTCGATGAGATCCGCATGAAACGCGCTGCCTTCATGCCGGACGATGAAGGGTGCGGGGGCTTCACCAAAGACGGCTCCTTTGATTTGCTCAAGCCCTTCGGCCTTGCGCACGCCGCCTTCATTGCGCTGGACGATGCCTTTAGGAGAGAAAATCTGGACGAGGGCCTGGATGATGAGGTCCTGCCGCTGCGCCATGGCGAGGGTCAGCGTCTGTAGGACGAGGTAATCGCCGTAACGGTCCACGATGACGCCAGGGAGGCCGTCTGACTCGCTCCAGACGACGCGGCAGAGGGCCGTGTCCACGCCCGCATCCGTGCGGACTTTCAGCGCACGTTCGATGCGGCGGGTGAAGAAGTCGAGGTCCAGGTCCTGGCGGCGGTACGAGAAAAGCCGGGCGCTGATCTGCGACTGCGGATTGTAAATGGCGCTGCCCATCGGCTTGCCACGCGCATCCTGGAGCTGGACGACATCCCCCGGCTTGGGCTCGCCGAAGCGGCCTTTGATCTCGGTGGCATAGACCCAGACATGACCGTGGAAAATGCGTGCGCGAGGCTGGATGGAGAGTGTGGGCATGGTGTGGCGGGGAAAGAGGAAGCGAACCGGGTCTATGCAACGGGATGGAGCTGAGGGCAAGTAGCTCAGTTGGGCTCCAACTGAGGTTTGTGCCGAGACAACCCCCAGATGTGCAAGGGGGCAAAGCACGTCCGGGGCCGCCGTTGCCGGCGCAACAGCACTACTCAGGCCACCAGATCATACCCGCGCCAGTCTTTAATGGTGACGTCGGCGAAGCTGCCGATGGGGAGGGACTTGTCCACGAAGACGGTGGTGTCGATATCGGGAGCGTCCATCTCGCTGCGGGCAACGCCGGGTTCTTCGATGAGGACTCGGAGGGTTTTGCCGACCTGCTCGCGGTTGACGTGCTCGACGCTGCGCTGGATGGCGCGCATGGCTTCGTTCCAGCGGGCTTTACGAGTCATGTGATGGATCTGGCCTTCCATTTTGGCGGCGCGGGTGTCCTCTTCACGGGAGTAATTAAAGACGCCAGCGCGCTCGAATTTTTCATCCTCAATGAACTGGACCAGCTCATTGAAATCGGCCTCGGTCTCGCCGGGGAAGCCGACGATGAAGGTGGTGCGGATGGCGATGCCGGGGATGCCGGCACGAATGCGCCGGATCAGGTTGCGGATATAGGCGCCATCGGTTTCGCGCTTCATCAGCGTCAGCATGTTGTCGCTGATGTGCTGCAGAGGCATGTCAATGTAACGGGCCACTTTGGGGCTTTCAGCGATGGCGGAAATGAGGTCGTCGCTCCAGTGCGCGGGATGCGTGTAAAGCAGGCGGATCCAGAAGTCGCCGGGGATGGCGTTGATCTCGCGGATGAGGGTGGAGAGGGAATCGCCTTTGGTGGAGTCCACCTCGCTGCGCGGTTTGGGCCGCTCGCCTTCCCAAAGATCCATGCCGAAGTAGGTGGTGTCCTGGGAAATGAGATTGATTTCTTTGACGCCACTTTCGATGAGCTGGCGGGCTTCTTTGACGACGCTTTCCTGGGTGCGGCTGCGATGGCGGCCGCGGATGCGCGGGATGATGCAAAAGGAGCAGGTGTGGTTGCAGCCTTCGGCAATCTTGATGTAGGCGAAGTGCTTCGGAGTGAGGCGGAAGCGCGGGGTATCGTAATCCGGGATGTACTTCGGCTGGCGGGTGACGTGGTTTTCCTGGCCATCCTCGCTGCCCATGAGGCGCTGGATGATGGGGGCGACCTGGGTGATCTGGTCCAGGCCAATGAAGGCATCTACTTCCGGCATGAGGCCGGGCAGTTCCTGCGCAAAGCGCTGGGACAGGCAGCCGGCGACGATGATCTTCTGGCGTTTGCGCTGTGGCGCTTCCTCCCGCGCATCGACAGCCTCGTGGACCGCGCCGACGCTTTCCTTTTTGGCCATGTCAATGAAGGAGCAGGTATTGATGATGAGGACATCGGCAAGATCTGCCTCCGGGGTCATGGTCATGCCTGCCTGCTGGAGGTGGCCGACCATGATTTCGGAGTCAATGAGGTTCTTGGCGCAGCCGAGGGAAACGAGACCGACTTTGATCATAGGGGCGAGGAGAATACGGGTAAAACGGCGGGATGAAAGGAGAAGATGGTGGGCGCGGCGGAAAGTGCAGGGACGAAGAGAATGAAAACAAGCCCTAGCAATCGCTGGAAATGTGCGAAGCACCCCGTATATCACTCCTAGCCATGTTTCCCGTCCGCTCCTCCACCGCCCGCGCCTGCCTCCTGGCAGCGCTGACCGTCCTGACCTTTGAGGGAGGGCGGGCGCAGACGCCAGCCCCGGAAACACCGCCCGCGCCCCCGGTGCCACCTGTCCCTGGACAGGAAGGCCAGCGCAGGCCCATCCCGGATGATCTGCTGGGCGATGAGCATGTGCGCGAGGAATTCGGCGTGAACCAGTTCACCACCCCAAGCATCCGCAAGCTTTTTGAGATGCTGGACGGGCTGGGCAAACTTTCCTACGATGCGCTGAAGCGGCCCATCTCCCGGCAGACGCCGTCTGATCGCGTACTGGTCTCCCTGGGCCTGGGGACGCTGATCGCGGATGGCTTCCTCATCGTGCAGTGTGAAAAGGTGGAGGCCATGGAGGATGTGGGCCGTGCTTTAATCAAATACGCCAAAGTACTGGGCACCGGCAGCCGGATGAACCGCCATACGCAGAGCCTGTTCGAACACAGCATTGATGGCGAGTGGGACAAGCTGCGCACGGAGCTAGCGCTGACCCAGGCGGATGTGGAGGCGGAAATGGTGCAGCTTCGGGATGTGGACATCGCGCATCTGGTGAGCCTGGGCGGTTGGCTCCGGGCTTTTGAGATCGCCACCCGCAGCGTGCATGACAATTACACGCCGGAGAAGTCGCTGCGGCTGCTGCGCAAGGACATTGCGGAATATTACCTGATGAGCCTGGAGCACCTCAGCCCGCGCCTGCAAGCCAATGCTTCCCTGAAAGCGCTGCGTGAGGGCTTCCAGGTGCTGGTGCCGCTGATGGACCTGCCCCAGGACCAGCCGATGACGCAGGAACAGGTGAAAGCCCTGAGCGACCAGGCCGCCAAGCTGGCGGGAGTGGTGACCGGTGCGATGAAAAGCTAAGCGTGCCACTGTACCGCCCGCCCCTGACCGATTTAAATTTTTTAGCTGAGCTGATCTGACCGAACTGACATGTCCCAACTTTCCCAAGAACAACTGGCCCAGGTAGAAATCTGGGCTGCTGATGGTGCCAATCTCAACCAGGTGCAAGACCGCCTGAAAACGGAGTTTGGCATCACGCTGACCTATCTGGATGCCCGCCTGCTGATGCTGGACATGGGGGTGAGGTTGAAGGAGAAACCGCGCGATGTGCCGAAAGCGGCGGAGCCGGCACCCGCCTCCCCTGCCCCGATGCCGGGCGAAGATGCGCTGCCTGCGGAGGATGAGACGTGGAACGAAAACTTTGATGATGCGACCATGGAAAAAGCACCGGGTGCAGGCATCACGATGACGGCGGACCAGATCACCCTTCCAGGGGCGTTGATCAGTGGCAAGGTGACTTTTAGCGACGGGATGAATGCCTCGTGGTTCCTGGACCAGATGGGCCGGCTGGGGCTGAACGGTGCTCCGCAGGGCTACCAGCCGCCACCAGCGGATGTACCGCAGTTTCAGCAGCAACTGGATCTGCTGCTGCAAAAGGCGGGGCTTTAAGAGCGCATCACCTGCTGACTATTTTTCAGCGCGGCCCAGAGGTCGCACTTCGGTGCCGGTGGTTTCAGTCAGCTTATCCCCCAGCTTCTGGCGGAAAGGCTCAGCCAGCGTTTGCAGGCGCTCGACCACGTCCGGATGGGCGGCGCTGACGTCGTTGCTTTCGCTCAGGTCCTCTTTCAGATTGTAAAGGGCGACGGGTTGCTGCGCCACCTTGTAACCATGACGGGTGGCGATGCCCTCGATGCCGGACTGGGTGATGGCGGCGGGTTTCATATTCTCCCAGTTAGCCGGTTTGCCGTCCCGGCCAGGAGTCTCATGCGGAGTGATGTAAGGGTGGGCAAAGTGTAGCTTCCATTCACCCGTTCGGATGGCCTGGAGCTCCGCACCGGCATACACGGCGATGGCCTCATGCGGGCTTTTGGCATCTCCTTTGCCTAACAAAAGGTCTGACACGTCCTTGCCGTCGAGAGTCTTGGTGGACGTGGCAGGCTCCGCATCCTCACCCCAGGCCATGAAGGTGGGCATGAGGTCCATGGCGGTGAAGAGTTCATCATTCACCTTTCCGGCAAGCACCTTGCCGGGCCAGCGGACGATGAAGGGCACGCGCACGCCGCCGTCATAGCTGGTGAGTTTTCCCTCGCGCAAAGGCGCGGCCACACCAGCATGGTTGCCATAGCTCAGGAAGGGACCGTTATCGGACATGAAGATGACCAGGGTGTTGTCTGCCACACCGGCCTGCTCCACAGCGGCGAGGATCATGCCCACACTCCAGTCCAGCTCCTCCACCACATCAGCATAGAGACCGTGCGGGGATTTTCCTTTGAACCGCTCCGAGGCAAAGATGGGCACATGCGGCATGATGTGCGGCACGTAGAGGAAGAAGGGCTTCTTCTCGTTGCGGCGGATGAAGCTGACGGACTTCTCCGTGATATGGCGGGTGAAGAGGCTCTGATCAGGGTCGGTTTTGCTGACCTTCTCGTTATCATAGAGCGGCAGCGGCGGCATCTCGGCGGCCAGGGAGGGATGATATTTGCTGTTATCGTTGGAATACGGGATGCCCCAAAATTCATCGAAACCGTGCTTCATGGGATGAAACATATCCGCCGTGCCCAGGTGCCATTTGCCATGAATGGCAGTGGCATAACCGCGCTGCTTGAAGAGCTCCGGCATCAAAAATTCATCCGGGTGGATGCCTTCCAGGCTGGTGTGGTTCAGTGCCCCTTGCATGCCCACGCGGTTGGGATAACAGCCGGTCATCAATGCCGCACGTGAGGCACTGCACACCGCCTGAGCCACGGTAAAGGAGGTGAAACGGACGCCCTCCGCCGCCATGCGGTCCAGGTGCGGCGTGCGGATGGTCTTGGAGCCGTAGCAGCCGATGTCTGAATACCCGAGGTCATCGGCGACGATGAGGATGACGTTGGGCTTTAGCGGAGCCGGTGCGGTCTCCTGGGCCAGAGAGAGACAGGGGATGAGGAGGGAAAGGAATAGCAGGCGCATGATGAATGAGAGAAGAAACAGTCTCCCATTTCAACGTCAAAACTGTGGGTCAATTGCGCTGAATTGAAGTTCCCGGCCACTTCACTTGATCACTAAATCCGTCACATACTCCATCGGCACCACCTTCCGTCTGCCATCTGCTTGGTGAATGATGAGGAGGCGTTCATAAACCTCCACGTGGCTATCGACAGGGATGGACTTCACGCTGTTGGCGTGTCCGTCACTAGCAAGGGACTTTTCCCAGACTTTTCCAGTAACGACGACACCGGATGCCAGGGGCTTTCCGGTGTCGTTGCAGGCGGGAAGGAGCAGCGTGGTCAGAACGGCCAGGAGCAGGATGAGCGATTTCATGGTTCTGGATGTTTACGGATGTCAGGAAACGGTTCCGCGAACGCGAAAAACAGCACGCAGGATACGTGCGCTCCAGGTCAGCCAGCAGGCGTGAGCACCACTTTCATGAGGCCCTCTTTGTTGTCGTAGAGGCGTTGGAACCAGCCGGCTCCTTCTTCCAGGGGGACCACAGCGCTGAGCAAGGGCTCCACCTGGATACTGCCGTCTTCAATGCGGCGGATGGCTTCGGGATACTCGCCTGCGCAAGAGCAGGAGCCGCGCAGGGTGATCTGGCGGGTGACGACTTCCTGAAGCGGAAACGGCGTGCTGGCCTGGAGATTTCCTACCAGGATGACCTGCCCGCCTTTGCGCACACAGCGGATGGCCAGGTCCACGGGAGCGGCGGCCCCCACCACTTCAAAGCTGGCATCGGCGCCGTCACCACCGGTGATTTCGCGCAGGTGCATGGCCAGATTTTCCTGCTTCGCATTGAAGGCATCATCGGCACCCAGGGTCTTGGAAAGCTCCAGGCGCTTGTCATCCAGATCCACGGCGATCACACGCTCCCAGCCCCGCGCCTTCAGCGCCTGGATGACCAGCAGGCCGATCAGACCTGCTCCGACGACGACGGCCACACCGCCGCGCACCTCTTCATGGTTGTGGCCGCAGGCTTCACCTTCCGCGTGATCATGACCTTCGTGATCGTGGCTGCCGCAGGAGCCACAGTCACCGTCTTCACACTCATCAGCAAAGGCTTCCCCCACCTCGATGCCATCGGCCAAATTCACCGCATGCAGGGCGATAGCCACCGGCTCGGCAAAGGCGGCTTTTTCAAAGGAAAGCGTCTCCGGGATGCGGTACAGGATGCGCTCTGGCAGGACGATTTGTTCAGCAAAACAGCCGTGGCGGCGGTAGCTGCCGGGGGAGACTCCCAGTACCTTGCGGTCCGGGCAGAGGTTCACGTATCCAGCCTGGCACTCCTCACACTCGCCGCAGTATTCCGTGGAGTCGAAGGTCACGCGCTCGCCCACCTTCCAGTCGGTCACGCCATCACCCACCTCAATGATTTCTCCTGCCGCCTCATGCCCCATGACGATGGGCATCTGGCGGCGGCCGCTGCGGCCATCCATACCGTGAATGTCACTGCCGCAGATGCCGCAGGCCTTGATTTTCACCAGCACCTCTCCGGCTCCGGGAGCAGGATCCGGGAAGCTGGTGTCGTAATTGAATTCGCAGGGGGCAGTGAGGACGAGGGCTTTCATGGTAGGTGGGTATGACCAGGAGCATGAAAAGGCCAGACCGTCCGGCAAGCACGGATTGCGGCCTTGGTACTTTCATTCGTCAGATCGCGCACTTGGGTCGCGAGACACCCTGCGATCTGAAGTCACTTCCCCCCTCACCCCTTTGCCGCCTGCTGGCAGAGGGCTTTGAGGTAGTCGTAGGAGTAGAGGCCGGTGTTGTGGCCGTCGGAAAACTCGAACTGGATGGCATAGCCGCCGATAGTGCGCCAGCCACGGACGGTCACGCCGGGATAGGTCTTTTGATCTGAACCGCCATATTTTTTCCCCAGCAGGTCACGCTCGCCGGTGGTTTCCGCGCTGGGTGACCAGGCGCGCAGCCGCTCGCAGGGAATGTAATCTTCAGACTGGTCCGACCAGCGGATGGCGAGTTCGGAACCAATGATTTCAAGATGTTCGGGAATGAGCATGTGAAGGAAGACAGGGAGGGGTTGGACGGGCGGATATTGGATGTACGAAAAAGGGACGCCGCTAGGCGTCCCTTTTGAAAAGGCTGGTTGCCCTGGCTCCGCGAATTAACGGGAGTAGAGTTCCACCACGAGCTGCTCATTGGCAATCGGGTTGATCTCGTCGCGGATCGGCACGCGGTTGTAAACGCCGGACATCTTGTCGCGATCCACCGTCACCCAATCAGGGCTTGGGTTGCCGAGGGTCATTTCCAGGAAACGGCCAACGAGCTGCTGGGAACGGGGGGACTGCTTGGCGGCGATAACGTCACCAGGCTTCACCTGATAGCTGGCGATGTTGACGATGCCGCCGTTCACCGTGATGTGGCGATGGCTAACGAGCTGCCGGGAGGCAAAGCGGGTGTTGGCAAAGCCCATGCGGAAAACCACGTTGTCGAGACGGGACTCCAGCATCTGAAGCAGGTTTTCACCGGTCACGCCTTTACGACGCTGGGCTTCTGCAAAAGTGAGGCGAAACTGCTTTTCAAGCACGCCATACTGGAAACGCAGCTTCTGCTTTTCGATCAGGGCGACTGCGAAATCAGAGTTTTTGCGGCGGGAGTTCTTAACGCCGTGCTGCCCTGGAGGGAAGTTGCGGGTTTCGAGGGACTTGGAAGGACCGAAAAGCGCGACGCCAAAACGACGGGCGATCTTTTCGCGGGGACCTGTGTAACGTGCCATACTGGTAAAATGCGGGGGAAAACGAAATTAGACGCGACGGGCTTTCGGCGGACGGCAGCCGTTGTGGGGGATCGGAGTCGCGTCTTTGATGACGGTGACTTCCACACCCATGGCCTGGATGGCACGGACAGCGGACTCACGGCCGGAGCCGGGGCCGCGAAGGCGCACTTCCACTTCACGGAGGCCGTGGCTCATGGCCTGACGGCAGGCATCCTGGGCGACGACCTGGGCCGCGTAGGCTGTGCCTTTACGGGAACCGCGGAAGCCCATTTTACCGGAGGTGGACCAACCCATCAGGTTGCCGCCACGGTCGGTGATGGAAACCATCGTGTTATTGAAGGTGGAGCGGACGTGAACGATCCCTGCGGAGACGTTCTTCGAACCTTTGGCCTTGATGATTTTCGTAGCCTCAGGGCCATCGCCACCACCGATTTCGGCCCAGATACTCTGGGAAACGGCGCGGTCACCGCTGGTAGGCAGCTTGTCTGCGCCAGGGGCAGCAGGAGCGCCTGATGCTGCTGGAGCACCAGCGGCTGCAGGTGCGGGTGCGGGAGCCGGAGTGGCTTCTGGGGTGGCTGCTTCAGGAGCGGCTGCCGGAGTTGTTGTGTCTTCTGCCATAATACAAAGGGATTAAATCGCGGTGTCTCAGTCGAAGCCTGATTACTTCTTACCGGGCTTGCTCTGAGCACCCACAGTCTTGCGAGGACCTTTGCGAGTGCGGGAATTGGTGTGCGTGCGCTGACCGCGGACAGGCAGGCCACGACGATGGCGGGTAGCACGGTAGCAGTTGATGCCCAGCAGGCGTTTCATGTGCATGCCCTGCTCACGGCGAAGGTCACCTTCATAGACGATGGCCATGCCCTGGATCACCTGGGTGATGAGGGAGATCTGGTCATCCGTCAGCTCTCCGGCGCGGACGTTAGGGTCAATGTTGCTGGCGGCAAGAATCTTGCGGCTCAGGGGAAGACCGATGCCATAGATATATGGCAGGGAATATTCGATCTTTTTCTCGTTCGGGATTTCGACTCCAAGTAGGCGTGCCATAATCAGAAGGTGCTTGTAAAAGGAAATGAGTCTAATTAACCCTGACGCTGCTTGTGGCGTGGGTTTTTGCAGACGACGCGAACTACTCCTTTGCGGCGGATGACGCGGCAGAGTTCGCAGAGAGGTTTGACGGATGTACGGACACGCATAAGAGGTCGGCGCCCTGTTAGTGGGCGGGGGAGTCGGAAGTCCTAACACACCATCAGGGGTGCGCAACATTGTTTTTCGACTTCTTCCCACTTTTTCGGTTAACCATTTCAAACCTTTTTTCGCAAAGTTTCGGCGTTTTGCATGAACAAAACGTATCGTGACCACGACTAACCAGTCACTTACCCAAGCATGAAAACCATCACACTCTCCCTCCTTGCCGCCCTCGGCCTTGTCTCCTGTGCCACCGGACCCAATGCCCAGACGGGCACGGTCATCGGTGCCCTCGGCGGTGCCGCAGCCGGCGGTATCATTGGCAATCAAAGCGGTCGCGGCCTGGAAGGTGCGGCCATCGGCGCTGGTCTGGGCGCCCTTGGTGGCAACGCCATCGGCAATGCCCAGGACCAGCGCAATGCACAATACCGCTATGAGCAGGGCTATGACAGCCGTGGCTACCGCGGCCAGCAGCGCCCCTCCGGTTATTACCCGAACGGCCAGCCCTATTACGGCAATCCATACTGAGCCGTCAGCACCAGAGATTTTTATCCACTCCCAAAAACGCGACCGCAGCCCGGTCGCGTTTTTTTGTTTCTTGTGCATTTGGGAAAAGGCGGCGTCAGTACCGGCTCTCCCATTTATGCTTTCCCAGCTAAGCTCCCTCTCGCATTTCGTCCGCTCCAATGACTGGCGCACCATCCTGGCGCATGTGAACTCCCGCGATGCGCATCCGCTGCTGCAGTTCATCAAATACGGCATCTGCGGGCTGGGTGCCTTCATCACCCATCAGGTCATCTGGCTTGCGCTGTCCGTCTGGGCCTTTCCCTCCATTGACTCTGAGATCCCCAAGGAGATCCGGGCCGTGAATACGACGATCAGCAATTCCATCGCGGTGCTCTTCAGCACGGCAGTGGCCTATGTGACTAACATCCTGTGGGTCTTCAAATCCGGACGTCACAGCCGCCTGGTGGAAATCGCCAGCTTCTTTGGCATCGGCGTGATCAGCTTTGCCGGCGGTCTGCTGGCCGGGCCTTATCTGATCCAGATGTTTGGCATTGATACCCGTCTGGCACAGGTGAGCATGGCCGTCACCTCCATGCTCATCAATTTTGTCTGCCGGAAGTTCTTTATCTTCAAGCACTGAGCCAGGCCGCGATGCCGGCGATCACCTCGTTCCGCTGCGCCTCGGTCAGCTCGCCATAGATGGGGATGCTCAGCACCTCCTGGGCCATGCGATGGGAAACCTCACAACCAGTGAGGGAGGCCTCCGGCAGGTCAGCAAAGCAGGGCTGCTGGTCCAGCGTCAGCGGGTAGTAGATCTCACAGCCGATGCCCGCCTTCTGCAAATGATCGCGAAGGGAATCCCGCTGCCCGGCCCCGATGACCCGCAGGGTGTATTGATTCCAAATATGCGTGTTATGGACATAGCCCACCGGCAGGACGATGCGCGCCCCCTGCCCTTCCAGCCAGGCGTCCTGGGTGGTGGTGCATTTGCAATGAGAAGGGTCTGCCTGCACCACGCCGGGCAGGGCGGAGAGCGCCTCCGTATAGTGCGCCGCATTGGCCTGGCGCTGGGCGGTATATTCGCCATAGCGCTTCACCTTCACACTCAGCAGCGCGCACTGGAGCGTGTCCATGCGGAAGTTCCCGCCGACGTAGTGATGGTAGTACTTTGGCTTGGAGCCGTGCACCCGCAGCACACGGGCAAATTCGGCCAGGGCATCGTCATTCGTCACCAGCATGCCGCCATCGCCAAAACCGCCCAGGTTCTTGCTGGGGAAAAAGCTGTACGCGCCAAAGTCCCCCATGGACCCGCAGCCACGGCCTTTATATGTGGAGCCGATGGCCTGTGCGCCGTCCTCAATGACACGCAGTCCCTTTTCCTGGGCGAGCGCCAGGATGGGGTCCATGTCCGCACACTGGCCGAAGAGGTGCACCGGGATGATGGCCTTCGTGCGTGGGGTGATTTTGGCCCGCGCATCATTCACATCCATGTTGAAGCAAATGGGGCAGATGTCCGTAAAGACCGGCACCGCTCCCAGACGGGAAACCGCCCCGGCCGTGGCAAAAAACGTGAAGGCCGGGCAGAGCACCTCATCCCCCGGACCGATGTCCAGGGCCATGAGCGCGAGAAGGAGCGCATCCGTACCGGAGGAGACGGCCAGGGCATGCTTCACACCCACCATGTCGGCGATCTCTTTTTCAAAGGTCTCCATTTCCGGCCCCATGATGAACCGGCCATGCTGCAGCACGCGGCTGAAGGCGGCCTGGAGTTCAGATTCGAGAGGGTGGTTCTGGGCGTTGACGTCGAGGAGCGGAACGGACATGAGGACGGCCAAAATCAGAGCGCAAGCGGCGACGGTCAAGGATCAAGACTGGCTCCAGAGCGGGAAAATGAAAGCGCCTGCCCAGGAGATCCGGACAGGCGCTCGCAGGAATGGGATGTCAGATCAGGCCTTCGGTGTATTGGGTCCGCTGGCAGGCAGCTCAGGCTGGGCGATGTACTCGGCAGGAATCTCTCCCTTGAGAGATTTCAGGAAGGTCACGATGCTGGCCGTCTCCTCCGCCGTCAGCGTTTTACCCAACTGGTGCTCGGCCATCATGCTGACCATCTGCTCCAGGCTGGTGACGGAGCCGTCATGCAGATATGGGCCGGTTTCCGTCACGTTGCGCAGGCTGGAGACCTTGAAGAAATGCTTGTCACTGTCCACCTTCGTCGCCTCATATCGGCCCAGATCCTTCAGCTCAGGCCAGGCTTTCACGAGGCCCAGCTTGTGATACATGGCACCGCCGATGGCAGGTCCGTTGTGGCAGGTGGCGCAGCCGGCTTTGGCAAAGGTCTCGTAGCCTTTCTGCTCCTCGGCGGTCAGGGCCGCCTTCTGCCCTTTTAGATACTCATCCCAGCGGGAGGGGGTGACGAGCTTGCGCTCAAAAGCGCCGATGGCTCTGCCAAAGTTGTCGTAATGGACCGGGTTTTCCTCGCCAGGAAAAGCGGCTTTGAAGGCCTCCACATACCCGGGGATGGACTTCAGGACATCCACCACAAAGTCGGCGCTGGGCATGCCCATCTCCACCGGATTCAGCACCGGGCCCTTGGCCTGCTCTTCCACCGTCGGCGCACGTCCGTCCCAAAACTGGGCGATATGGAAGGCGGCATTGTAAACGCTGGGGGAACTACGGCCGCCAAGCTTGCCTTCATGTCCTGGGGAGAAGGGCAGGTTGTCCTGGCCGTATTTGTCCAGCATGTGGCAGGAGTTGCAGGACATCTTGCCGTTCTTGGAAATGCGGGTCTCATAGTAGAGCATGCGGCCCAGGTTGATCTTGGCTTCGGTCAGTTCGTTGTCCGGGCTCAGGGCTTCTGTGGGAAGCGGCTTGAACATGGCCAGATAGGAATCTGAAAGCGCGTCCGCCATGGCGGAGGTGGCCAGCAGAGACAGCAGGGAGGTGGTGAGAAGGAGGGTGGTTTTCATTTGATCTCGGGGGGTCAAAACGGGCGTAAGCTACGCAGCCAGAAATTCATTGGTTTCAAACAAATGAACTTCCCCGAAAACTTCTGCGATTGCTCATCCGGTCTTGTCAATCGCAGCGCCCATTTTGCGCAGCGTTGCGCCATATTTGCGTCCCCCCAGATTACTGCTGCCGTCCTTTCCCTTGCCTGCGCAGATGCGGACGGTAAGGTGCTGTACGTATGATCTTACGCTGCGCCCTCCTGCTCACACTCCTGTCGGCTGCTGCGCTCCGCGCGGAATCCCCGCCGCCCCCGGAAGTCATCGCCCTGCTGAAGGAAACGCAGAGTTTGCAGCAGCAGCAGCGCTACGTGGAGGCCATGGTCAAGCTGGATGAGATCGAAGCCCTGGCCCCTGGCCTGGCCGACCTCTACAACCTGCGCGGCGCGCTCTACCTGACACCGGCCTTGCGCGACTTTGACAAAGCGACGGAACAACTGGACAAGGCCGCCGCTCTGCAACCCGGCGCAGTCGCCCCTCTCTTTAACAAAGCCGAGCTGCTCTTTGTCAAACATGACTGGGCGGCCGCAGCGGCAGCCTTTCAAAAGCTCCTGGACCAGTTCCCCAAGCTGCCCATGCAGGTCCGCCACCTGACCCTCTACAAACGGCTCATCTGCGAAGTGAAACAGGGCCAGTTTGAGGCGGCGGAAAAGACGCTGAAGGATCACTTCAAGTTCATGGATGACACGCCTGCCTATTATTACAGCCAGGTGGCCATCGCCTATGGAAAGGACGATGAGATCAAAGCCAAAGAATGGCTGTCCAGGGCCGATGCCATCTACAAACCGGCGGAAGCCTCCGCCTACCTGGACTCCCTGATGGAAGCCCGCTGGGTGGGCAACATCAGCCTGCCTCCCCTGGAAAAAAAATAAGCTCATGTGGCGCATCTCAACGGATACCGGAGGCACCTTTACGGATGCCTTTGCCCTGGATCCGCAAGGCCGGGAAACCCGCTGCAAGGTCCTCTCCACCGGCGTGCTCCGCGTGCGCGTCACCGCCTGCCCGTCCCCCGGCCAGTGGCAGGTGGAGGGCCTGCCCAGGATGGACGAGGCCTTTTACACCGGCTTTCAGGGCACGGTCATCGGTGGTCAGTCTCCGGTATCCAGTGTTCAGTCTTCAGCAGCCAGTCTTCAGTTCACCGTCACCGGCGTTCAGTGGACACCGCAAGGCTGCATTCTGAAAACCGAACACCGAACACCGAAAACCGGACACCGCCTGTCGCCCCCGTTTCTCATAGACCTGGGCACCGGCGAGGAGGCACCGGTTCTCGCGGCCAGGCTTTTAACACACACTCCGTTAGGCCGCCCCTTCCCTCCGCTGGAGCTGCGGCTGGCGACGACGCGAGCCACGAATGCCCTGCTGGAAAGGAAGGGCTCGGCGACCGCCTTTTTCATCACGGCAGGCTTTGGAGACCTCTTGAAAATCGGCGACCAGCGGCGGGCGGACCTTTTCGCGTTGAAGCATGAGGCCAGGCCGGTGTTTTGTGCGGCCGTGGCCGAGGTACCGGAGCGCATCGCTGCGGACGGGCAGGTCCTTTTGCCTTTGGATGAACAGGCCGTGAAAGCGCAGGCCGCGGGCCTGGTGGCCAAGGGCCTGCGCCATGCCGCCGTGGCGCTGCTGCACAGCTATGCCCACCCGCAGCATGAGCAGCGCGTGGCGGCGCTGCTCATGCAGGCAGGCTTTACGCATGTGTCCGTTTCCAGCGACATCGCCCCTTTTGCCAAGATCCTGCCTCGCGCCCAGAGTGCCGTGGCCAATGCGTATCTGACCGGCCCGGTGGAAGCCTTCATCCAGGGCGTGGCAGGTCCATTGACCGCAGCCATAGGCGGCCAGGAAAAAATCTCCCTGCTGGTGCTGAACTCCGCCGGCGGGCTGGAGACGGCCGCCAGCATCCGGCCCAAGGACCTGCTGCTCAGCGGTCCCGCAGGCGGTGCCCTGGGCGCGGCCAATGCAGCGGCGGCCCTGGGCCATGACCGCATCCTCACGCTGGACATGGGCGGCACCAGTACGGATGTGGCGCGCATTGACGGCCGGCCGGGTTACCGCTTCAGCCAAAACGTGGCCGGCATGCAGTTGCTCGCCCCCTGCGTGGCCATCGAGACCGTCGCCGCCGGCGGCGGGTCCATCTGCCAGTGGACACCGCATGGCCTGGCCGTGGGGCCGGAGAGTGCCGGGTCAGATCCCGGACCCGCCTGTTACGGCCGTGGCGGACCGCTGACCATCACGGATGTGAATCTTTTGTTAGGCCGCTTTGACCCGGCGCGCGCGCCGATCCCGCTGGATGCGGCGGCCGCCCGTGCCCGGCTGCAAGAGCTGCTGGCAGCGGGCAGTGGTTTTTCAAGTGAAACAGATCTCCTGCAAGCCTGCCTGAACCTGGCCATTGAGCACATGGCGGATGCCATCCGCCGCATCTCTGTGGCGGAGGGCTATGACCCGGCAGACTATGCCCTGCTGGCCTTCGGTGGAGCAGGGCCGCAGCATGCCTGCGCCGTGGCGGAACGCCTGGGCATGAAAACCGTCCTGGCCCCGGAGCACGCAGGCATCCTCAGCGCCGTGGGGCTGCATCAGGCCGTGCCGGAAAGGTTTGCGGAAAAGCAGGTGCTCCTGGCTTTGGGGGATTGTATCGGGGAAGTGGATGAATGGGTTCAAAACCTGGTGGTGGAGGCGGCACTTGCCCTGAGTGGTGAAGGTCTGGCCACAGGCCGTGAAACGCATGTGGCGTCCTGCCTGGCCGAGCTGCGGCTGCGCGGACAGGACACACCCGTGCAAGTGGCTTTTGAAAAAGGTAGCGAGCTGCCCCAAGCGTATCGTGCGGCTTATGAACGTCTTTTTGGATATGCTCCGCCGGAGCAGCGCGTGGTGGAGCTGGTGAGTTTGAGGGTCGTGGTGGCGGCGGGCTCAGGCGCGGCGGACGACCACGCTCTGGCGAGCGCAGCTACGGCGGAGGCCCACGCTCTTGCGAGCGCGGCTACATCAGGGGTGCGGCTGATCCAGGATGCTTTCAGCACGCTGGTGGTGAACGAGGGGTGGGAGGTGGAACACCATGCGGGATGGGGACACCGGCTGCGGCGGAATGAGGAAACGCTCATGGCGAAGCAGCCAGGCCAGGACAGCCCGTCCTTCTCCACGCAGCGCGATCTCGTCCGCCACCGCCTCCACAGCATCGTCACGGACATGGGCGCGCTGCTGTGCCGGACCGCCATCTCTACCAACATCCGCGAGCGGCTGGACTTTTCCTGTGCGCTGCTGGATGCCAGCGGACATCTCATCTCCAGCGCCCCGCACATTCCCGTCCACCTTGGGGCGCTGGGTGTATGTGTGCGGGAGGCCACGCGCGGGTTTGACCTCAAGCCGGGAGATACGCTCATCACCAACCACCCGGCCTTTGGCGGATCGCACCTGCCGGATGTCACGCTCATCACGCCCGTGTTTGATGAGGCAGCGGGCCTCCTGGGTTTTGTGGCCAACCGGGCGCACCATGCCGAGATCGGCGGCATCACGCCCGGCTCCATGCCCGCCACGGCGGCCAGGCTGGTGGAAGAGGGCGTCGTCATCGCCCCGCAGCACCTCGTGCAGGCGGGAGAATCCTGTTTTGAAAACGTCGCCTCGCTGCTGGAAACCTCACTGTATCCAACGCGGAATCTGGCGGACAATGTGGCGGATCTTCATGCCCAGCTCGCCGCCAATCTCCTGGGCGTGGAACGTTTCCGAGCCCTGGCAGGCGGGGATTCTCAAGGTCTGCGCGACTGTCTCCAGGCCATCCTGGCCCACAGCGCCAGCGTCATGCGGCGGCAGATCCCCAGCATCCATGACGGCCTCGCAGAGCAGCATCTGGATGATGGATCCGTGCTCCGTGTGCAGGTGAGCCACCCGGCCCCGGACCGCCTGCGCCTGGATTTCACCGGCACCGCCGCAGTGCATCCGCGCAACCTCAATGCCACCCGCGCCATCGTGAACAGCGCGGTGCTGTATGCCCTGCGGCTGCTGCTCCAGGAAGACCTGCCGCTGAATGAAGGCCTGCTGGAGCCGGTGGAAATGATCCTGCCGGAAGGCAGCCTGCTGAATCCCGTCTTCACCGGCGATGCCGCCCAGGACCCGGCCGTCGTCGGCGGCAATGTGGAGGTGAGCCAGCGCCTCGTGGACACCCTCCTGCTCGCCTTCAAGCTCCAGGCCTGCAGCCAGGGAACGATGAACAACTTTTTGTTCGGCAACGACCGCTTCGGTTATTATGAGACCATCGCCGGCGGTACCGGGGCGGGTCCGGGTTATGCTGGCAGTGACGCCCTGCACAGCCACATGACCAACACCGCCATCACCGATCCCGAGATCATCGAGCAGCGCTATCCCGTGCGCCTGCGGCAGTTTTCCATCCGCCCCGGTTCCGGCGGCACGGGCCGCTGGCCGGGTGGAAACGGCATCGTGCGGGAGTTTGAATTCCTCGCCCCCCTCACCGTCTCCCTCCTCACCCAGCATCGCCTGTCCGCCCCCTACGGCCTCAATGGCGGCAGCGAGGGCGCTAGCGGAAACCAATTTCTCATCCGGGACGGCATCAGCTCCACCCTCCCCTCCAGCACCAGCTTCCCCGTGGAAAACGGCGACCGCGTGCGGCTGGAGACTCCCGGCGGCGGCGGGTGGGGAAGGGAAATGACGAATGCAGAATGACGAATGATCCCGCCAGGTGCGGAACGAATGCTGAAGACGAATGATCCTACGTGCAAGGAGGATTTTTTCTGATGGTTTGAAATTCGGAATTCGTCATTCGTCATTATTCCCCCCGCCTCTCCACTTGCACCGCCCTCCGCCCAGTTTTACAGCATTCCCTCTCATCCAGCCATGTCCACCACCTACCACGTCCTTCCCACTGCCGCCCACAATGATCTCGTCCGCGCTGCCTATGTGCACCGGGGTTACACCGCTGCGGAGGCTGAAGACGCCGCACGGTTTTGTGAAATGGCCTCGGCCCACGGCATCCGCACGCACAATGCCATCAAGGCGCTGCATCTGGACCACCTCTTCGGCAGCGCCACGGGCGGTTGCAAGCCAGGGGCGGAAGTGAAGGTCATCGAGAAAAAATTTGCCGCCAGCGAGGTGTGGGACGCACAATTGAAGCTGGGCCAGAGCGTGGCCTTCAGTGCCATGGAGCGCTGCATGGAGATGGCAGACAAATACGGCATCGGCCAGGTCAGCGTGGACAATGCCTTCCATTACCTCTGGGGCGGCGGTTACGTCATGGACGCCGCCAAAAAAGGTTACATCGCCTACACCAACTGCACCTCCACGCTGGGTGAAGTGGTGCCCTTCGGTGGCAAATTCCCTGTGCTGGGCACCAACCCGCATTCCTGGGGCCTGCCTACACAGGACGCCTGCGGTTTCCCCATTGTGATTGACTGGGCCACCAGCACTGTGGCCATGGGCCGGGTGCAGCAGCTCAAGCGTGAAGGCAAGCCCCTGCCTCCCGGTGCCGCCGTGGATGCAGCAGGCAACCCGACGACGGACGCCAATGCCGCCCAGTGGCTGCTGCCCTTTGGCGCGCACAAAGGCTACGGCCTCTCTCTCCTCATCGAAGTCATGGGTGCGATGATCGGCGGTTCCCTGCCGACCCTGCGTGGTGGCGGTGCCCACCCAACGATCAAAGGCCAGCCGACACCGGAAGGCGAAAAACGCACCGGCAGCTTCTATTTCCAGGTCATCCACCCGGACGCCATCAGCAGCGGCCTCTTCGCCCAGGGGCGCGACTTCAACAGCAACATGAAGGCCGTCATTGATGACATCCTGGGCCACGGCAACGAGGGCTGCATGCTTCCCGGCCAGCCGGAAGCGCAGAACGCCGCCCACACCGCCAAGGCCGGCGGCCTGCTGTTCACCACCGCAGAAGTGGATGCGCTGAATGAGATCGCCGATGAAGTGGGTGCCGCACGTTTTGACGCCGCTTCCCTGCCGACTTACGACACGCCGTGATCCCGGCCCGCCATGCCCACCGCCACCCCTGCTGCTGACGAGATCAAATCCATCCCGCGTCACATTGCCATCATCATGGATGGCAATGGGCGCTGGGCCAAGGAGCGCGGCCTGCCGCGCACCGAAGGCCACCGGGCGGGGGCGGAAACCGTCCGCCGTGTGACGGAAGGCTGCGGCGAGCTGGGTGTGGAATACCTGACCCTGTACGCTTTTTCATCCGAAAACTGGAAGCGCCCCAAGCGCGAAGTGGACGCCCTCATGAAGCTCCTGGAGCAGTTTCTCCGCAGCAAGACGGATGAAATGAAGGAGCAGAACATCCGCCTCCAGGCCATCGGCCGGCTGCATGACCTGCCCAAGTCATGCCAGGATCAGCTGCACCGCTCCGTGGAGGCCACCTCCCAGAACAATGGCCTCACCCTCATCCTGGCGCTCAGCTACGGCGGGCGGGAGGAGATCATTGACGGCATCAAAAGCCTCATTGACAGCGTGGAGCGCGGGCACCTGGACAAGGGCATGATAGACGGCGATGTCTTCAGCAAACATCTCTACACCCGCTACTATCCGGACCCGGACCTGCTCATCCGCACGAGCGGTGAGATGCGCATCTCCAACTTCCTCCTCTGGCAGCTCAGCTACACGGAGTTTTTCGTCACGCCGAAACTCTGGCCCGACTTCGACAAGGAAGACCTCAAGGACGCCATCCGCGACTACAGCAAACGGCAGCGCCGGTTTGGGGGTGTGTGATTTAGCATGGAGAACAGCCATCTTGGCTGTTCAAGCCACAGGCGGGACGCCTGTGTCCCATGCTTGGGCTACGCCCCACGGAGCTTGGAAACATCATACAGGCTCATCATCGAAGCCATCACTTCCTCCCGGCGGCCCTCTTTGAGCGCGCTGAAGGTGGTGTGATTTCCCGGCTCAAACTTGAAGTGCCCGCTGCGGGAACGGCGCAGCGCGGTCAGATGCGCGCCGCAGCCCAGCTTCTGGCCGATGTCATGCGCATACGTGCGGACGTAAAACCCTTTGGTGCACACCACCCGGAAATCCACGTCTGGCACCGCGATCTTGTTGAGCTGATAATCATACACCCGGACGAAGCGCGGTTTGCGCTCCACTTCCTTGCCCTGACGGGCCAGTTTATAAAGCGGCACGCCATCAATCTTGATGGCGCTGACCATGGGCGGCGTCTGGTAGAAATCACCCCGGTAGGCGTCAAAGGCTTCGCGGATCTGGTCGTCGGTGAAGGCGGGCACGGGCTTTTCCTCCAGGATCTCCCCTTCCCGATCCTGCGTACTGGTGGTCGCGCCCAGGCGCAGACTGCCGATGTATTCCTTGTCCTCGCTCATCAGCAGGTCCTGCAGCTTCGTGCCGGTGCCGATGACCAGGATGAGCATGCCGGTGGCCATCGGATCCAGGGTGCCGCAGTGGCCGATCTTTTTGGTATTCAGGCAGCGGCGGGCCACGGCCACCACATCGTGGGAGGTCATATCGGGGTCTTTGTCCACTAATAGGACACCATTAATCGAGTCTTCGGACTTCATTTTCTAGGGCGGTCAAAAAGGTTTCTGCGGCCACCTGGATGGGGCCTTTCATGCGGGTGCCGGAGGCCATGCGGTGGCCTCCGCCCCCAAACTGGCCGCACACGGCGGAGACGTCCAGCCGCGGGTCCTTGGACCGGGCGCTGACGCGGACTTTGCCCCCGGCCATCTCCTCAAAGATGACGGCGGAGACCACGGTATCAATCATCCGCAGGGTATCAATGAGGCCCTCCGTATCCCCCGGCTGCACCTGGATTTCATCCATCAGCGCCTGGGTAAACTGCCAGCTGGCGATCCGTCCCTCCGCGCGGAGCTCCATCTCATTCAGCATGGCGCGCAGCAGCAACAGGCGGCGGGCGGGAAAGGTGTGATAAATGAGCTGTGAGAGCCGGGAGGTATCCAGCCCCGCACGCAGCATCTCCGCCGCGATTTCATGCGTGCGCGGATTCGTGCTGGAATATTGGAAAGAGCCCGTGTCCGTACTGATGGCCGTGTAGAGATGCTGCATCACCGCATCCGTGATGGGAAAGCCGCCCGTTTTCAGCAGATCATAGACGATCTGGCCCACCGCCGGCTGCGTGCCGTCCACATGGTTCAGATGCCCGTAGCCGGGATTGCTGGGATGATGGTCAATATCAATAAACAGCGGCGCGCGGGCCAGTACGGCCTGCGTCTGCTCGCCCACCCGCTCATGCGTGGCCGTGTCCAGGGCCACCGCGACATCAATGTCAAAATCCGCATATGGCGGCGTCAAGATGGTGGCCACCTCCGGCAGAAACGTCAGGTTCAGCGGCACGCCATCCTCCAGCAGCGCATACACCGTCTTGCCCATGGCCCGCAGGCTCAGCGCCAGGCCCATGACCGAACCGACGGCATCTCCGTCCGGCCGCACGTGCGCAGCAATGGCGATGCGCTGGGCTGGGCGCAGGGCGTCGGCAATCTCAGAGAGCGGAGTCAGGGTGGAAGACATTGGGCGGGTATTCACAAAGCACTCCCCGCGAAAGCTGCAAGAGGAAGATGAGGCTGGTGGTCGGCCTTCGTGGGTGGTGATTTCGAAATGTACAGGTGGACGATTGACGGCTTGATCTGCGCGTTTAGAGACCACCGACTTCATGCAGACATCCCACAACTTTACTCTCGACTTAGGAAGATGTTTTTTTGCCTTTTGCGTGGTGTTTGTCCACCTGGGTCCCGCAGATGCAAGTTCCGATGCAGTGGGCAGGGCGTTTAATATGCTGAGTGTTCCGTTTTTCATCACTCTCGCTCTGTATTTTTTTATCCATCGCCTCAGGACTTTCACGCATAAAGGTAAGCATGTGCGTTCGAGCCTAAAAGGACTGCGGTTTGACAGAATTTGTGTGCCGTATGCAGCATGGACACTGATCTATATTTCAATGAGGTTCATTAAACACGGCCTGCAAGACCAGCCTTTTATTCCGGACTGGCTGCATCTCCTCTTCTTTGGCGGGGCCGGGGTACATCTTTATTTTCTGCCCTTTTTAATGCTCTGCCAGACGTGGGTGCTCGGATTCTTCTTGATTTTTCAACCCTGTTTGAAATGGCGTGCAGCAGGGCTCATATTCCTCATTTCAGCGGCTGGCTTCGGGCTTTTGGGGATGTCGCGGGCGTATCTGATGTTCGAGTCGGCTCTACATGATAGCCTGCTGTACGCAGGCTTGGCGGCGGTTGTGCATTGGCGAATGGGCCGGGGCCAAGTCAGATGGCCTGAGAGCTTGTGCTATTACCTTACCGTGATAGTACTAGCGGCAGGTCCGGCCTTCGAAATTCTGCCCCCGTGGATGGAGGGCGGGCAGAAGGCTTTGGCGGGTTTTGGAGTGACGATGCTTTTGCTGAGCCTTCCTTCCATCCGGAGATTGCCAGCATCAGTGGTGGCTGTTGTCACTTCAACCTATGGCATCTATCTTTCGCACCATGCACTCATTGAAACGGTGGAAGTAGCTGCCAGCAGGCTGGGCCTGAGCTTGGTGCCTTACAGTCTTGCATCCAGGACTTTCATTGCGCTGCTAACCTGTCTGGTTTGCGCACTTACGGTGATTTTCATCCGCAAAAACAAGCCTCTTAGATACCTGCTGCTGGGTGAAAACGGAGAGTTGCGTGACAAACCGGCCGTTCTTGCCAACGGTGGACCATGACTCCGGCTGAGACGCCCGCCCTGACCACCTGTCCCGTTTTACACCGCGACCGTTTTGTCGTGATCGTGAACAAACCGGCCGGCGTGCTCTCCCACCCGAACACGAACCGGGGCACGGAGAAGGCCGCTTTTGAAGGCCGCTATGACCTGGAAAACCAGTGCTTCGACGGACCCGGCGGCAAGGTGTGGCTGATCCACCGCCTGGATCAGGACACCTCCGGCGTGCTGCTGGGGGCGCTGGATGAAAAGACCGCCATGAAGTGCCGGACCATGTTTGAGGAGGATGCCGTACAGAAAGAATACCTGGCCCTGCTGCGGGGAAATCCCGGCAAAGAAGGCACATGGCTGGACCACCTGGCCACCTCCCGCGAAAAGGGCCGGGTGCGCACAGGGGTGGTGAAAGGCCGTCCGCCCAATGCCGAGCTGGATTTCCAAACATTGGCGCACCACGCTGGCGAGCGGGTCTCCCTGGTCAGGCTGGACCTCATCACCGGCAAGACCCACCAGATCCGCGTGCAGGCCTCTTCCCGCCAGCATCATTTGTTAGGCGATGACGTCTATGGCCACTTCGAGCTGAACCGGAAGTTAAAAAAAGACCTGGGATTGAAACGGCTGTTTCTGCATGCGCAGCGGCTGACGATGAAACACCCCGCCAGCGGCCAGCACCTGCAGGTGGAAGCCCCGCTGCCGGAGGAGCTGAAGGGGGTGCTGGGGAAGCTGGGGATGGAGGCGTGAAGGGCGGCAAACCCCACGCTCTGGCGAGCGCAGCTACGTCGTGACCGGCTGCGAAAGCAGTTGGACTATGCGGTCGTCTTAATGGCTGGGGGCCGGAAGTTCCGAGACCAGGACCGCAGTATCCGGAGCTTTGCCGGAGTAGAATGAGAGGTAGTGGGTGCCCTTGATCGCGGTGGCGTTCACATTACCGGCATCAAACTTAACCTGGCTGCCTTCAGCCACAACTTCTGAAGCAGGCCAGCGAAGCGGACTGTTGAAGATGCGGCCAGCGTCAACCACCCGGCGACGAAGGGCGCCTTTGCCGCGCTGATAATAATAGTTGCTCAGCAAGCCTGTCCCGGCATCAAGGATGAGGCTGGGAGTGGAGTTGGTCACATCGCCAATGTTGGTTCGATGACGTGTCCAGGTTGCGCCATAATCGGTGGACACCATCTGGAATTGCGCCCGCTCCGTGGTATTGACGGCCAGTTCTGTCCGCGCAATGGCAAGAATTTTTCCATCACCGAGATATACGGCGGCAGGCTCGGTGGGCCACTGCGCTTTGAGCAGATCGGACTCGATGGTGATCTGGTGCCAGGTGGCACCGTTGTCGCGGCTGGTCAGTGTGCCCCAGGAGTGACCTTCCTCTTCCTTGTAGCTTCCGCCAAACCACAAAGCCATGAGTCCGACGGTGGGAACCTCAAAGATATCGGTGATCTGTACCGGCTTCACGGGAAGTGGAGGCGTCGCCACAAGGACGAACTTCACTCCATCCGTACTGCGGTAAAGATCGTGCTGCCATTCCTTCCCGACACGGCGTATCCAGAGCAACATCTGCCCGGAGGAGTCCAGCCCCTTGCCGACCGGGACCTCACCGTAATGTGGCGTGTTGGCGACCACAGTTTCGGCCGTCCAGGTTTTTCCACCGTCCACGGATGTTCGGGAGTAAACGGCGCGGGCGTCTTCACCGACCGTGTGTCCTTGACCCCGGCTGTACACGCAGACCAGCTTGTCCCCGATGGCCTGCATCATCGGCCACGAGTTGTAGCCTTTCGTATCTTGCACCACCTGTGGCTTCTGCGGGGCATCCAAGGGTGTCACTTTGACCGCAGCCAGGCCCGTGGGCCTAGTGAACGTGTCGGCAGGATCCCCAGGTTCGCGCTGGATACGAATCCACAGAGGCGCATTCGGGACTGTCTCGTAGCAGGACTCCAAAACGATGGTCCGGGTGCAAAATCGAGTGGCGGGAAGCCGGGTTCGCACGGGGGTGCCCAGATAGTAACGGGTAGTGAAGGGTGCATCCTCCACCATCTGCGTGAGATGAACCCGGTAAACATCCTCCAACCCGGGCTCCGCCGGCGTCTCTGTGTTTATCACCACGATCTCCACCTTCACAGCGGCGCAATCGCCGGGAAGACCGGCCACAAGGCCCGCAACCGACTGCCCTGCAGTGCCTCCTGACAAGGACCAAATGGGGATCTGCACGGAGCCGCCGGCCATGAGTTTCAGCGAGGGCTGGCCTGTCGCAATGGACAGGTCGTTTGCCGTCAGGCAGATAGGAGTTGCCCCACTTTTTTCGCCCGATGCCATCGCTCCGAGAACGAGCACCGCATTGGCAAGCAGGGCAGTGCAGAGGTGAAAAGCTCTCATCATCGCCACACGATGAAGGCTTCCAGAATTGACTTCAATCTCAAATACACCACACGATTAGCAGCCACGAGGATTTCTCCACCCCTCACGAAAGCTTCCTCTTAAAATCCTCATATCCGAAATGGCGTACAATGCGAACCTCGCCCGTGGCAGGATCGTACAAATCAATGTCCGGGTGCGGCACGCCGTTGAAGGTGCTTGTTTTCACCATGGTGTAATGGGCCATGTCGGTGAAGACGAGCTTTTGGCCTAACTGCAAGGGTTGCGGAAAGCTGTACTCATTGATCACGTCCCCGGCCAGGCAGGTGAGGCCACCCAGGCGGTAGGTGTGGGGGAGGACGCCGGGCAGGTCGCTGCCGATGACGTGCGGGCGATAGGGCATCTCCAGGGTATCCGGCATGTGGGCGGTGGCGGAGGTGTCCAGGATGGCGGTGGGGATGTCGGTGGGCACGATGTCCTGAACCTCGGCGATGAGGTAGCCGGTGTTCAGCGCGATGGCTTCCCCAGGCTCCAGATAGACTTCCTTGCCCCAGCGCTCGCGGAAGCTGCGGATGACGCGGACCAGGCGCTCGACGTCGTAGTCGTTGCGGGTGATGTGGTGGCCACCGCCCATGTTCACCCACTTGGCCTGGGCGAGGAGTTTGGGAAAGCGCTTTTCCACAGCGGCCAAGGTGCGCTCCAGGACATCGGAATCCTGCTCACAAAGGGCGTGAAAATGCAGGCCTTCAAGGCCGGTAAGGTCGGTATCCTCAAGGTGAATGGAACGGGTGCCGAGGCGGCAGCCGGGGGAGCAGGGATCGTAGAGGCTGCACTCCACCTCGCTATGCTCAGGATTCACGCGGATCCCGGGGCTCGGCACATGCAGACCGGCGGCACGCGCGGCCTCCAGCCGGGGGCGGAAGCGCTGCCACTGGGCGGGGGAATTGAAACTGAGATGATGGGCGATGGGGATCAGCGCGTCCATTTCCGCATCCTTGAAAGCAGGGGCATACACATGCAGCTCCTTGCCAAATTCCTCATGGGCCAGCATCGCCTCATGGATGCCGCTGGCACAGCAACCATGAAGGTACTGGCGCACCAGAGGAAAGGTGGAAAACATGGAAAAACCCTTCAGCGCCAGGAGGATGCGGGCGCCGGAGCGCTCCTGCACATCCGCCAGCTTTTCCAGGTTCCTTTTCAGCAGCCCCAGGTCCACCACATAGGCGGGAGTTTCGACCTGGGAGACATCAAAGGCGGGAGCGGGCTGCTCAAAAACGTGCGGAGGGGTGGGGGCCATGTTGCGTGCTTTTTAAAGAGAAGCGACGCCCGTGCCAGCGATAGTTTGTACACATGCCTTGCGTCTTTAAGGGGCTTCATGATAAACCTACGCTGATCATGCAAAAAACGATACTTTGTCTGTGCCTCGTCACTTTGTGCTGCCTGCCATTGGCGGGACACGCGGCATCGCGCGCCTGGACGGATGATACCGGCCGGAAGGTGGAGGCGGAATACGCGGGGGTGCAGGGGGACAGCGTGATGCTGAAACTGCCCGCAGGAAACACCGTCCCCTTCCCCCTGGCGCGCCTGAGCGCAGAGGACCAGGCATTCGTCAAGGCTCAGGGGGCAGCCCCTGCCTCCGCCCCTGCACCGGCTGCCCTTGCGGACCCGAAGCGACTGCCCATGGAAAAACGTACCTGGCCGGGAAAAGTGGAGGTCTCCGCCCGGTCCCTGGAGATCAAAGCGGTCCATGAAAGCGTGGCTGAAAGGAAATATGTGTACCAGTCGGAGGCGTTCGAATTCCAGTCCCAGGCCAAGCTGGCGGCCAGTGTGATGAAGGAAGTGGCGCGCACGTTTGAGGCCACCCGCGCCCTGGTGGAGGCCCTGCCCTGGGGCATCGTCTGCCATCCGCCGGATGGCAGGCCCCGCTTCCTGGCCGCCCTCTATGAGTCGCGCCAGGATTACTTTGATGCCGGTGGTCCTGAAAATTCCGGCGGCGTTTATAGCAGCGGGGACAAGATTTTCAAGATCCCCTTCCCCAGCCTGGGCCTGGAAAAGCGCGGGCAGACCTACTTCAAAAACGACGGCTACAGCAATGGCACCCTGGTGCACGAAATCACCCACCAGCTCATGGATGAATACCTGGGCTTCCTGCCCACCTGGGTCATCGAAGGCACGGCCGAATACACGGAAATGCTGCCACTGAACGCCGGCACCTTCCGCGCAGACGCCCACAAAAACGCCATGAAAGAGGACATCACCCACTGGGAGAAGCAGGAAGGTTTTCCAGCGGAGATCGGCAGCCTGGAAACCCACATGACCATGTCGCGCGACAAGTGGATGGAAGCCTGCAGCACGCCGGAGCAGATGCGCATCATGTACCACCGCTCGCAGCTCCTGGTGTATTTTTTCAGCCACCTGGACGGCGATGCCAAGGGCACCCGCTTCATCCGTTACATGGATGCCGTGCACGGAGAGGTCGCCGCCATGCGGGCCTTCTTTGACGATCCCCGTGTCAAACGCATGGACGGCGGCCGCTTCACCTATCCCCGCGACATGAAGCCCCCCGCCATGCGCGGCGAGGCTGTATTCAAACATCTCCCCATCCTCCTCGAAGAACGCCCCTATGCAAAGATCGCCAGCGAGATCGTGGAGGGCTACAAAAGCATCGGCGTCAAAGTGAAGGTGGAGTAAGGCGGATCCGTTCTTCGTGGCCGGCTTTGACAAGCCCCAGGTCAGCCTCATCGTGCACTTGAAGCATGGCCAGCCCCTCTCTACGCATCGCGATCTCAGGATGCGGAACCGCAGGCCCGGCAGCAGCCATCTTCCTGGCCCGTGCCGGGCATGATGTGACCCTGTTTGAGCGCGCCGCGCAGAGGCTGCCCGTGGGGGCCGGTTTCCTCCTCCAACCCACGGGCCTGGCCGTGCTGCAACGCCTGGGGCTCCTAGATGAGCTGCTGCCGCACACGGCGGAGGTTTCCAAACTGTATTGCCGCACCACCGGCGGGCGGGTGCTGCTTGACCTCTTATCAAGAGCTGGGTCCGGGACTTTCCGGCGCAGGTACCCACCGGGCCACCCTGCTGGAAATACTTGTCAGGGCCATGCAGGCCGCCGGGGCGACCATTCATTGGGGAACGCCCCTGGAAAAACTGACGCGCGACAGCACCGGCCGCCCCCTCCTTCAAGACGCCCATGGTCACCGCCACGGCCCGTATGATCTGCTGCTGATCTGCGATGGCGCCAGCTCCTCCCTGCGTGCACAGAGCGGCGTGCCCGCGCGTGTCAGCCGCTATCCGTGGGGTGCCCTGTGGTTCATCGGCCTTCGCACACCGGAGTTTGATCCGCACGTTCTCTGGCAGTCCGTGAGCGGCACTCGTCAGCTCAACGGCTACCTGCCCACCGGCACTCGGGATGACCTTTTGAGCCTGTTTTGGAGCCTCCGTCTGGATGCGATTCCTGAATGGAGAACCCAGCCCCTGGAAAAGTGGAAAAGGCAGGTCCTTTTCCTGGCACCGCAGGCAGAGGCTTTTTTGCAGCAGATCGAATCCCATGACCAGATGGCCGCCGCAGCCTACTCCGATGTGGTGATGCGCCAGTGGCATGGGGAGCGGGTGGTGATGCTGGGGGATGCCGCGCATGCGCTCAGCCCGCAGCTTGGCCAGGGCGTGAACCTGGCCCTCATGGATGCCGCCGCACTGGGAGATGCCCTCACGGAGCATCCGTTGCCCGCGGCCCTGGCCCAGTATTCCGCCACGCGTAGGCGGCACCTCCGTTTTTATCAGTTCGCCACCCGCTGGACCACGCCGTTTTTCCAGTCCGGCCTCCTGCCTCTCGGATGGCTGCGCGACCTCGCCTTTCCCATTCTTCACACCCTCCCTTACATGCGCAGGCAGATGACCGCCACCATGGCCGGCGGCAAGCTCGGCCCCTTTGCCCAAATGCAACTCCAGCCCAGCCCTGCCCGCCTCCCCTCCTCCACCCTGACCAGGAGCGGAGAAGACCAGTCCGCCCCGCGGGTGCGATTTCATTGCATGAGCACCAATGCCCAGCACCCGTCTGATTCCCCCGTCTTCGACGTTCCCGCCCAACCCATTGAAGTCCTGACTTTAGGCGAATCTCTCGAAGCCGAATTCCCGGACATTCCCGGCGAAGAAATCCGGCAAGCCATCGAAACCGCCCAAAAAGAAACCAGTTTTGCAAACGACCTGATCACCCTCAAATCGCGAGTGCGAGAGATCATCAGGAGGTGATACGATTTCGCGTCAATTGGCCGCGCCTTTTAAGGCGCGTTAATCATGCGGCATTGGCCTCTCTCGTTGCGTCGCAGAGCAACGCGCGAACTGCCGGTGATTCCAACAGTTAATGACGGGGAATCGTGTGAGTTCCTGGTCCGTCACGGACAATGATTGGCTTTCCGAGGAGTCTGGATTCAACATTCTGGCGTTCGGAGTACCGCTTTTAAGCGGAATCTTTGAAGCAGCAAAGCCCCCCAATCCCCGCATAAATGCGGTCCTCCGAACCCAAATTCCAGCCTTCTAGAAGCAAGATTTTGGAGAAGAGTTCAGACAACCTTTTGGAAATCTCTACAAGCTAAAGACTTCAAAAAGGGTACAAGCGGCACATTCCTGCAACGCCTTTATTGGGTAGCGGGGACAGGATTTGAACCTGCAATCCCGCTAGCGGATTATGAGCCTGACTTTGCTGCCGTGACAGGCGCTCAACTCAAAAAAGGTGAAGGCCGTGCATTGCTGCACGGCCTTCATTTGGTAGCGGGGACAGGATTTGAACCTGTGACCTTCAGGTTATGAGCCTGACGAGCTACCGGGCTGCTCCACCCCGCGGTTTGTTGGGAGGTCAGTATGCCTCAGCTCGCAGCATCCGCAAACGCTTTTTGCTTCTTTCTCAAGCGGCTCTTGCAACATGGCCGGGGCGTGCTCGTTTCGTCTTCCCTGATTCATCATGAAATATTACCTCACCCCTGCTCTCCTGCTGGCCCTGGCCGGCCCTCTTCTGTCTGCTGACAAACCGGCACCGGATGCTCCGTCGCCCATCGGCTACTCGGACACGCCTGTCATTCCAGGCACCCAGTGGAAGGTCCATGACATCGACCGCCCGCGGCCGGAATACGTCGCTCCTGGCAAAAAGCTGGGCGATGCCCCGGCCGATGCCATCATCCTTTTCGACGGCACGAATGCAGACGCCTTTGTTTCCAAGGTCAAAAATGCCGAGGGCAAACCGACGGCGGAACTGGGCCCTTGCGCCTGGAAAATTGACAACGGCGAGCTCGTCGTGGACGGAGGCGATTCCTGGACCAAGGAAGAATTTGCCAGCTGCCAGTTCCACATCGAGTGGAAGAGCGAGCCGCACACCGCAGGCAACTCCCAGAAAAAGGGCAACGGCGGCGTGTTCTTCATGGACCGCTACGAGTGCCAGATGCTGGACACCTATGAAAACCCCACCTATGCCGACGGCATGACCGGCTGCATCTACGGACAGACGCCTCCTCTCGTCAATGCCGTGAAAAAGCCTGGCGAGTGGCAGACCTATGACATCGTCTTCACCGCGCCAAAACTGGACGGCGACAAAGTGATCGAGCCGGCCTACGTGACCACCTTTGTGAACGGCGTCTGCGTGCAGGTCCACACGAAGATCATGGGCCCCACCAAGCACAAGAACATCACCGACTACACCGGCTCCTTCCCGGCCACCGCACCGCTACGCCTGCAGGATCACAAGAACAATCCTCCGATCCGCCTGCGCAACATCTGGGTACGCAAGCTGCCCTAACCATCTTTGAATCAAAAAAAGAAAGACGCCGTGGCCTCCAGGTCACGGCGTTTTTTTTGCCTCGCATGTCTCGTATCCCTGGCAGCGATGCTCAGGGCATCATCGTGGGGGCCTCGCCTTTGAGCTGCTTCCAGTTGTTATAGGCGAACATGGCAAAGAAGATCACAATGAAAATCTGGCCGACCGTGATGGCATAAAGGCCAAACCCCAGCGCGCAGATCATGCTGATGCGCAGCGCGGTCCGCTGCTGGCGCGGCCCCAGGATGGCCTGCATGATGTGGCCGCCATCCAGCGGAATGATGGGAAAAAGGTTCAAGACCGCCCAGATCAGGCTGACGGTCACAAAAGAACTCATGAAATACACACCCAGCCGGGCCTCAGGCCGCCACGCATCCATGAGCCACCAGACAGCCACTCCGGCAGCGATCTGAAAGAACGGCCCCGCCGCACTCACAAAGAAATCCTGCTGCCGCTGGAAGCGCCTCTGCCCCTGCGCATACCCGCCGAATCCATGCAGGACAATGTGCACCTGCTGCGCCCCAAAATGCCGCATCACAGTGGCATGGCCCAGTTCATGGATGAGGATGGACAGAAACCCAGCCACCACCCAGACCAATACCCGCTGCATGGCCTCCGGCGTATTGGCCTGGAAGCCGCCGCCCAACATGGCCATCGTCAGCCAGAAGACCCAGTGAATGACGATAGGGAAACCGAAAAGGTTAAATCGCAGCATGGTGTGGTGGGGCGATGCCTCAGGCAGCCTGCCGCACTTCCCAGGTGTGGATGGCGGGGTTGCAGATGTCGCGGACGAAAGGTTTGGAATCCGCCTTGTCACCAAAGACATAGACGCGCTTGCGCAGGGTCAATTTGGTGATCTCGAAGTCGGGATTTTCCAGCGCCCGGTAGTAGTTCAGGATCATCTCCTTCTCCAGGTCCAGCGCCCCGCCCTTCATGCCGTATTCCAGGGTGAAGGCCGCCTTGTCAAACGCCCCCGTCTCCCCATTCCGCAGTGTCTGGCTGATGGGGTCCAGCAGCACCTGGCGGACAAAGGCCTCCAGCGCCGTCACATCGCCCTCAAAGTCCACTTTGTACACCGTCGTCTCCCGGAACGTGAGCTTCTGGGGGAGCGGAGCGTAAAGCAGCTTCTGGCAATCGCTTTCGTGGTCAAACTGGCCGAGGATTTCGAAGAATTGTGTCATCTGGGAATACTCCTTTGGATAGCAAGGAAGGCAGGAGGTGCAACGACGGAGTCACTCCTCAGGACATTCCAGCAGGGCTTGCGCATGAAAAATGGGGCACCCGTTTCTACAGGATTCACAAGATGAACATGATTGACAGGATCTGAAAAAATCCTGTTCATCCTGTTAATCGTGTAAATCCTGTAACTTAAGGCACTCCTTAAAACGGTGATCTCATTTCATGCGTAAGCCCTGACATTCCAGCCCCTGCAGACCGCCTGGCCGCCCGTTCTCGGATGGAATGTGATCGGGTTATCTCGGCTGAAAATCTGAACTGGAACGCCCCCTGATTTACGCTACATTCCCTGCATGTCACACGTCGCAGAGTTAATTCAGGAGGCGTCCAGGCTTGATCTGCGGGATCGTGCCGAACTGGTCTCTGCGCTCCTTGAGGATCTTGACCCAAGTCCGCGCTACGTGAGCGATGAGGAGGCCTTGCAGCGCCTTGACGATCTTAAGTCAGGCCGGGTTAGAGGACTCTCTGAAGGCGAGTTTTGGAAGGCCTGCGGACGTCAGTAGCAGATGCAGACCATCCGCCATCCAAAACTTGCCGAAGACATCCGTGATGCCACCGCGCACTACGGGGAAATTTCGGAGAGGCTTCTTTCTGCCTTCTGGAGTGAGTTGGATTGGGTTTTGGCCACTGTGGAGAGAAATCCCCGAAGCCAGCACTATGATTCATGTGGCTTGCGCAGAGCCAATTTTCGCAAGTTTCCGTATCACTTGCTGTATGAGGTAAATGAAGAAGCCATTTATCTTCTTGTCCTCAGACACGACAGAAGGCACCCAAATTATGGGATCAATCGCGCACTATAGGCTTGAACTTCAAAGGCGGTGATGGACCGGGCACAAGCTATCTCCCCTCACCCCTCCTTCACAATCAAATCCGCGATCTTTTCCGCCGAGTTGCGCACCGCCAGCTTGCTGACGGCGCGTTTCATTTCGTCGGTCTTTTTTGGGTTGAGCAGGATCTCGCGCACGACATCGGCGAGGATGTCGGCATTCAGTTCTTTCTCGGTCAGCAGGCGGGCGGCACCGGCTTTGGAGAAGACTTCGGCGTTGCGGGTCTGGTGGTCATCCGCAGCGAAGGGATAAGGGACGAGCAGGCTGGGCACGCCGAAGTAGGCGAGCTCAGACATGGAGGAGGCGCCGCTGCGGGCGATGGCCAGGTCGGCCACGCGGTAGGCCAGGTCCATGCGGTGGCAGAAGGCGGCCACATGCTGGGGGAGGGTGGGATTTTTGGCGTACACATCCCGTACCTCTTCGTAGTCGGTGGGACCGGCGATGTGGAGGACCTGGATGCCCATTCTCTCAAACTGCTCCAGGGCCATGCCGACGACGCGGTTCACGCCGCGTGCGCCCTGGCTGCCGCCCATGATGAGCAGAGTCTTCTTGGTCTTGTCCAGCTTGAAAAACTCCCAGGGATCCTCTTTGGAAGCCGTGCGCATGGAACTGCGGACAGGCGTGCCCACCACCCGCACATCTGAATGCGGGGCAAAAAACTCCTCGCAGGCGTCCAGGCCGCAGAGCACGGTATCCGCATACCGGGCGTTCAGTTTGTTGGCTTTGCCGGGAATGGCATTGCTTTCGTGAATGAAGGTGCGGCGCTTTTCTTTTTTACCCGCGAACAACGGCGCAAAGGAGGTGAAGCCGCCCATGCCCAGCACCACGCTGACGTCTTTTTCGCGGATCATTTTTCGGCACTTCGACATGCCTTTCCACAGGCCCGCCAGGAAACTGATCATCTTGGGCGACCAGGGTTTCGGCATGGCCAGAAAGGGCATTTTCTCAAAATGCAGGTCCTTGTGCCCGGACGCGGCGATGGAATCAATCTTCTTCTCGCTGATGAGCAGGGTCACCTGATGACCGCGTGCGGAGAGCACTTCACCGACGGCAATGCCGGGAAACAGGTGCCCGCCTGTGCCTCCACAGGCGATGAGCACATGGATGGACTTTTTGGATTTGGATTTCACGAAATTTCAAAGCTGGGGTGTCCAGCGGCGCTTTCTGCGGATCACGGGGAGCTGATCCCAGGTCAGATGAACGCCCTGGCGGTGGATATTGACCAGGACCCCTACCGCCATCATGGCGGCCAGGAGGCTCGACCCCCCGTACGAGACGAAGGGGAGCGGCAGTCCCTTGTTGGGGAGCAAAGCAGTGGTTACGCCCATGTTCAAGAGCGCTTCGAGGGCCAGGAGAAAAGTTAATCCAAATCCCAGCAGCTTGCCAAACCGGTTCGGCGCATAGGAGGCGATGCACATGCCTGCGAAGGTGAGCATGATGAAAACCGCGACGGTGCCGGTGACTCCCCAGAAGCCCAGTTCCTCTCCCACCATGGGGAAAATGAAGTCCGTGTGCGCCTCAGGCAGGTAGGACAGTTTCATGCGCCCTTCCCCAAGGCCGCGTCCTTCCAGCCCGCCGGAGCCAAAGGCCAGCTTGGAGATCCACTGCTGCAGGCCCATGGTTTCTTTGTGCTTTTCCAGGTCAAAGATGATCATCACGCGCTCGAAGCGGTTGGGAGCCAGCTTGATCCCAGCCCACAGGGCGGCCAGCGCCGTGCCACCAATGATGGCCAGGAAACGGAAGCGTGTGCCGGCCACGAACATGATGCCCGCGCCGACCGCTGCTGAAACGGACGCATTGCCCAGATCCACCTCTCCGCCGATGAGGGCGACGATGAGGCCCAGGATCAGCCCCGGAATGAGAAGTCCGTGCTTGAAGGTCCGTTCCAGGTTCTCATGACTGGCAAACCAGCCTGCCAGCGCAATAATGAGCACCAGCTTGGCAAATTCCGAAGGCTGGATCCTCACGCTTCCCTGGCCGATCCAGCGTGCGGCACCGTTGACGCGGGCGGCGATCATGGGCTTGTAGCCCAGGGCCTGCGCCACATACCATTCATAACACAGCAGCAGCCCAAATGACGCCGCCCCCAGCAGCCACCAGCGCCAGCGGAACCAGACATTATAATCCACCAGCGCCATCACCACACAGGCCCCCATGGAAATGCCCACCCAGGTGCACTGCCGCCACAAGGTCATGTAATCCTCCCCGCCCCCTTCACGGGTGTAATAGCTGGTGCTGGCCAGCATGGTGATGCCCAGGCCCGTCAGCAGGGCCACGGCAAGCAACAGGATAAGGACGGAGCGTTTGGCCATGCGCGGGAGCGTTCTGGATTTTCGGGACGGTGCGGTGCGGTCCGGGATTCACCTCATTCGCGATTCAACCGGACCTCCTTATTTGCGGGGAATGGCCAGCTTCATGCCGATCTGCAGTGATTCAGGTTTGGCATTCTTGTTGGCGGCCTGGAGGGCGGCCACGGAGATGCCATGCTTGGTGGCGATGCGGTACATCGTCTCGCCAGACTGCACCACATGCGTGCCCATGGATGGGGCCGCAGGCTTTACAGGCGCTTTTTTGATGGGTGCCGGGGGCGCTTCAGCCACTTTCTTCACCGGTGCTTTCTGCACGGGCGGCAGTTCCTTGGCAGCAGCGGGCGGAGTGTAGGGGATCGCTTTGATCACCGGTTTCTCCTCCTCTTTCACGGCCAGCGGCTGCGGGGCAGGTGGTGCAGGCGCAGGAGGGGCTTCTTCCATCCTTGCGGTGTGGTTGCCTTCGGGCAATTCCACCAGCACCGCCATGCCGGAGGCTTCAGCAGGGGCTGCGGCGACAGGCGGGCTGTCCTGGACCACCGTGCCCGGGCCCACGGTCGGCACCGGGGTGAGCTGGTCCTCAATGGTGGCGGTAAAGCTGAAGGCAGGCTCCTCCTCAGGCACGGCCAGGTTCATGGGCACCTCCGCCGCACCGATGGTGTCCTGAGGAGTTGCCGATTTGGCCAGTTCGCCATTCGTTCCGGCCACGCTGATGCCCACGGCTTTCTTCACCGGCCGCTTCGGATAAAGGATGACGTCGTTGGTATTGATCTGCCGGCCCTGAAGATTGTTGATCTTGATCAGGGCCGCTTCGGAGACTTCCAGCTTTCTGGCCACCAGGGGGATTGAGTCGCCGGATTTCCATTCATAGGTGGAGTATTCCTCCAGCGACAGGCTGTCATCCAGCCCCAGGCCCACGGGGGCCGCAGGCATGGTGGAGGCAGGACGCTGGTCATAATTTTCCGCCAGGGCCGTCGTCGGTGCTTCCTCGCCGTTCATGAAATCATAGACAATGATGCCGCCGATGACCACGACATGGATGAGCAGCATGACCACAAACATGCGCGCCATGTTGGAATTCGGCTCATGCTGGTTAAAGGCACCTTCGTCAGTGACCATGGCTACTCGGTGTTTGTAGCGCTCACCCTCCAGGAGGTTGAGCAGGAGTTTGTCTTTCTTCTTGGTGCTCATGATGTTCGGGATGTTGCGGAAGACGGATCAGTTGAGGGACAGGACGGCGCTGCGAAAGGCTTCGCCGCGCTGTCCATAGCCGGTGTACATATCAAAGGAGGAGGTGCCGGGGCTGAGGATGATGCTGTCCCCCGGCTGGGAGATCTGCGCGGCCTGCTGCACCGCATCCGCCATGTCTGCCGCCGTTTGGCAGGGCAGCAGGTCTTCAAACATGGTTTTCAGGGAATGGGCGATCTCACCGATGCACACCATCGCCCGCACCTGGCCGTTGAGAGAGCTGCGCAGCGGGCTGTAATCCAGTCCTTTGTCCTTGCCGCCGGCGATCAGCACGATGGGCCGTTCCATGGAGCCGATGCAGGCTTCCAGGGCATGCAGGTTTGTTGCCTTGGAGTCGTTGATGAATTCGCGACCATTGAGCACGCGCACCAGTTCACAGCGATGCGCCGGGACCTGGTAACTTTGCAGCGCCGGGCGCATTTCCGCCAGCGTCAGCCCGTGAACCTGGCAGGCCATCATGGCCGCCATCACGTTTTCCATGTTGTGCCGGCCCCGCAGGCCGGACTTTACATCAAAAGTCACTCCTTCCGGTTTGGCGTGGATGCGCCCGCCTTCATAGGTCCAGTCTGCCTCTTCGCCATAGGCGGAAAAGGTCATGCGCCGGGCATTCCCGGTATCCACCGTCTCACCCGCACGCACGATGGCCACATCGTCTGCCGTGACGTTTTCAAAGATGCGCGCCTTGGCGGCATAATATTCTTCCATGCCGGGATAGCGATCCAGGTGGTCGGGGGCGAAGTTCAGCCACAGGCTGGCCTTGGCCCGGTAGTTCTGGATGGTCTCCAGCTGGAAGCTGCTGATTTCCAGGGACAACACATCATAAGATACGCCACTGGCCACGACTTCACTCAAGGACATGCCGTGATTGCCGCAGGGCACGGACTTCTTTCCGCAGGCATTAAAAAGATGCGCGATGAGCTCCGTGCAGGTGCTTTTCCCATTGGTCCCCGTGATGCCCACAAGCGCCATGTCCGTGAGGTTAAAGGCAAATTCCAGCTCGCCTGTCAGGGGCACGCCGGCATCGGTAAATTTTTTCGGCAGCGGCCATCCGGCATCCAGCCCTGGGCTGAGGATGACCAAGTCAAAGTCCCCCGGCTTCACCACCAGTTCCCGCACGGCCTGGCCGCTAAGGGTGCGGAAGCCTTCTGCATGCTGCTTGTCCAGAGCTGCCTGGATTTTCTCCGGCCCGCCTTCATCCATCACCGTCACCTCCGCCCCGTGCAGGCGCGCCAGACGGGCAGCCCCAAGGCCGCTGCGTCCTGCTCCCAGGATGGCGAAGTGTTGACCGGCAAATTTTGACATGGAGAGAATGGTGGTTTTTGTAGCTCTAATGAGACGTCAGCAGTTTACCATTATTTAATCAACTATCATTAATATTTTGGACTTAGCGAAGTTTAAGTGTGGCTAGGCCAAGTAGGGCAAAGAAAAGCGATAGCGCCCAAAATCTCACAATGACCTGATTCTCGTGCCAGCCCCCCAGTTCAAAATGATGATGAATGGGGGACATGCGAAACACCCGCTTGCCCCTCGTCTTAAAGCTGAAGACCTGGATGATGACGCTCATCGCCTCCATGACAAACACGCCGCCCACCAGCGCCAGGACGATCTCCTGCTTGCAGCCGATGGCCAGCGTGGCGATGCAGCCGCCCAGCGCCAGCGAACCCGTATCGCCCATGAACATCCGCGCCGGATGGGCATTGAACCACAGAAAGCCCACGCAGGCTCCCGCCAGGGCCATGGCCACAATCGGCAGCTCATTGGCCATCGTGTGATGAGCCACGCCGAGATAATCGGAATATTTGGCATTGCCGCAGACATACCCAAACCCGGCATAGGCCAGAGCCGTGGTCAGCGAGCAGCCGGTGGCCAGGCCGTCCAGGCCGTCCGTCAGGTTCACTGCGTTGGAACTGCCAACGATGATGAGGGTGAAGAGCAGCACCGAAAAGATGCCCATGTCAGTGATGAGGGCCTCTTTAAAAAAAGGCACATAAAGGGCACGAAGCGTCACGCCTTCATCCGGTGGCACCGCATAGGCCATCAGCAGACCGGCCAGGACGGCCACAGACGTCTGCCACACCAGCTTGGTGCGTGCTGAGACGCCTTTGGAGTTCTTTTTGCTGATCTTCAGGTAGTCATCCCAAAAGCCCAGCGCGCCGAGACCCACCGTGGTAAAAAGGATGGTCCAGACCATGATGTTGTCCCATTTGGCCCAGATCAGCGTCGTGACCACGATGGCCCCCAAAATGAGGATGCCGCCCATGGTAGGAGTGCCCGCTTTTTTCCCCTGAAGTTCATAGAGCCTGCCCACTTCTTCCGCCGTGCGGATGGGCTGGCCGATCTTCAACGAGATGAGCTTGCGGATCAGGCGCTCTCCATAAAGCAAGGAAAGCACAAAGGCCGTCACAAAGGCTCCTCCCGACCTGAAGGTATGGTAGCGGAAGATGTTCAGCAGCTTGTACAGCGCCGAATCTGCACTGATCCAGTCGGCAGCTTCGAGCCAGTTGCGAAATTCGTAGAGCCAGTAAATCATGCCTTCTGAAAATGGGATAAAACTTTTTCCATGCCCGTTGAGCGGCTGCCTTTCAAGAGCACCGCATCCCCTGGCTGTAACAATTTCTTCAAATGCGCTGCGCAGGTTTCGTGGTCTGGAAAGTTCAAGGTTTCACGGAGCCCCGCATCGCGTGCGGCGTCGCTGATGATGGCAGCTTCATCACCCACCGTATAGACGGCGGCGAGATTCAGCCCGGCGGCAAACTGGCCGATGCCCTCATGCCCGGTCCGCGCATGGATGCCCAGCTCCCCCATGCGCCCCAGCACGGCGATCTTTTTTCCCGGCGTCTTCAGGGAGGCCAGTGTGGCCAGACCGGCTTTCATGGAGTCCGGGTTGGCATTGTAGGAATCGTCAATGAACAGGATGTCCTGTACGGTCTTGGTCTCCATGCGCCCGCCCGTCAGCCGGGCACTGCTCAGGGCGGCGGCGATGTCCGCCGGCAGGATGCCGTGTGCCCATCCCATGCAGGCAGCCAGCGCGGCATTGCCCACCATGTGGCTGCCCATCACCGGCAGAAAGGTCTCCACCACCTCCCCAGCAAAATCGAGTTTAAAATGGGTGCCGTCCGGCCCTGGCCGCAGGTCAATCGCTCGTACATCTCCCGCTTCCGTCCCGGCGGTGAAGACCGTGGCCTGGCAGTGGCGGGAGATGAGCGGCGTGTAGGGATCATTGGCATTCAGCACCACCACGCCCTCGGCATGCACATTGGACGGCAGCGTGGCCTTTTCCCAGCCAATGGCGTCCTGGCTGCCCATATATTCGATGTGCGCCATGCCCACGTTGGTCACGATGGCCGCATCCGGCAGGGCGATGTCCACCAGCGTCTTGATCTCCCCCGGGTGGTTCATGCCCATTTCCACCACGCCACATTCATCCCCTTCTTCCAGGCTCAGCAGCGTCAGCGGCAGGCCGATGTGGTTGTTCAAGTTACCCAGCGTGGCGCGGGTCTGCACCTTGATGCCCATCACCAGCGCGGTCAGGTCCTTGGTGGATGTTTTCCCATTACTTCCGGTTAGGCCAATGATCAGCGGCTGGTGCCAGGCCCGGTAGCAGCGCGCCAGGCATTGCAGCGCCAGCAGCGTGTCCACTACCTCGATGACGGCGCAGGCCTCCCTGCTCCAGGCGGCCTCCGTCCGGCTCACCAATACCGCAGCGGCCCCGGCGGCCATGACCTGCGGGATGAAATCATGCGCATCAAATTTGTCTCCGGCCAGGGCCACAAACACATCCCCTTTCCCGACCTTGCGGGAGTCGGTGACGATGCGGGTGACCAGGCGTGAACCGGCAGATGGGGGGCCGCTCAGCCTGCCTTCGGCAAAATCAGCCAGGGTCTGGAGGGCGATGGCTTTCATCTCAGCGGTCGTAGGGCCGCCTCCGCTCGGCGTCGCGCATCTCCCGTTCCGCCTGCTTTTCCGCACGCTCCACGTCCCGGTTGCCGGCGATCTGGATCATCAGCTGGCGCACCACACGACGGTCATCAAACGGATGCTTCTTGCCCTGGATCTCCTGATAGTCCTCATGGCCCTTGCCAGCGATGAGCACCAGGTCTCCGCCACGGGCATTTTCCAAAGCGATCTTGATCGCCTCCCGCCGGTCCACCATGATGACGTGGTTCTTCGGACGGGTGAAACCTTTCACCGCATCGGCAATGATGACCTGAGGATCGTCGTTGCGCGGATTGTCGCTGGTCAGCACGCAAATATCGCTGCCAGCCTCCGCTGCGGCCGCCATCAGCGGGCGCTTGGAGCGGTCACGCCCGCCACCGCAGCCAAAGACAATGATGATGCGACGCGGGCGCAGGGCGCGCAGGGTGCTCAGCGCATTCTGGATCGCATCCGGCGTGTGGGCATAGTCCACAAAGACTTGGAACTTGCTCGTGGCCTCCGTCACACGCTCCAGCCTGCCGGGCACCTGCGGGGCATTTTTCAAAAGTGCCACCGTCTCCCGCAGATTCAGTCCCATGGCCTGCACCGCCGCCAGTGCGCCGAGAGAGTTATAGACATTGAAGTCACCGATGAGCGGCGTGCGCACCAGGAAGGTCCGGCCCTTGGCCTCCAGCTCAAACGTCGTGCCGGTGAGGTCGTAGCGCACGTTCACCGCGCGATAGTCAAAACCCACACCATAACCAAATTTGATGACCTTGCCCGTGTCTTCATAGCGGGCGATGAGCTTGCGGCCCCAAAGGTCATCCGCATTGATCACCATGGCCCCTTTCGGCTGCCGCGCGATCATTTCAAACATTCGCACCTTGGCCGCATAGTACTCCTCCATGCTGCCATGGTAGTCCAGGTGGTCCTGGGTCAGATTGGTGAAGACACCGGCCGCGATGGGCAGGCCATGCACCCGGTGCTGATCCAGCGCGTGGGAGCTGATCTCCATGGAGACCGCCCGGCAGCCGTTGTCCCGCATCTGGGACAGCAGGCCCTGGATTTCCAAGGACTCTGGCGTGGTGTGGGTGGAGGGCACCTGCTGACCGCCCAGGTCATAAATGACGGTGCTCAGCAGCCCGCAGCGCTTCTGCCCGGCATTCAGCAAATGATGCATCAGGAAGGCCGTCGTGGTCTTGCCGTTGGTGCCGGTGACGGCGGCGATGGCCAGGTTCTTCGCCGGCTCCCCATGCAGGAAAGCCGCGGCCTGAGCCAGGGCTATGCGGCTGTATTTGACGTGCACCCAGGGCACCTTCACGTCATCCGGCGGGGCCTGTTCAGAGATGACCACCGCCGCGCCAGACTCGATGGCCTTGGGGATGTAATCGTGCCCGTCGGAGGTCTTGCCGCGCAGGGCCACAAAAGCGATGCCCGGCCCGGCGGTGCGGGAGTCATAGGTCAGGCCGTTGATGACGGTGTCCAGGCTGCCGGAGACAGCCGGTTTGTCCAGATGGGGAATCAGATCACGCAGGATCATTCAGATTCTCCTTTCAGGGCGAGAGGACGTTGAGGGCGGATGGAGAGTTGTTTGAGAGTTTCGGCCACGATTTCAGCAAAGATGGGAGCGGCGACCTTTCCGCCGCCGATATCTGCGGGGTCCGGTGCCTTCGGATTGTCCAGCACGACCACACACACAATTTTTGGGTCATTCGCCGGGGCGAAGCCTGCAAAGGAAGTGATCCACTGGTCTTTTCGATAGCCTCCCTTTTTCAGACTTCCATCTTTATTCTTGCCGGTGATCATCTCGTGGTCATACCGCTGGGACGTGCCGGTTTTCCCCGCCACCGGGATGCCTTCAATCTGCGCACGCGTTCCCGTGCCCGTTTCCACCACGCCGGCCAGCAGCTCACGCATCGTCGCCGCCGTCTTTCCGGTGCAAACCTGCGCCACCGCCACCGGTGGCACCTGGATGACCTGCCGCCCGCCGTCCGCCACGATCCGGTCCACCATCCGTGGTTTCATCAGGATGCCGCCGTTGGCGATCGCCCCGTAGGCCATGGCCATCTGCAGCGGCGTCACATTCACCTCGTAGCCCATGGGAAAGCGTGAATACGTGGTGTTGGACCAGCGGCCGTCATTGATGTACCCCGCGCTTTCCCCGGACAGGTCAATCCCGGTTTTCTGGCCGAAGCCAAAACGCTTCACGTAATCCAGATAGGTGTCCTGGCCCACCCGCTTGAAGATCTTGTAGGTGGCGATGTTGCTGGACTTCGCAAAGGCCTCCCGTGCTGTCACCGTGCCCATCTTGGTCACGTCCCTCAGGGAGACATTCAGCCCAGGATCCGTGTAAAGTCCCCAGTGGCAGTCAAAGCGCTCGTCCGCGCTGGTCTTCCGCTGGTCCAGAGCTGCCGTAAAGGCCACCACCTTGAACGTGGAACCTGGTTCATATGGCTCATAAATGGTCAGGTTTTTCCAGTTGGTGCTGCCGGGCTCGCTCCGGTCATGGCCGGGAAGAAAGCTCATCGCCAACACGGAGCCGGTGGCCACTTCGGTAACAATCGCCATGATTTTGTTGGGCTTATAGGTCGCCTGGGCCTGCGCCACAATGGCATCCACCGCGTCCTGCATTTGCAGGTCAATGGTCAGATGCACATCCTTACCATGCACCGGCTCCTGGATCTCTCCGCGATACAGCAGCAGTTCCCGGCCATACTTGTCATGCTCCACGCAGACGGATCCGGAGACTCCGCGCAGCGTGTCTTCATAAATCCGCTCGATGCCCTGGACACCGCCCTTGCCCTCCTCCGTGCCTCCGATGATCAGCGCCAGACGGTCATCGGTGGGATAGTGGCGGCGCACGGCCGGCTTCACATACACACCTTTGACAAAGAGGTTCTCCAGATGCTCCCGCCATTCTTTGGCCAGGTCATCGTTCATATTGTGGGTCAGCACCTCGACCTGCTTTTTCGAGGTCACCTTTTCCAGCATCTCCGCTGCCGTGCCGCCCAGCTTGGCGCTGAGCGCTTCTGCCACATGGGCATGATAAGCCGCCAGGATCTGCTTGTCGTCCAGTGTCCGCTTCAGTTCCTTCTGGGTGGTCCCCTGAATGCGGGCCAGGTTTGGCAAAATGGAGCGCACATCGTGCAAATGCACCCGGTCCGTGCGCAGTTCATAGACCTCCTCATCATAGGCCAGGTAACGGTCGGAATGATCCTTGATGGACCCGCGCTGGGCAGGCAGGATGCGGTCTTCACGGAACTTCCGCGAGGCTTCCTCGGCCAGTTGCGGCCCTTTTTTCAAATGCAAATCGTACAGCCGCCAGACGACGACGGAAAAGCAGACGGTGAGCCCGCAGGTCACCATCATCATGCGATGGCAGAGAGGACGGTCGCGGCGCAGTTGGGACTGGTTGGGGGTGGGCATCATGGCAGTTCAGCCTCGGTGGACTGGGCCACGGTTTTCGCCGTGGGAATGGGTTTCAAATGGATGATGGCGCGGGCATCGGGGCTCAGCTTTTGCAGCCAGGTTCCTTTGGCCTGCAGGATGGGCTGCACACGCGCACCATCCAGCAGCAGGTCCACTTTCCGCTCCAGGCTAACGATCTCAAAATTCAGCAGCTTCATTTCCTGCTCCACCTGCCGCTGCTGCTCCGCCAGCGCCGTGATGCGGTTCTTGTTCACCACCACGCTGAGCGCCGCCAGCAGGCCGGCCCCGCACAGGATCAGGACCGCCGTCAAAACGGGCAGGCCGATGGAATTGCGATAGCGATTGTTTTTCATGCGGGCAGGCGTTCCACACCGCGCAGACGGGCGCTGCGGGCGCGCGGGTTTAGGCTCAGTTCCAGCTCCGTGGCCTCCATCGGCTTGCGCGAGATGAGGCGGTAAAAGCAGTCGGGATTGCGCTTCGGCTCCGGCCACTCCGGCCGGTCCAGCCACACCTGGCTCTGGCGGTGAAAGGCATGCTTCACCACCCGGTCTTCCAGCGAATGGAAACTGATGACCGCCAGGCGGCCACCAGGCTTCAGCCACTTGGGCGCAGCCGCCAGGAAGTCCTCCAGCGCCGCCAGCTCCTGGTTGGTCTCGATCCGCAGCGCCTGGAAGGTCAGCGTGGCCGGATGCCTCTTGCTGTATTTGGGGCACACCTTGGAAATCAGATCCGCCAGTTGCAGCGTCGTTTTGATGGGTCCCTTCGCCCGCTCTGCCAGGATCGCTTTCACGATCTTCCGCGCCTGGTTTTCCTCCCCGTATTTCCACAGGATCCGCTCCAGCGCGCCCTGCTCATAGGTGTTCACAATGTCCGCCGCCGTGATGGGTCCGGACGTGTCCATGCGCATGTCCAGCGGGCCGTCCTTGTTAAAGGAGAACCCGCGCTCCGCCGCATCCAGGTGCCGGCTGCTCACGCCGATGTCAATCAGCATACCGTCTAGACCGGTCACTCCCGCCTCCCCCAGCACCGTGGGAAAGTCGCGGAAATTCCCCTTCAGGGCGCAAAACTGGTCCGCATAGCCCTTCAGCCGCTCGCCCGCATGGCGCAGCGCCTCATCATCCTGGTCCATGGCCACCACCCGGGCACCACGTTGCAGCAGCGCCTCCGTATGCCCGCCACCGCCCAGGGTGCCATCGAAAATCAGCTTTCCCGGGGCCGGTTGCAGCACCTCCAGCACTTCATTCAGCAGCACTGGCAGATGGTAAAAAGGCACCTCCCGCGCCCCGCCCGGCTCCGGCGCAGACCCGCCGCCCAGACCGGCTTCATCCCCCACAGGACGCTGAATCAGCGTCCCCCTCCCCAGCGGCATCAGATCGTCCATGGCATCTTCAGATGTTCCAAACCACGGCCAGACGCCCGCTTGAAACGTTTGTACAATTCTAGAAACCCATCCCTTTTCACCCTCCCTGCCCGCTTCCTTCCCTGCCGCGAATTCATCGGCATTCCAGGGATTCGAGAAAAGACTGGCGGTTTGGGCAAACATCTGTTGTGATCACAGTTACAATGACGTTTCTCGCTTACAGCAATTGATATTCCACAATTGCCAGTAATTAAGATGACCTTAGTAACGAGAAAGGTTACAAAGTGCAATCTCAGAATTCCGAAAGTAATTCACAATGCGTCTCATTAATGCGTTCATATGAACACTTTAAAGCTGCTTTCGCACACCTCTCTTCTGAATTAAAGGTGTCTTGCAGCATCGAGCGAATAGGACCCGTCCTGTAAACCCTGCCAATTCTGTCATCCTGTCTATTTCCCCCCCTCCGCAGGCCCCGCTCCGCGAAATCCTTCGTCATTCTGCATTCGTCATTCGTCATTCCCCCCATGCCCCGCCCCCTCCATCTGCCTGAACTCCTCTCCCCCGCCGGGAACTGGGAGTGCGCCCGTGCCGCCGTTGCCAACGGTGCCGATGCCATCTTCTTCGGCCTGCCCCGCTTCAATGCCCGCATGCGCGCGGATAATTTCACCGCTGAGGACCTGCCGGAGCTGATGAAATTCCTCCACAGCCACGGAGTCAAAGGCTACTGTGCCTTCAACGTCCTCATTTTCACCAGCGAGCTGGCCGATGCCGAGACCCAACTCCGCGAGCTCGAAGCCGCCGGCGTGGATGCCGTCATCGTCCAGGACCTCGGCCTCGCCCGCATGGTCAAGGCGCTCACTCCTGGCCTGCGCCTCCACGCCAGCACCCAGATGACCATCACCTCACCCGAGGGCCTGGAACTGGCCAACACCCTCGGCATTGACCAGGCCGTCCTCGCCCGCGAGCTCAGCCTCCGCGAACTGGAGCGCTTCCAGGCCAATGACCACCCGGACGTGCCCCTGGAGGTTTTCGTCCACGGCGCCCTCTGCGTCGCCTACAGCGGCCAGTGCCTCACCAGCGAATCCCTCGGCCGCCGCAGCGCCAACCGGGGCGAGTGCGCCCAGGCCTGCCGCATGCCGTATGAGATGATCGTGGACGGCGAGCACCTGGACCTCGGCGACAAACGTTACCTCCTCAGCCCGCAAGACCTCGCCGCCGTCCAGGAAATCCCGCGCCTCATCGAGCTCGGCATCCGCAGTTTCAAAATCGAAGGCCGCCTCAAAACACCCGAATACGTCGCCGCCGTCACCCGCGTGTATCGCAAGGCCATAGATGCCGCCCTGGCCGACAAGGACCTCGCGGACATCATCACCGAGGACGACCGCTATGAGCTGGAGATGACCTTTTCCCGAGGCCTCTACAGCGGCTGGATGCATGGCGTGAACCACCAGGAGCTCGTCGGCGCGTACTACGGCAAAAAACGCGGCTACTACGTCGGCGTCGTCCGCTCCGTCGCCCGCGATGCCGTGGAGCTGGAAGAAAATCCCACCCACCTCAAAAACGGCGACGGCGTCGTTTTCGAAAACCTCCAGGACACTAACAACGAACAGGGCGGCCGCATCTACGGCCAGCAGGGCAACTGGATCGAATTCCAGCACGGTCGCCTCCGCACGGACCTCATCGTCCCCGGCATGCGCATCTTCAAAACCGGCGACCAGGCCCTGGACCAGCGCCTCCGCCAGACCTTCCAGGGGGACATTCCCCTGCGCAAAAAGCAGCCGCTGCATCTCATCGTCTCGGGCAAGGCAGGCGAGCCGCTCGTCATCCGCATCCGTGACCAGGACGCCAGCGTCTCCTCCACCATCCCCCTCGCCCCCGCCCTCCAACGCCCGCTCACCCTGGAGACATTGCAAAACCAGTTAGGCCGCCTCGGCGGAACCCCGTTTGAACTCGGCACCCTGGACCTCCACCTTGACGGCGACTTGATCCTCCCCGTCAGCGAGCTCAACCGCATGCGCCGCTCCATCGTCAGCCTGTGGAAACCACCCGCGACGACAGAACCGGCCCTCCAGCCCAGACCTGTCATCACCGCCACTTACGAATCTCTTCTTCCGGCCCAAGAAGAATCAACTGCCCCTGACGCCCCCACCCTCCACATCCTCTGCCGCGACCACGCCCAGATCCAGGCCGCCCTGGAGGCCGGCATCCACCACCTCTACGTGGACTTCGAAGACGTCCGCCAGTACGCCGATGCCGTCAAACACGTCCGCGCCCACAGCGACGCCCGCATCTACCTCGCCACCCCCCGCATCCAGAAATCCGGCGAGGCCGGCATCTTCAAGCTCATCACCCGTGCCGAGCCGCACGGCGTCCTCATCCGCAACCTCGGCGCCATCGCCCACTTCCGCGACCTCGGCCTCCCCATCACCGGAGATTTCTCCCTGAATGTCGCCAATCCTCTCACCGCCGGTTTCCTCAAGCAGACCGGCCTGGAGCGCCTAACCATCAGTTACGATCTCAACATCGACCAGGTCCTCGCCCTCCTCCACAGCGCCCCGCCGCATTGGTTCGAGATCACCCTCCATCAGCACATGCCCATGTTTCACATGGAGCACTGCGCCTTCGCCGCCTTCCTCTCCGAAGGCACCGACTTCACCAACTGCGGCCGCCCCTGTGAAAAGCACAAAGTCCGCCTGCGCGACCGCGTCGGCATGGAGCATCCCTTGAAGGCCGATGTCGGCTGCCGCAACACCCTCTTCAACGCCGTCCCCCAGACTGGTGCCCAATACTTCAACGGCCTCGTCCAGACCGGCCTCCGCCACTTCCGCGTCGAGCTTCTGGAGCAGACCCAGGACGAGTCCCTCCGCATCATCCACACCTACCAGTCCCTCCTCGCCTCCCGGCGCGGCGGCGAGGACATCTGGCGCGAGCTGAAGGCACAGTCTCAGCTAGGCGTCACCCGCGGCACCATGGCCGAGATGGTTTGAGAACAGTCAGGATTGGACAAAACCCACCCACAAAAAGCTCTTGGCAGACGTATTATAGATGGCTGCATAAACACGCCAAAAATACCATGATCATCCAAGTCAATACCGACAACCACATCACCGGCCATCAAGATTTCATCGCCCAGGCCGAGGCCACCGTCTCGGACGCCCTCAGCCATGTGAGCGAACACGTCACCCGCGTCGAAGTGCACCTCAATGACGAGAACAGCCAAAAGAGCGGCCCTGAAGACAAGCGCTGCATGATGGAAGCCCGCCTCCAAGGCCTCCCCCCCATCGCCGTCACCCACAAAGCCGAAACCCTCGCCTTCGCCCTCGACGGTGCCGCCGAAAAACTCAAAGCCGCCCTCGAGCACAAACTCGACCGCCTCCAGCACCATTAATGAACCACCCCGGTTAAAACCAACCTCTTCCCCAAAAAATGCCAGGCCCCCGCCTGGCATTTTTATTTCCCCCCACATCGGCACCCTGTTGACCAAGGCGGAGCCGGCCCAGCTTCCTCATTGAGCTTGACTCAGGTCTCGCCTATGTCCCTCCCATGCGCCGAAGGGCGCGATATGTTCGACCTCAGCGCATATGAGCAGTAAAAAAGAGCAAGGTTCCACCCGATGCTTCCCTCGTCCGTTCATCGGCTGCGGAATACCTCACTTTCGTCGCCGCCAGCGGCAAGGGAGACGTGAACGCGGTTTATGCCGATGAAAACGTCTGGCTCTCCCAGAAGATGATGGGCCTGCTCTACGATGTGGATGTCAGGACCCTGAAGGCGGGAAGCGTGAGCCGAGAAAGTACGGCAGGCACTCCTGCCCGTCCCCTCTCACCTCTACGTCCTCAAGCCACTCCGGCTCATCGCCAGCATTCGGAGCCATTCAATCTAGCTTCGGCATTCATCACCCTGCACGCGAGATCATCGGCCCCACATGCAGGATCATTCGGCATTCGGTCCCGCCTCGCGGGGTCATTGTTATCGCTCCTCAATCGGCAGCACCTTCTGGCCATACGGCCGGCCGACGTACTCGCTGAGCGGGCGGAAGAGGCGGTTCTCGCTCCACTGCTCCAGCACGTGGGCGGTCCAGCCGCTCATGCGGGCGATGGCGAAGATGGGGGTGAAGAGGTCCGTCGGGATGTCGAGGCTGTAATAAACCGTGGCGCTGTAGAAATCCACATTTGCATTCAGGCCCTTCTGCTCGCGCATGATCTCGGCGATGCGCTCGGACATCTGGATCCACTTGGCCTCGCCAAGCTGGGCGGTGAGCTGGATGGCCATCTCACGCAGATGCGGAGCGCGGGGATCCAGCACTTTGTAAACGCGGTGACCGATGCCCATGATCTTCTTCTTCTGGGCCAGGGCGTCGGCCACCCAGGCATCCACCTTGTCCGGGCTGCCGATCTCTTCCAGCATGTGAATGACGCCTTCATTGGCACCGCCGTGAAGCGGACCCTTCAGCGCGCCAATGGCGGCGCTGATGGCGGAATACATGTCGCTCAGCGTGGAGGCCACCACGCGGGCGGTGAAGGTGGAGGCATTGAAGCCGTGCTCAGCGTGCAGCACATAGGCCACATCCAGGGTCTTTTCAGCCTCTTTGGTCGGCACCTCGCCGGTCATCAGATAAAGGAAGTGGGCGGCCTCGCTGAGATCCTTGCGGACCGGCGGCAGGGACTTGCCCGTGCGGGCACGGTGGAAATACGCGGCAATGACGCCGATCTGTGAAACCAGGCGGATGGCCGTGGCGAGATTCTCGCTCACATTCACATCGTGACGGTTCATCTCATAGCTGCCCAGCATGGAGACAGCCGTACGCATGATGTCAATCGGCTTGGCCTTCTTCGGCGCCGCCAGCAGGTAGTCAATGACCCCCTGCGGAAGCTCACGCTCGGCCCGCAGCGCCGTGGTCAGCTTGTCCAGTTCCGACCGGTTCGGCAGCTTCTGGTAAAACAGCAGGTAAACCACTTCCTCATAGCTGACCTTGCCGGCCAGTTCATTGATGTCGTATCCGCAGTAATAGAGGATGCCTTCAGCACCGTTGACTTCCCCGAGACGGGTTTCTGCTGCGACGATTCCTTCGAGACCTTTGGAGACGACTGCCATGGCTTTTTAGTGAGATAAGTGGGTTTACGATTGGAGTGAAGTGAAATGAAGTGAGGCTGCGCGCCCGAATCCCCATGTTTTCGGGAGGAGCGCGGGCACTCCTGCCCGCCTCAAATGAAGATACGCGCCCGAGTGCCGATGTCTTCTGTCGAGTTAGCTGCAAGCGTGCAAACGCTCAAGGCAAAATACGCATCGAAAGCGATTCCTGGGAGCCAATGTCCCTTATTCTCCGCCAGACACGCCCGCTCCATCAGAATTTCCTTGGCCAAGCGATAAAGGCATTTGCCAGACGGAGGCATCTTTCGGGATCTCCTCCAGCTCCATGAACGGTGCCACCGCCGGATTCGGACGGCTGGTCCGCGCCACCCTCTGCACAGAAGAATCCGAAGCTTCACCTTGGCTCCCGCTGCTGCCGTCAGCAGCGGAGGAGAACGCCCGGATTCGCGCCTCCAGGGTGCGCGGCTCCACCTTCGTCCACACCTTTGCGGACCAGTAATCCCCCTTCCACGCCTGCCCCGGCGTGTGTCGCACATACAGGGAATACCGGTCAAACATGATTTCCGGCACATACCGGCTCCCCACCCGGGTCACTAGTGGCGGGTTCGACAGATCCGGCCGCCCCTCCGTGGATTCCAAAAGATACTCCTTGTCATCCAGCTTCACCACCACCCAGGCATGCCCCCCCATGTCCCCAAACCTCCCCAGCGCCACCCGCGCCTGAAACCCCCGCGAAAGCAGCCAGTCACACAAAAAAATCGCCGAATCCTCACAGTCCCCCTGCCCCATCCTCTGCGTCTCCAAGCTCGTCTGCCAAGAATCCGTTGCCTCCTTTGCCGCGCCGGGATCTTTGGTATAAACGCAGTTGGCATGCACCGCCGACCAGATCGTGAACAGCTCATGCACCCGTGAATGGTCTTTGGAAAAAGCCGCTGGTGGCGCATACCCGGTGAGGTATTCGTTCACATACCGGTATTTTCCCGCCGCATCCGCCGCCACCACCGCATACGTGCGCCGGCACTGCGGGCATTCCAGCCCCAGGCTGTGCTGCTGCCGGGAAATGCGGACGATGTGCGGGTGCTGACAATGCAGGCAGGTGCTGAAAAAAGCCTCCTCTTTCGTTTTGGAAATGATTTCCGGGCTGAAATCCTCCAGCCGCTGCCCCACCACAAACAGGGCGTGATGCCCCAGGCCCCCAGGCGACTGCCGCACCGCACAGGCCAGATGCGTCATTTCAGGACCGGTCTGTTGGCAAAAGTCATGAAACTGGTCCAGCAGCGTAGCCAAAGTGGGGCCGCTGGCCGTGCAGACCGAGACCCGAAAGTAACGCGGCACTGCCTCCTGCACCCGCCGGGTGATGCTGTTCACATCCCCTAGCACCATGGTGGGAAATTCACTTTGCAGCCATCTTTCCAGCTCCGTATCCACCCGCAGCACAGGAAGCTTGGCTCCGATCCGGGCATAATTGAGGCGGTCAACCAGGTCCACCTGGAAGCGCACGCTGGCGGCGGCTTGGTCCGTCCCGCTGACCCATTCCTGAAACCAAAGATTCCACGCCACCCACTTGCCATCACGATGGGCCATCAGGCCGCCTGCGAGGGCAAGACCGGCAATGATGGACCAGGAGAGAAGACGGATGAACATGGAGGAGCAAAAATTATAGTATTTATAAAATCGCACGCAATCCGAAACCTATCCCTGACAAATTGCTTACATTCCCATATCGCACTCCTCTTGGAAGATCTTCACTTCTCCGGAATACGGTTCAAAGTGTAGGCTGAAAGGCGATGCCAAAGGGGCGATCCGTCCTTCCCGTTCACCATCGGCAGCTCAAATTCATGCACGTATCCGGGGCGCAGGTTGGCGCATTTGACGGTTAGAGAGAGCCCGTCTTTGGACAGCTGCCAGCCGCTGAGCTTGAGCGGGGCGGTGTCAGTTTCCGCGCTGCCGTACTTGGCGGTAAAGAGGTAGGTGTAGCTCTGGGCCTTCGTCTGCCCCCATTTGGCCGGCTTGACCGGGCGGGTGAAGGTGAAACGGAAGCCGTCCTTCAGCGCCTCCAGCTTCTGCACATCCAGCGGTATTTTTCCCGTGGGAACCAGCCGCTGGATGCCAAACGGGCGGTTACCATAACTGTTCCAGCCGCGGTTGGACTGGCCGACGACCATGGAGCCGTCTTTCAGGAAGTTCACCGCCAGGACGGCGCTCTGCAATCCGCTGACGAAGGGAAAACAGGCTCCCTGATATTCGCCACCCACCTTTTCCAAAAAGACGCGGTTCACTCCAGAAAGGACGAATTCACCGACGAAAAGCTGTTTCTCAAAAGGGCCAAATTTGCCGCCGGTCAGGTCGCAGCGCAGGCCCGTGGGACTCTGGCCAAATTTCACATACGGAAACCACACCGCCGGCGGCGAATAATGGGGAAGTTGCTTCATGGCCTCAGCCACCGTGATGCCATCGGGCTGCTTGCCCTCCGGGGCCGGGATGGGGGAATCCGGGTGCTTCATGTCCACCAGGGAATCGGCATGGCTGAAGTAGGCGCCTTCGCGCACATGAACGAGCGGGTTGGTGGGCATCCAGTTGCCCTGCTGGTCGGTGGCGAAGATGTCTCCTTCGGCATTCAAACCAAGGCCGCTGGGGCTACGGAAACCGGCGCTGAATCCGCTGGCCTTGCTGCTGCCCTTAGGCGTCATCACTGACCATCCGCGCCAAAGCGTGTGCTTGGCCTCCTCACCTGCTCCAGGCCATTTTTTACCCATGGAGGCATTGAGGGTGTTGTGCATGTTGCCTTCGCGGTCAAACACAGGGCCATAGGCATACTCATGGTAAGCGCCGGAGACGCCCCAGCCCTGGCCGACGGTGAGGTATTCATCCGCCGTGCCATCCTTATCGGTATCCCGCAGGCGGGTGACTTCAGACCGCTGGGTAACGTAAAGGTCGCCTTCGTGGTAGGCCAGACCGAGAACTTCATGCATGCCGGAGGCGAAGAGCTTATACCCCAGACCGGCCACTGTGGCGGGTTCGGCTTGTGGATTCTGAATGATCCATACTTCCCCGCGACGGATGGAAACGGCCAGCTTGCCATCTGGCAATACCGCCATGCCACTGACCTCCAAGTTCAGGCCTTTCGGCACCGCATAGGTCACGGTGCGATAGTAGGGATTCGTCTCCTGCGCGCTGGCGGCGGACACAGCCAACACAGCAGCCAATGAAATCTTCAGCATCTGGCGGACAGTGGGCATTACCATGACAGGACCTCCTTGGTGATCTCACCGTTCATCTTCATTTCGCGTTCAAAGTTCTTGCCGTCCTTCGCCGGACGCAGGGTTTCCTCCACAGCCTTTCCGTCCTGCTGATACAGGAAGGTGGGCACGCCCGCCTTGTCCAGACGGTAGCCGGAAAACACCCGTTCGCCTGTGGCCGGCGGCAGCTCCTTGAGGTCGGTGCCAAGGGGTTTGATAGGCAGCATCTCGCGGCTCTGCCAGTTGCTCATCGCATCCAGGAAGCGGCCACGCCAGACCTGGGTGAAACGCACCTGGGCGGCGTCAAAGGTGGCGTGAACTCCTTCAGGAAAACCGACGGCGATGGCATGGCTACCGGCCCCTTCAATGAAGCTGCGGAAGATGATGGGACGCTTTTCCTTCTCCGGTTTCAGCTCGAAGTCCTCTGTGGACAGCAACCCTTCCGGTAGCGGCTGGCCTTCCAGTTCCTTGAGGTAGGTCCACAGGGATTCGATCTCCTGGTCCGCCTTCTTCCGGCCCATGAACATCGGTGGCATCATGGTGCCCTGCTGGGTGGCCTGGGGATTGAGAAGCAGCTCTTTGAAATACTCCGGCTGCAAGCGCGCCACGGTGTGATCCAGGCGGATGACTGGAGGTCCGAGGGACTTGCGATCTTTTAAGCCATGACAGGCGATGCAGGCCAGGCCGGTGGAGCCCATGAGCTGGCGGCCAATTTCCGCCCGGTGATGTTTGCCCAGACCGCTGACATCAATCTCCATCGGTGTCTCGCGTTTATCCGCCTTCGGCAGCAGGCCGACGAGCATCTCCGTTTGTGCGCGGCCAAAATTCGGCATGCGGGTATCCATGTAAGGGCGCACGCTGCCGCCTTTGCCATACAGCACTTTGCGCAGCCAGTTGGCCGTGAGTTTGCGGCCGACGTTGTCCAGATTCGGTGGGAGGTGAGCCAACTCGCCGAGGGATTCAGCACTGCCATCGTTGGAGGTGAAATACTGCGCGCGGGGATCTTCCGGCCCGCCCTTGCCATCGCGGTCATGGCAGGAATAACAATTGAGGCGCGTCATCTGCCAGTCCACCTTTTGCTCCGGCGTCTGCTTCGGCGCATCCTGTTTCTGGATGGCGGCAAGCGCCAGGCGGATGGCCCGTTTTTGCAGGTCATTCAGGTCGTAGCGCGGGATGCCGCTGGGCTGCGTTTCAGCCAGGCAGCCCACGGCTGGATTCAGGGAAACGAGGGTCTTGGCAGCTTTCGCCGGGACCACTCCGGACGGCGCATCCGCTGGGGCTGGCAGCGTGTGGCAGGCGGCGCAGTTCATCTGGGCGAAGACCTCCCGGCCCTTCTCGATGCCCTGGGCGGGGATCTTCAGCGCGGCCCGTTCCGTGGCCAATTCCGCCTCCCGGCCGATGTGCAGATACGCGGCTATGTCCGCCGCCTCCTGGGCGCTCAGGCGCATGTCCGGCATGCGACCGGAAGGCCGGTGGGAAAGCGGATCCTGGAGGAACTGCGCCAGCGCATTCACGTCATAAGCATCGGCCAAAGCGATGGGCACGGAGCCAAGGCCGGGTTTCTCAATCTCCGCATCCGCGGCGGCCTTGGCCGGGCGGTAGTCGGTGGCGGGCTCATGACAGGCCACACAGCCGACTTTATGATAAAGCTCCTTGCCGCGCGCGATGTCTCCGGCGGGCATTTTCTTCACCTCCTGTTTCAAGCTGCCCAGATATTCCGTCAACGCTTCTACCTTCTCTGCATCGCCTTCCTCCCCGGCAAACAGGCCGGGCATCTGGGTGCCCTTTTTGCGATGCTGAGGACTGCGGATCATGAGCCAGAGCGTGTCCGCATCCAGCCGTGAGCCCACACCGGCCAGGTTCGGCCCCGGTTTGGCCGCCAGCCTCTCCGCCCAGGACTGGGGCGGCGCATGGCAGGCCGTGCAGTTCAGCTCGCCTAACAAAAGATATCCACCTTCCACCACGTGCTCATCGGGATCCTCCGGCAGATTATACTGGTCGAAGGGAAAGACGTACGCGTGGTTGATCGGCTCCGCCTGGAGAGGGTGGGCGGATGAAGGGGAAGAGGCCAGATGCAGCAGGGCGAAAGCAAAAAACAAATGACGAATGACGAATGCAGAATGACGAATGGCAGGCATGGAACGGACGTCGAGATGAGAAGGGGTGGGCTTAATCATTCGGATTGAATTCGTCATTCATCATTCGTCATTCGTCATTCGTCATTTCTTAGACTCCCATCTTGGCGCGCTCGGCATCCAGAGCTTTGATCCAGGGGCCGATGAAATGGCCGCTGTCATGATAGGTGCGGCCGGAGTACATGTGCTGGTCAATAACGCAGGGCTCGTTCACGTAGATGCCGCCACAGATTTCCAGGTCGAACTTGCACTTGGCCACGGTGGCCATGCGCAGGCCTTTGACGATATCGGCGCGGGCCGGGATCTCCACGCCGTGGCAGACGCTGGCGCAGGGTTTTTTCTGCTCCCAAAACCACTTCGTGATGCGCAGCAGGTCGGCATCTTCACGGATGTATTCCGGGGCGCGGCCACCGCTGAAAAAGATGCCCACGTATTCTTCCGGGTTGATGTCCTTGAAGGCGATGTCGGCATCAATGCTGTAGCCTTCCCACTCCTTGGTGATGGTCCAGCCGGGCTTGATTTCATGCAGCACCATCTGGTACTTCCGTTTTTCCGGCGCGGCGACGACCGGAGTATAACCGCCTTCGATCAGACGGAAAAAGGGATACAGGGTGTCAACGGTCTCGGTGGCGTCACCGACGATGAGGAGTACTTTGGCTTCGGGCATAAGGGGGCTGGTGGAGATTCTTTTTTTTACAGGATTAACACGATTTCAGGATTAACAAGATTTCAGTAGGGGAAGTTTGATTCCTTGGATTAAATCTTGTTAATCGAGTTTTAGATGAGGCTGTCGAGGTGGTTTTTGGCGCGGACGATTTCGGCGGTGGTTTCAGCGGCGGTGGGCAGGATGGGGATGCCGCGTGGGGTGGGGTGCATGAAGATCTCGGTGGGGCCGGTGAAGTTGGTTTCGCGCAGGGCCTGGAGCAGCGGTTTCCAGTCCAGCGGCCCGCGACCGGGCATCTGCTGAAGCTCCTCTTCTTTGGGCATGGGTTTCATGCAGCCCATGCCGTGCTCCCAGGCATAAAAGAGTGTCATTTTTTTGTCAATGTGGCGGATCAGGCCGGCCAGCAGAGCCGGGTCCTGCGGCAGATGGTACGGGGCCAGGGCAATGCCGATGCCTGGCATGTCGCGGATGTCATCGGCCAGCCAGCGCAGGGAGTCCGGCGTATCAATGATGTTGTTGATGTGGTTCTCGATGCCGATCTCCACACCGTTTTCCGCAGCCAGGGCGGCGTGGGGTTTCATCTTTTCCACGAAGTCCTTCACGTTTTTGCGAAGCTGCTCCGGGGTGACTTTGAAGTCGCCCTTGCCGCCGGTGACGATGAAGGAGCCGCCGAATTTTTTGACCACGGCAATCTCTTCCGTCAGGCCAAAAGGCCCCAGATCGTAACGGGTGCTGCCGCCAAAGCTGATGCCCTGCTCCTTGAGCATGTCGGCAAACTTGTCATGGCCGATGGCGTCCAGCTCCTCGCGCTGGGTACCGTGTTTTTTAGGCCACAGTTCAATGCCTGTCGCGCCGGTTTTTTTGACCTCGGGCAGAATTTCCGTCAGGGACAGGTTGCCATACATGGAGGAGGCCAGCATGTAGTTAAGCTTCCAGGAGGCGGCAGCGGCCCAGGCAGGTGCCGCACCGACTGCGGCGAGGGATTGGAGGAAATGGCGGCGGTTCATGGTTGTGGCGTATTGAACGGGATCTGACAGCAGGTTTCATTCAGACTTTGAATCCCCTTCTTCAGATTTTGCGGCGTCCGCTTCCACCCGAATGACGGAGTGAATCCTCTTCATTCCTTTTGCGCCCGCACCGGGTCCCGCCTAGGATTGCGGCATGAATCGAACTGTTTATGGCTGTCTGCTGGCTGCACTGGTGGCGTTTTTGTTTGTTAGTTTGGGGCTCAATGCCCTGCAATTCATGACTCTAGTAGGCAGCAGCCTTCCAGGCCTGCCCGTACAGCCTGAAAAGCTGACGGAAAAAATCGTGGTCAGCGGCAAAACGGGTGTCAGTGACCGCATCGTACACCTGGATCTGGAAGGCATCATCAGTTCCATGAGCACCGGCGGATTTCTCGAAGCCGCGCTGCCGAGCGTGGACACCATCAAGCGCAGCCTGGAACAGGCGCTGGAGGATGACCAGGTGAAGGCCATCGTTCTGCGGGTCAATTCCCCTGGGGGCGAGGTCACCGCCTCCGACATCATTTATGCGGCGGTGAAAAAGGCGGCTGAGAAAAAACCGGTGGTCGTTTACATGGACTCCGTGGCGGCCAGCGGCGGCTATTATGTGGCCTGCGGAGCGACGAAGGTGGTGGCCAGCGAGACGACCCTGACGGCAAGCATCGGCGTCATCATGTCCTCCACGAATTACCATGAGCTGTATGGGAAAGTGGGTCTGGCCCCGCAGACCTTCACCAGCGGTGCATATAAGGACACTCTGAGCGGCTCCCGCCCGATGCGCGAGGACGAGAAAGCCTACATCCAGGGCCTGGTGGACACCATGTATGACCGCTTTCTCGGCATCGTCTCCGATGCCCGAAAAGTGCCGAAAGATGTCCTCCGCAACACCGTGGCTGATGGCCGCATCGTCACCGGCAGGCAGGCGCTCGATGCAAAGCTGGTGGACCAGATCGGCTACATCGAAGATGCCTACACCCTGGCCCGTGAGCTGGGCGCGGCCCCGGATGCCATGGTGGTAAAGTATGAGTCTCAGCCCACGCTCTTCAGCGTCCTGGGCATGGCCTCGGCCAAAGCTCAGACACCCGCCAAGGTGGAAGTGGACTTCACCAGCGGCGTGATGCCGAAGCTGCAACCGGGCATGATGTATTACCTGCCGGGTTCCTACCTGCATTGAGCCATACGCCTTCACTCACATGGATGCCCCTACCGCCGGTGTATTGCGCGACATCACCCTCATTGTCTGGCTGGCGCTGCTGATCGGCGTGGCGGCCTATAAATGGGTGCGTCAGACCCGCCCCAGCGCCGTTTGGAATTTAGGGGGCAAGGTCGAAGTCCTCCCTTACACCAGCCTGGATGCCATCGTCCTGGCGGCCATTTCCATTCTGCTGCTGGGCGGTCTGCAAAAGGTGGTACCTGCCGCTGAATCCGCCGCAGCCGCTGACACGGAACTGAGCGCCACGGCCATGTTTGTCAGCATTTTGATGCAGCTTCTCGTCTGTGCCGTCCTGCTTTTCTATCTGCGGGCCATCCGTAATCTGGATCCCGTGGACCTCTTTGGCATCCGCCGGCTCAGTGCCGGACGCGTTTTCACTACGGTGCTCATTTTCATGCTGCCCACCCTGGTCATCGTCATGTTCACGTCCTCAGTGGTCACGCTGTGGCTGGAGGGTTTCTGGCCGGACCTGGCGCAGCAGGAATCAGTGGAAGCTTTTCGTAAATCCACTGACCCGCTGGCGAAAACGCTCCTGGTCATCGCGGCGGCCATCGTGGCACCCATTGTTGAAGAAGTCATTTTTCGCGGCTTTATCTATGGTGTCATCAAGCGCTTTACGGACGGTTATTTTGCCGCCCTCTGCTCCGCCCTGCTGTTTGCCGTCGTTCATTTTCACATCGGCAGCATGATCCCGCTGGCCATCCTGGCGCTGGTCTTTTGCGCCGCGTATGAGCGCACCGGCAGCCTGGCGGTGCCCATCCTGATGCATGCGGTTTTTAATGGCACCAGCATCGCCCTCATGCTGTTTTTCCCTGAGCTGAAATGACCACTCTGACCGACATTGGTGAGAACGAGCTCATCCGCCTTATCATCAAAGATCTGAAAAAGGATGTCAGCGTCATCCTCGGTCCTGGCGATGACTGCGCGGTGGTGAAAGGCAGCCGGGAGAACCTGCTGCTCAAAACGGATACCGTGGTGGAAGGCGTACACTTCACACCGGAGACGCCCGCGAAGCTCATCGGCCGCAAGGCGATGGCCCGTGTCATCAGCGACTTTGCCGCCATGGCCGCCACGCCACGACATGCGCTCGTCACACTCATCGCGCCGCCGCAGACGCCGGTCAAACGGGTGCTGGAGGTGTATGCCGGGCTGCGCGCCATGGCGGACTCCTATGGCGTCAACATCGTCGGCGGCGAGACTTCCTCAGGCAGCCAGCTCATCATCACCGTCAGCCTGACCGGCACCGCCCCGGCCAAAAAATGGATTTCCCGGAGTGCTGCTTCCGTCGGCGACCAGCTCTATGTCACCGGCCGCCTCGGCGGCTCCATCCGTGGCAAGCACCTGAAATTTGAGCCGCGGATGAAAGAGGCCCACTGGATCGCCCAAAACCTGCCGGTGCGGGCCATGATGGATCTTAGCGACGGCCTGTCCAAAGACCTGCCCCGGATGGCCGCCGCCTGCGGTCTCGGATTCGAACTGGACGCGAAAGCCATTCCGAAAAACCCCGGCTGCACTCTCGCCCAAGCCTTGGGCGATGGTGAGGACTATGAGCTGCTGCTGGCCCTTGCCCCCAGCGTCACCCAGGCGCAACTCGCAGACTGGAAGACCGCCTTTCCCAAACTGAAGCTGACATGCATCGGCACCCTGGTGGAAGGGATGAAGACCGGCCATGCCATCGGCGGCGGATGGGAGCATTTTTAAACCCGGAATCCCATGCACTCCCCTGCCCTCCTGCCCACACCTGAAGCCACCTTTGACTGGGGCCGCATGCTCGCCAGCAGCCTCCAGAAAGGCGCGGTCATCGCCCTCTGCGGGCACCTGGGCGCAGGGAAAACGCAGGCCACCAAGGGCATTGTCAGCGGCCTCGGTTCCAGGGTGGATGTGACCAGTCCCACCTTCACCCTGGTGCATGAATACCTGGACGGCAGCGTACCGGTTTTTCACTTCGACTTTTACCGCATGGACCGCCCGGAGCAGGTGCTGACCGTCGGCTGGGATGACTTTCTGGACGAGCCCGGCGTGGTCATCGTGGAGTGGGCGGACCTGTTTCCGGACCTGCTGCCGGAGCACACCCGCTGGTTTCATTTCACGTCCTTGCCCAATGGCGAAAGGCGGGTGATGGAAGGCACCTCCGCCCAGCCATGAGCCACAGCCGCACCGTCCTCGCCATTGACCTCTCCTCCACCCGTGGAGTCATCGCCGTGCTGCGCGAGGGCACCCTCCTTTTTGAGGCCGTTTTCACCGCCGAGCGGTCGCACAATGCCCAGGTCTTTGCCCCGCTCGGCCAGGCGCTGGAGGCGATGGGCAGCGAGCCGGGCCTCATCATCATCGGCACCGGACCCGGCTCCTACACGGGCGTGCGCATCGCCATTGCCGCGGCACAGGGCATCGCCCTGTCACGTGGCTGGCCCGTCATCGGCTGGCCCTCCATCACCACCGCCCCGGAGGCGGACTGCCAGGTCATTGGCGATGCCCGGCGAGGCATGTTTTACACAGCCTCCGTGACAAACCGTTTGTTAGGTCCCATTGAGATCGTGGATGCGGCCACCGCCCAGGCCCGTGTGCAGACCGGCGGTGACTGGCGCAGCTTTGATGCCCGCCCTCCGCTCGGCCTGCCGCAGGTACAACTGTGCCCTCCGGATGCCGGCCGCCTCGCGGAAACTGCCGCAGGACTTTCTGAAGACGAAATCCAGGCGCTCGCCGCCCGGCCGCTGGAGCCGGTGTATTTGCAGGAGGCCTTCATCACCAAGGCCCGGAAGGCGGGGAAAAAAGTGCCTGGCAGCAGACCCGCCTAACAGCGGGTGTAATCATTCAATTTTAACACCGGCAGCGATTTGCGACTGCGCTGCCTCTGCCGCCGCCTGGGACCGGGCATGGATGCGCAGCAACACCTCACCCGCTTTGATTTCCTGGCCGACTTTGCGCAGCCTGTCCACGCCCACGGCAGGGTCCACCGGGTCGCTGGCCTTGGATCTGCCCGCGCCCAGAGCGAGCACCGCGCGGCCCACCGCGCCTGCATCCAGGCGGGTCAGCGTGCCGCTGCGGTCCGCCTTCATCTCATGGATGACAGGCGCGGCGTGGATGGCATGCAGCCGCTCCAGGCGGTCCGCCTTGCCGCCCTGGACGGTGACCATGTGCTGAAATTTGGCCCATGCGCGACCATCCATTAACATCCGTTTCAATTCTTCCCGCGATGAAATGGAGACCGCGCAGGCCAGGTCCAGCACCAGGTTTTCCAGATCCGCAGGGCCCTTGCCTTGCAGGCAGCGGATGCATTCGATGACTTCCAGCGCATTGCCTGCGGATTCGCCCGTGGGCTCATCCATGGGGCTCAGGCGCACGCTGGATCGTACACCCAGGGCGCGGCCCACATTGACCAGGCTTTCCGCCAGTTCATGGGCCTGCTCCCGTGTCTGCATGAAGGCTCCGCTGCCATACTTCACGTCCAGGATCAGCCGGTTCAATCCCTCGGCCAGCTTCTTGCCCATGATGCTGGAGGTCAGCAGCGGGATGCTCTGGATGGTGCCGGTGACATCGCGCAGGGCGTAGAGTTTTTTATCCGCCGGGCAGAGGTTCGCTGTCTGGCCTACCATCAGGCAGCCGGTGATGGGCAGGGTTTTATAAATCTCGGATTCGCTGAGCTGCGTGCGGAATCCGGGGATGGAATCCAGCTTGTCCAGCGTGCCGCCCGTAATGCCCAGGCCGCGCCCGGAGATCATGGGCACCCACAGGCCGTCGCAGGCCAGCAGCGGCGCGAGCACCAGGGAGGTCTTGTCGCCAATGCCGCCCGTGGAGTGCTTGTCCACCCGCATGGGAGCATCCGCCGGCCAGTGAAGGACGGTGCCGCTGCGCAGCATCGCCTCTGTGAGGGCAGCCGTTTCCTCCCCGCTCATGCCTTTGAAGAAGATGGCCATGGCCAGCGCGCTCATCTGGTAGTCCGGCATATCCCCGGCAGTGTACGCCTGGATCACGGCGCGGATCTGCTCGTCAGTCAGCGCGTGGCCGTCGCGCTTGGATTCAATAAGGGACGGGATTTGCATGGCTGTATTTAAACGTGGGCAGAGAGATTGTTCAAGCCGCTTGCTTTGAATGCGATTTTAATTCCTACTTGCGCAATGTAGTTTTAAAGGATATGGCATTTACACAACACCTCCCCGCCACATCTCCCATGACCCAGACACTCCCTGAAACTGAAGCCGAAACATGGCTGGAAATAGTGAAACAAAAAGTCGCCGCCATGCGCTTTGGCTCGGTCCAGATCATCGTCCATGAAGGCCGCGTCACCCAGGTGGAAAGCACCGAAAAGACCCGCCTGCCCAATGATCCCGCACCTCTCGGGCGGCGATAAAATGCCAGAACCGGACCACCGGACCTGCGCGATTCAGATCTGTCCATGACCCTCCTTATTCTTGTTCTCTGCGTTGTCTCTGTGCTGGGCATCTCCTTCCTCTGCTCGTTAACAGAGGCCGTCCTGCTCAGCCTGAACCCCCTGGACCTGAAGCTGCAGGAGAAAAAAGGCGTCCAGAATGCGGCCCGCTGGCTGGAATTGAAAAACCAAATCGAGCGTCCCATTTCCGCCGTACTGGTTTTTAACACCCTGGCCAATACCGGCCTGGCCAGCTTTGCCGGGGCTCTCTTCAGCGTCACCTACGGTGCCCATTGGTTATGGATGTTTTCCATTGTCATGTCAGTGCTCGTTCTCTTCGGCGGCGAGATGGCTCCGAAGATCCTGGGCGTGCACCAGGCGGACCGCTTCGCCCCGCGCCTGCTGCTGCCATTACGGATGATGATGTGGGCCTGCCATCCCGTGGTCCTGCTCATGGAAAAGTTCTGCGAAAAGTTCAAGTCCCGCTCCAATGGCGAATGCACCCAGAGCGACCACATCATGGACATCATCACCCTGGTGCAGGCGGCCAGGGCGGAAAAGCTTCTGCATAACCAGGAGGAGATCATCATGATCCACGCCGCCACCCTCAGCGCCCGCCGGGTGAAAACGGCCATGGTTCCCCAGGCCGCCGTGCGGGTGTTTGATTCTAACAAGACGTTTGCTGAAAACGTCGCCGTGCTCGGTCCTAAGCTGCATCGCAGCTATCCGGTGAGTGCGGACGGCAGATTCAATCACATCATTGGTTATGTACGCATCCGCGAGCTTTTTGTCCACAACCTCACCCACCCGGACACCGGCTGGACCCACCTCATCCGCCCCGCGCTGCGCCTCAGCGGCCACGCCTCCCTCACCCAGTTGCTCACCCAGTTTCTCGAGAAACAGGAGATCGCCTCCCTCGTCATTAAGCCTGATGGCAGCCTCAGCGGCTGGATCACCATGGACGATGTGATGAAAGTGCTCATGGGCGCAAAAGTCTGAACTTTTTTTTTGCAGCGCCATTTGACATCCATGCATTACACAATTAAATCCTATCATTCCAATATGAATTATTGTTTGCCTTTTTGAGCACGCACGATTCGCCGCCGATCCCAACACGGGAAGGCATCCAATGACTGTGAGGTGACCTCGCCAGCAGCGCCCTGAGTGGTCCTGATTTTCAGGACACGCAGCTCCAGCAAAACCGCTGCCGAGGCCATCCCCACCAGGGGCATCCACCCGGCGATTCCTCCCGCCGTCCATGTTCATCACCTCCCGTTTTTTCCTTTCTGCCCTCACGGTCAATGCCATCCTCACGTCCACTCTTCCGCCTCTCGCTGCGCAAACCGATAACACTCCTGGAGGCCCTTACGTCATCCAGACAGGCGAGTTGCGCATCGCCGCCGGGCTCACCGTTCCTGTCTCCAGCCTCACCATGGGCGGAGCCGCAGGGGAGGCCGCCGCTCTGACCCTGGAGGCCGGAGCCGTGCTGGATCTGGGTGGCAACATCACCTTTTCCAGCGTCAACACACCGCTCGCCGCCACCATTCAGGGCCCTGGCACGATCCACCTCAACGGCACGCGCACCATCGCAGTACAATACCTGGTCACTGACCCGGATCTCATCATTGAAACGGTCATCGCCGATGGCAGCGAATCCTCCGGCCTAACGAAAAGTGGCGGCGGCTCCCTTCTCCTCACCGGTGCCAATGCCTATACCGGAGCAACGGTCATTAACACCTCCGGCGGCAGCCTCATCGTCCAGGGAAACACAGCCTCCATTGCCGCCAGCAGCTCCCTGTCCATCGGCGCGGCCGCCATCGCCACCTTTGGGGATGCCGTCGTGGACACCGCCAGCGTCAACCGCATCGGCGACACGGCCTCCATCACATTAAACGGTGCCGCCGCCGGCGGTGCCACCTTCAATTACAATGGCCCGGATCTGGCCGTGGCAGGCACGCATGTGGAGACCGCCGGGGCGCTGACCTTTGCCGGTGACCACCGCAGCACGCTCTCCGTGCAGGCCGGGGCCGGGGATGCGGTGGAGCTCCGCTTCGCCTCCCTGAACCGCACCGAAAATGCCGTGGCCTATGTGCGGGCTCCACAGCTCGGCGCTGCCGCAGGCATAGCCGATTCCGCCCGCCTCTTTTTTGATGCCGCTCCTTCCCTCACCGGCGGCATCCTGCCCTGGGCCATTGTGGATGCCTCCGGCACCATCGCCTTTGCCACCTACGATCCGGTCAGAGGTCTCGCCCCCCAGACCGGCACCGTCGCACCGGCCAGCGCCACGGCAGGGGCCAATGTGCTCAAATCCACCGCCGGCACCGTTTCGCTGCCTAACAGCGTGTCCGTCAATTCCTGGACCGGCAGCGCCACAGGGGCCGTCAATCTCGGTCCCCCAGCCACCTTGGGCATCCAGAGCGGAGCCATGCTTTTCACGGTGAACAGCACCTTCAATAACGGCAGCCTGGATCTGGGCGGCAGCCATCCGGGCTACATCCACCTGGTCGGTTCCGCAGGCCTGACCGTGGTGATCAACAGCAGCCTGACCGGCAGCCAGGGGCTGACCCTCAGCGGCTCCGGCGCAGGCAATAAAATACTGACTCTCAGCGGCAGCAACACCCTCACCGGCGGTATCCAGGTTTATACCGGCATCCTGAACCTAACCTCCGCAGGCGCATTGAATGCCGACGGCAGCAACAGCCTCACAGTGCAGACCGGCGGCACCGTCCGCCTCAATGGCCATGACCTCACCGTCAGCAGCCTGAGCGGCTCCGGGGCCATCAGCAGCAACAGCGGCAGCCCCACCGGCGTTCTGCGCGTCCATGGCGGCGGCAGTTATACCGGCGTCCTTTCCAACGGGGCCAACGGTGCCCTGGCCCTGACCAAGAGCGGCAATGGTGCCCTGGTCCTGGGCGGCGTGAGCACCTACACCGGACCCACCATTGTCGAAAACGGCGTGCTCCACCTCAATGCCACCGGCGGCAATCCCGGCACCAATGGCCGCCTCACCGCCACCAGCAGCGTCCACATCCTGCAGGGCGCCACCCTGCGCATCAACAAAGGCAATGGCTCAGGCAACAGCAACCATCCAGACCGGCTCAACGATGCCGCCCCCATCACCCTGGCCGGTGGCACGCTCAATTTCACCGTCAATGGCAGCGACATCGTTTATTCGGAGACCCTCGGAGCCGTCACAGTCTCCGCCGGTTCCGCCCTCATTCAAACCAGCCAGGCCGGTGCCAATGGCACCTCCACCCTCACCCTCGCCACTTTGCCCCGTGAAAAAGGCTCCATGCTGAACTTCGGCGGTGCGGGCCTGGGAACCTCCCTGCGCAACCGCCTGGAGATCGGCGGACTGGAGGCCGGCTTCATCGGCGGCTGGGCCACCGTCGGCAATGAGTTTGCCAAATACGTCACCAACCTTGACGGCAGCCTGGCCAGCGTCACCGCCTTTGTGGCTGAAGATTACACCACCACTCACGCCAATGATGAAAGCGCTCCGTGGTCCGGCAGCCTGCACGTCAAGCCTGCCGCCGACCAGGGCGTGGCTCAAGGGATTAATACTTCCCTCCAGGTCCTCAGCCTGAACCTCACCGGCGGCATTGACCTGACCCAGGGCGGCGGCACGCTGAACCTCCTCAGCGGCGGCTTGCTCAAATCCGGCGGCGGCGTCAATGGCACCGGCACAGGTGGCATCAGCCGCATCAATGGCGGCACCCTCACCGCCGGCGGCAGCGCCGCTGAGTCCGAGCTTTTCATCCGTGTCACCGGGGCCAACCTGAACATCGGCTCCACGGTCACGGACAATGCCGGCGATGGCCGGGTGACCTTGGTCAAAAGCGGCGCAGGCACCCTGAACCTGACTGCGGCCAACACCTTCAGCGGCGGCGTTTACCTCAATGAAGGCACCCTGCGTGCCAACAACACCACCGGCTCAGGCACCGGCTCCGGCAGCATCCTCACCGCCCGCGGCAGCGTGCTGGGCGGCAATGGCTTCATCACTCCGATGGCGGATGCCAGCATCACCGTCAACGGCACCCTGTCCGTGGGCAATCTCAATGACACCGTGGCGCAAAACCTCACCCTGTCCGTCGGCGGCAGCGGCACTCTTTCTCTCCATGGCATCGTGCTCCTGGACCTCTTCACCAATGCCGGGGAGGGCACGCTGCATCCGTCCACCGCAGCGGATGTGCTCACCCTCCAGGCTCCCTCCTGGCAAAACATCAGCTTTGGCAGCAGTTCCACCCTTCAGGTCGTCACCGGGCTTCCTTCCACCAACTTTGTGGAGGGCGATTCTTGGAAGCTCTTTGACTGGGCAGGCATCACCGGCGGCACCGCACCAGTCCATGGCGAATACGGATTCGACCAGTATCTCCTGCCAGAACTGGCCCCCGGCCTGGCGTGGGATCTCTCGCAGCTCTACACCAGCGGCCTCATCCTCGTCATGGTTCCAGAGCCCGGACGCACTGCGCTGCTGCTGGGCGGTCTCCTCATCGCCTTCACCCGCCGCCGGCGGATGGCGTGAGACCCGCCCCGGACGTTTCCTTTCTTTCCTCCTCAGGATCCGCAATTCGCTTGGAAGTGCGGCATTTGTCCCTAGCATGACGTTTCATACACATGGACTGGGAATCGCCGAAACTTTTGCTGCTGGCTCTGCCGGCCATGGCCTTGCTGCTGTGGTTTGAGAACCGGTCCGCGCATCCCATGGAGGGGCTGCGCAAGCGCCTGCTGCTGGTGGTGCGCGCCCTCGGCGTCCTGCTGGCGCTGCTGGCCCTGGCCGGTCCGGCCCGGGTTTCCCAGACCGGTAAAAAAGCCCTCGGCATCGTCGTGGATGCCAGCCAGAGCATGGGCGCGGAGGGTTGGCAAAAGAGCCTGGTGGAAGCGAAGCGGCTGCAAAACGACCTCGGCTCCGAGGCGGAAAGTTTCATCGTCATGCTGGGGGCGCAGCCTGCACTTCTCCCCGAAGGACCGGAGCCGGACGTCACTCCTTTTCAGACCGCGCAGGGCGGCGACAGCCACTACAGCGCCGCCATCGAGTACGCCCAGGCCCTCTTTCCCGCCGGAGCCAGCCGGGACATCGTGCTCATTGGCGATGGCCACGAGACGCGCGGCAGCCTGCTGGAGGCCGCCCGCCAGGCCAGTGTCAGCGGCGTCCGCCTCCATGCCCTGCCCGTCGCCGGACCGCGCAAGCCGGATGCCCGCGTGCGGGAGCTCACCGCCAGCCGCAACCGTCTGAACGAAGGGGCCACGCTGAAGCTCACCGCCCAGCTCGAGTCCACCCTGGATGCGCAGGGCACCCTGCGCCTCTTTGAAAATGGCATCCAGGTGGAGCAGCGGCCCGTGACATTTAAAGCCGGTCAACCGCTGACAGAAACCTTCACCCGCACCCCCGGTGAACGAAACATCTTTAAATATCGCGCCGTGCTGGAAGGCATCAGCGCGGACAGCATCCCCGCCAACAACAGCGCCCTCACCCTGGTGGATGTGCGCGGACGGCTGCGCCTGCTTTATCTGGACAGCGACAACAGCGAGGCCGCCTACCTCCAGCAGGCCATGGCCAAAGAAGGCATCGAGCTGGACCTGCGCCAGCCCGGTAACATCCCAGGTAGCCTGGACCAGCTCTCCGGTTATGACGGCATCATCCTCAGCGACGTGCCTGCGCACCTGCTGGGGGAAGGCACCATGACGGCCATGCGGGACTACGTGGACAAACTGGGCGGCGGTTTCCTCATGCTTGGCGGGCCCAACAGCTTCGGCCTTGGCGGCTTTTACAAAACACCCATTGATGACATCCTCCCCGTCCGCCTCAAGGCGCCGGATGAAGAGGAAAAACAGAGCGCCGCCGTGGCCATCGTCATGGACCGCTCCGGCTCCATGGCGGGTGAAAAACTGGAGATGGCCAAGACCGCCTCCATCGCCACCGCAGAGGTCCTCGGGCGCAATGACTCCATCGGCGTCTATGCTTTCGACAGCGAGGCCCATGTCGTCGCCCCCATGACCCGGCTCACCTCCACCGCCACCGTCGCGGGCCAGATCTCCGCCGTCGCCGCCGGGGGCGGCACCAATCTGGAGCCCGCCTTTCTCCAGGCCCGCGATGCCCTCCGCCGCGTGAAGGCCAAGGTAAAGCACATGATCATCCTCACCGATGGACAGACCTCTGGCACTGGATATGAAGCCCTAGCCTCCCAGTGCCGGGGCGAGGGCATCACCATCTCCACCGTCTCCATTGGGGAGGGCTCCCACGTCGCGCTGCTCCAGGCCATCGCCAGCAGCGGCGGCGGCCAGTCTTACACCACTACGGATGCCAGCAGCATCAGCCGCATCTTCACCCAGGACACCCTCATGCACACCGGCCGCATGATGCGCGAGGAGCCGTTCATTCCAGAGCTCGTCGAAAAACATCCCATGCTCGTCGGGTTCGACTCCTGGACCTCGCCCGACCTTCTGGGGTATGTGAAGACCATCCGCAAATCCACCGCCCAGGTGCCTCTGGTGACGGATACGGGCGATCCTCTGCTGGCCCACTGGCGCTTCGGCCTGGGCAAGGTCACCGCCTTCACCAGCGATGCCAAAAGCCGCTGGGCCTCCCTTTGGATCGCCCGCTGGCCGGACTTCAGCCGCTTCTGGTCCCAGCTCCTGCGTGAGACCGCCCGCCCGCCGCAGGGCCGCCACATGGACCTGGCTGCGGAAATGCGCGGGGATGACGCCCGCATCCGCGTGGACCTCCAGCAGGATGCCGGCACCCGCGCCAACGATGCCCGCGTGCAGGCGGAAGTCTTCTTTGTCTCGGCAGATGCCCTGGGAGCCCCCTTGAAGCCTGTACAAAACCTTTCGTTAGGCCAGACCGGCCCCGGCCTCTACGAATCCGTCTTCCGCCCGGACCAGCCCGGCGTTTACCTCATCCGCGCGCAGAGTGGTGCCGAAACCGTCTCAGCCGGTCTGGTCCACAATCCGGGCAGCGAGGCCAGCCTGGGCACCGTCAATGAAACCTTGCTGCAACAGGCCACAAAACTCACGGGGGGCAAAGTCCTGCAACCCGGCCAGCAGCCCGATCTCAGCCAGACGCAGGCCGTCCAATACGTCGAGCTCTGGCCGCCTCTCATCCTCATGCTCCTGATCTTCTTCCTGCTGGATGCCGCCATTCGCCGGTGGGAGCACGTGCAGGGCATCTGGGAGCGCGCACTCCAGGCCATCCCGTCCAAGGCAAAGCTGTAGCAGCATCGCAGTCTAAAAAGCCAAGCTGCGCAAAACAGGCCGGTTCTTTGGCGTATAGGATGGATTGCTTATGCAGCCTTTCTCCATGCCTGCTTCTATCCGCCATGTCCTATGGGTGGCGCTTGCTTGCAGCCTGGGCACTGCCGGTGCCGCAGAGATGACTGCTGAAAGACGCGCTTTCTTTGAAGCCAGGATCCGGCCCGTGCTTGTAAAACAATGTTACGAATGCCACTCAGCGGGAGCCAGAAAGATCGGCGGCAAGCTGCTGCTGGACAGTCCCGGTGATATGCTGGAGGGCGGCGAATCCGGCACGGCCATGGTGCCCGGTGACCCGGATGAAAGCCTCATCATCCAGGCTCTGAAGTATGAGGGAATCGAGATGCCACCTGACAAGCCCCTGTCTGAGGGCGTGGTGCAGGATTTTATCACCTGGGTGAAGATGGGCGCACCGGACCCTCGCGAAGAGCGGCCCCGGCAGACGGACCGGATGACCGTTCATGATCCCGATTCTATTTGGGCTTATCAACCCGTGAAGGATCACGCGGTGCCAAAGGTAAAGAACAGTACCTGGCAGCGTGACCCTCTAGATGCTTTCATTCTGCAAAAGATCGAAGCCGCCGGACAGCATCCGGCCAGAGATGCCTCAGCGACCACTCTGGTCAGGCGCGTGTTCATTGACCTGACCGGCCTGCCACCGACGGCAAAGGAGGTTGATGATTTTGTCTCAGCGACTAACCAAGAGTCCAACCACGCGACCAACCCCTCCAAGGCCTATGAAAAGCTCGTGGACCGCCTGCTGCAAAGCCCGCACTTTGGCGAACGATGGGGGCGGCACTGGCTGGATGTGGCACGTTTTGGCGAGTCCAACGGCAATGACGGCCTGAGCCGCAATCCCAGCTTTCCCCATGCGTGGCGTTATCGTGATTACGTCATCCAGTCCTTCAATGAAGACACCCCTTATGACCGCTTCATCACAGAGCAGATCGCCGGAGACCTGATCCCTGCCGGGTCCCCTGCCCTGCGCGACCGGCAGCTCATCGCCACCGGCTTTTTAGCCCTGGGAGCCAAGCCGGCCAAGGCGATGAATGAGAACTTTGAGATGGATGTCGTCGCCGACCAGATCGGCGTCGTCGGGCATGGCATTATGGGATTGAGCGTCGCTTGTGCGCGCTGTCATGACCACAAAACCGACCCCATTTCCGCCCGCGATTATTACGCGATGGCCGGTATCTTCAAGAGCACGGAAACGCTTTGGGGCGCTGCGGCCATGCAGGGTCTCACAGCTCCGCAAACCGCCTTGCACGAGCTACGCGCCTCTCCTCCTGCAAAGCCCAGGGCGGAGATCGAGCCCGTCATCCTGGCCAACAAACCGCGCCGCACACCGGCTAAAGTGGTCCACACTTACAAGAACAGCGACAGTCTGGCCATGGGCGTGCGGGAGGCGAAGAAGATCGAAGACTGCAAACTGAACATAGACGGCGAATCCAAGCGACTCGGTGCCAGTGTCCCTCGCGGATTCCTGACCACCCTCGGCAGCCTGGACGTGGCCATCCCACCAACCGGTCAGCAGAGCGGCCGTCTCGAACTGGCCCAATGGCTCACGCATCCCAAACACCCTCAGACCGCGCGGGTCATGGTCAACCGCCTCTGGCTGCATCTCTTTGGTGAGGGCCTGGTGCGGACACCGGATGACTTTGGTGTCTATGGTGAAAGGCCGACCCACCCGGAGCTGCTGGATCATCTGGCTACCCGTTTCATCAAACAGGGCTGGTCAATGAAACGCATGATCCGTGACCTGGTTCTAAGCCGCACGTATCAGCAGGACAGCACCTGCGATGAAGCCCTGGTCAAAGCCGATCCCGACAACCTGCTGCAAGCCCGGCACAATCGCCGGCGGCTGGATGCGGAAGCATTAAGAGATGCCATTTTAAAAGCCAGCGGCAGCCTGGATGCCCGCCCCGGGCAGGGCTCTCTCATTCAGGCGCGCGATGTGCTCATCAATGAACTGGACCACCTGCACCAGCCCAGCCCGCACCGCAGTGTGTACCTGCTCATGCTGCGCAACTCCATGCCCCCGGAGCTGACGCCCTTTAACCTGCCGGACGGTACCGCCGTCACCGGCAGGCGTGATGTTTCCACCCTGCCCACTCAGTCGCTTTACCTGCTGAACAACCGCTTCCTGGTGGAACAGTCAGAGCAGTTTTCCAAACGTCTGATGCTTAAAGACGGCGACAACCACGATCAGCGGATCCACACCGCCTACCGCCTCGCTCTTGGCCGCGGCCCCACCACTGCCGAAAAAGAACGTGCCGCAGAATTCATCCGTGAAACAGACTTGCACCTGGTCTCAACCGTGGAGGGAGAAGCCGAACGCAGCCATCTCGTCTGGGCAGCCTTCGCCCAGGCTCTGCTGGCCAGCAGCGAAATGCGGTATGTGGACTGAGGCGAATGCCTGCGCATTCCTCTCACGCCCCCGGCTTCACCCAAGGTGCCGGAGCACCCTCTGGCTGCTGCATGGCTTCATTGCGCTGCGTTTGCATCAGCGCCTCCGCTTCAGCCGCCTTCTGCATCTCTTCCCGAATGTTCAAGGGCACACTGTTTTCACTGAGGGCGGGCAAAAGCGGATTCGGTCCCGCAGTCCACGGCCCCTGGTCAGGCAGTCCGGTTGCCAGCATGGCATTGGGGTTGGTGACACGGTGTTTACCAATGACTCGCAGACGTGTGCCCAGGAAATAAAAAACCGTATCGTCTTCCAGACCCTCAATGATCGTGCCTCCACGCTGCAGGATGGGCTTGCCCCGGAGCACCGCTTCGTCACCATTGATGAATGCCTCCTGGCAAAGAATCTTGGCTGAATCATCCGCTCCGGCTTCCAGGTACACTTTACCAGTGGCACGTACCTTCCGGGCACGGCCCTCTTTGTCGGATTTGATTACCTCAATGTTCTCCGCCGCCACACGGCCGTTGATGCCGAGGTCCAGGCTCTGCCCGGAGATCGTCTTGGCCTCCGCATAGTCCATGGTCAGCAAGAATGCCAGGTCCACCGGAGAGGTATCCGTACCAGGGGCCAGATCACCCTCTCCGGATGTTAAACTTACCAATTGTGCACCATTTGCAGCAGCCGTGTTGTCATCGCTGGTCTCCAGGGATTTCAGCTTCTCCAAAGCAGGCACCTCATATCCCGCACATCCCACCAGCAGCAGGCCCAGCACAGGCACTGTGCATAGCAGCAGACGATGGATGGAATTGGGTGGCATGGCGGGAACGTATATAACGCACTGTGAATAACGGCACGCAAAATGATACGTCTGAAATACCCTTTTTGGTGGTAAAGAAAGGGCTTAGCCAGTCAGCCTGCAGCTGATATCTGACAGCCGCCATCCCTTTTGCCCAGTGCGCCCGAATCCTTCCGCCCCTTTCCTTCCATGCGCTTCCTCGTTTCCTTGCTCCTTCTTTCCATTCTCCAGGCCCCGGCACAAACCACGGTCCCGCTTCCCGCGCGGGAGCTGCGGGGTTCATGGATCGCCACTGTCCACAACATCAACTGGCCCAGCGAGCCCGGCCTCCCCGCCACCCGACAGAAAGAGCAGCTCCAGCGCCTCATCCAGAGCGCCCATGACCATGGCCTGAACTGCCTCATCTTTCAGGTCCGCCCTGCCGGGGACGCGCTCTACGATTCCAACATCGAGCCTTGGTCCCCCTACCTCAGCGGCCTCATGAGCCTCCCCCCCTCCCCCAAATGGGACCCTCTCGAATTCGCCATCCAGGAGGCGCACCGCCTTGGCATGGAACTGCACGCCTGGTTCAATCCCTACCGCGCACTCGCCGGGGACAAGCACAGCCCCAGCGCCGACCACATCCGCCGCACCAAACCCGAATGGACCGTCAAATACGGCCGCGACTGGTGGATGAACCCTGGCATCCCGGAGGTACGCCAGCGTGCCGTGGATGTGATCCTGGACGTGACCCGCCGCTATGATGTGGATGGCATCCACATGGATGACTACTTCTACCCCTATCCCATCACCGGCGCGGACAAAAAGCCGGTTCCCTTTAACGACGCAGCCGCCTATGCCCAATACAATGGGCTGGGCGGCATGACCCAGAGTCTGACTGCCTGGCGCCGTCAAAATGTGGACGAAACCGTCCGCGCCATCTACACCGGCATCAAGGGCATCAAACGCACCGTCAAATTTGGCATCAGCCCCTTCGGCCTCTGGCGGCCCAACCATCCCGAAGGCACCGGCGGCGGCCTGGACCCCTATGAGGAACTCGGGGCCGACAGCCGCAAGTGGCTGCAGCAGGGCTGGGTGGACTACCTCACTCCGCAGCTCTACTGGACCATTGACCGCCCCAAGCTCGGCTTCACCACCTACTACGACTGGTGGCTGGAGCAAAACACCGCCGGCCGCCACATCTGGCCCGGCATGAACAGCAGCAAAGTCGGCGACGACCGCAACGCAGGCGAGATCCTCAAACAGATCAGCGTATTGCGCGAGCGCGGCCTGCGCATGACGCCCGGCCACTTCCACTGGAACTTCGGCGCCCTGGACAAAAATCTCGGCAAGCTCGGCACTTATGCAAAGGAACGCGCCTATAACATCCACGCCCTGCCGCCCGCCAGCCCCTGGCTCAGCAACGTCGCCCTGCCCGCCCCATTGATCGAAAAGTTCGCCGAAGGCAAACGCTTCCGCTGGGGTTTCAAAGACGTCCGCTGGGAAGGCTACAGCCGCTGGTGGGTCATCCAGGCCATGATTGAGGGCAAATGGCGAACCGTCGAAGTCACCTTCAAAGACCAAAAGGAGCTCGCCTGGCCCGCCAACGCCAGCGCCGTTGCCGTCCGCGCCGCCGGAAAATCCTGGGAGGTCGGCGAGGCGGCGGTGGTGGGCCGCTGATTTCCGGAAGGTCTTAAATCCAGGTTCCCGCCGGAATCACCGTGTCCTTCGGAATCACCACGATGCCATCGCGGATATAGAACAGCTCGCTGTCCATGTTCTCCGGCTTCCCTTCAGGAGTGATGACCACATTGTCCCCAACGTGGACGTTTTTATCCAGGATGACCTTTTCAATCCGGCAGTTGCGGCCAATCCCGGGTGCCGGTTTGGTCAGATCCGTCCCTGCCGCCCCCGCATAATAGTCCGCTCCCATGATGACGGTATCCCGGATGGTCGTGCCTGTCTCGATAATGGACCGGATGCCGATGACCGCTGTCTCCACATGCGCATCCGTAATGATGCACCCGTCTGAAATCAGCGCCTCGCGGATCACCGCGCCATTAATCTTCGTCGCCGGCAGGAAGCGGGCGTGGGTAAAGATCGGGGCCGACGAATCAAAGAAGTCATACTGCGGCACCAGCTTGCATAGGTCCAGGTTCGCCTGGAAAAAGCTGCGGATCGTCCCGATGTCCTCCCAGTAGCCCTGGAAGTTATAGGAGTGCACCTTGTAGTTCTTCAGCGCGGCCGGGATGATATGCTTGCCAAAGTCCATGCAGTCATTGTCCAGGCTTTCGATCAGCGCTTTGCGGTTGAAAACGTAAATCCCCATGGAGGCCTGGTAGGCAGGTTCATCCACCGGCAGCCCCAGTTCCTTCAGCGTTTCCGCCGGCATGCGGAAGTCTTCCAGAACCGCAGGGTCCTTCGGCTTCTCCACAAATTCATGGATCCGGCCCGTCGCATCCGCCTTCATGATGCCGAAGCTCGTCGCATCCGTCGCATTGACCGGCAGCGTCGCGATCGTCAGTTCCGCCCCAGTCATCAAATGCTGGTCCATCACCTTGCGGAAGTCCATCCTATAGAGCTGGTCACCGCTCAGGATCAGGAAATACTCATGATCCCCTTCCAAAAAGTATCGCAAATTTTGCCGCACCGCATCCGCCGTCCCCTGGTACCAGCGCTCCCCCTGCGGCGTCTGCTGCGCCGCCAGCACCTCAATAAACCCGCGCGTAAACTCATCAAACTGATACGTCCGCGCGATGTGCCGGTTCAGCGAGGCACTGTTATACTGCGTCAGCACATACACCTGCCGCACACCGGAATTGATGCAGTTGCTGATCGGGATGTCCACGATGCGGTACTTCCCCGCCAGCGGCACCGCCGGCTTCGCCCGGTCCTTCGTTAGCGGGAACAGGCGGGTTCCCGCCCCGCCGCCCATCACGATGGCCAGGGTGGAGCGTCGCAGGAGGGCATCAGTTTCGATTCGTGTGGGCATGAGGTCAGGATCAGTAAGGGTTGAAGCAGTTTTCCTTGAAACAAGACGCTGAGGCAAGCGTTTCTCTCGCAGGTGGTGCAGGTTTCCTAAAGTTTCTTCGCGCACCATACACACCCACCCCCAATCCGCATGTCTCCCGCTTCGTTTCGCCTCCCTTTTTTTGCGCTCGCCCTCACCGGCATCGCCCCCGCTTTGCACGCCGCCGTGGACTTTGAAAAACAGATCCTCCCCGTCCTGGAGGCCAAATGCCTGGACTGCCACAGCGCCCCCAAAATGGTGGACGGCAAAATGAAAAAGCCCAAGGCCGACCTCCGCCTCGATGCCGCCTGGGCCATGCTCAAAGGTGCCGAAAGCGGCCCCTCCCTCGTACCTGGCGACCTCGCCAAAAGCTACATGTACGAAGTCGTCACCCTCCCCGAGGACGACGACATGTTCATGCCCCCCAAAGGCGATCCCCTCACCAAGACCGAGGTCCAGCTCCTCAAAGAATGGATCGAAAGCGGAGCCGATTTCGGCGGCTGGAAAGGCAACATGGAAGGTGCGCCCAAAGAGGACGCCGCCAAAGCCGCTGCCGTCAAAGTCCGCGAGCATGAAGTCTTCTATGCAAAACTGCAAGAAGGCCTGAAACCCGCCGATGCCGCCGCCATCGATAAAGCCAAAGCCGCCGGTGCCCAGCTCGCCACCCTCAAAATGGACAGCCCGCTGCTCCGCGCCGACTTCCTCACCGGCGTCTCCAAGTGCGATGATGAAAAAGTCGCCGTCCTCCTTCCCCTCAAAGAAAACATCGCCCAGCTCGACCTCGGCCGCACCGTCATCACCGATGCCGCCCTGAAAACCGTCGCCCAGTTCCCCCGCCTCGCCTCCCTTGACATCCGCCAGACAAAGGTCACCGATGCCGGCCTCGTATCCCTCACCGGCCTGAAAAACCTCCAGCACCTCAACCTCTTCGGCACCGCCGTCACCGACAAAGGCGTCAAGCACCTCGCCTCCATCAAGTCCCTCAAAACCATCTCCCTTTTCCAGACCCAGGCCACCCCCGCCGCCGTCAAAGACCTCACCGCCGCCATCCCCGGCATCAAGGTCACCTTGAAATAGCCGTTCCCAGGTTTCCGCCTCAACAATCCGCCCCCTTGCGCATCCCCATGCGCCTGGGGGTCTTTCTTTGCCACCCATCCCCCTGGACAACCCCACCGCCCCACGCCACAATCCCACTGCACCAACCATTCCCTTTATGCCCCTCTCCCAGCAGCTCACCGAAGACATGAAAACCGCCATGAAGGCGAAGGACACCGTCGCCCTCAGCGTCATCCGCGGCCTCAAGTCCGCCATCAAATACGCTGCCATTGAAAAACACGGTGCCGAAGGCGAGCTCGAAGACACCGAGGCCATCGCCGTCATCCGCAAAGAGCTCAAAAAACGCCAGGACTCCGTCACCAGCTATGAAGCCGGCGGCCGCCCCGACCTCGCAGCCACTGAAAAAGCCGAGATCGCCGTCCTCGAAAAATACCTCCCCGCCGCCATGACCGCCGACGAGATGGAAACCCTCGTCAACACCGTCATCCTCGAGCTCGGCGCCACCTCCAAAAAAGACATGGGCAACGTCATGAAAGTCCTCGGCGAACGCGCCGCCGGCCGCGCCGACAACCGCCTCCTCTCCGCCGAAGTCTCCAAGCGCCTCAGTTAATCAAAGCGTCAAAGAGCCAGGCAACCCATCCACGTCGCCCCCCTCGTCCCCTCGTCCCCTCGTTCCCACCCCAACCTCACCCCCCCGTCTCCAAGCCCAACGGGCTTGCATCCCCTAGCCCAGGGTTCGAAGAACCCTGGGTCAAAGGCCCCCCTCACTCCCCCTTCGTCCGCTCCAGCGCCCGGTTCCATCCGGCCATCAAGCCCTTCCGCTGCGCTGCCTTCATCGCCGGTTCAAAGCGACGCTCCGTCTTCCATTGCGTGGCGATCTCCGCCTGGTTCTTCCAGTAGCCCACCGCCAGCCCCGCCAGGTACGCCGCCCCCAGCGCCGTCGTTTCCGTCACCACCGGCCGCACCACTGGCACGCCCAGCAGGTCTGCCTGGAACTGCATCATCAGATTGTTATTGCTCGCCCCGCCGTCCACCCGCAATTCGCGCAGCTTCACCCCAGCATCCGCCTGCATCGCATGCAGGATGTCCGTCACCTGAAAGGCGATCCCCTCCAGCGCCGCGCGGGCGATATGCGCCTTCGTCGTGCCCCGCGTGATGCCGCACATCAGACCGCGTGCATACTGATCCCAGTGCGGTGCGCCCAGTCCGGCAAAGGCCGGCACCAGATACACCCCGCCGCTGTCCTCCACCTGCGCGGCCAGAGCCTCCACATCGGCGGATTTTTTGATGATCCCCAGCCCGTCGCGCAGCCACTGCACCACCGCCCCGGCGATGAACACGCTCCCCTCCACCGCATACTCCAGCTCCCCGTCGCCGATCTGCCACGCCACCGTCGTCAGCAGATTGTTGCCTGAGGCGATCCTCTTCGTCCCCGTGTGCATCAGCATGAAGCAGCCCGTCCCATACGTGTTCTTCACCATCCCCGGCGTCGTACAAACTTGCCCAAAAAGCGCCGCCTGCTGATCCCCCGCGATCCCCGCGATCGGGATGCTGCTGCCAAAAAGCGACGTCTCCCCAAACACCCCGCTGGACGCCATCACCTTCGGCAGCGTCTCCTTCGGCACGCCGAAGAGTTTCATCAGCTCCGCATCCCACGCTCCTTTGGTGATGTCATAGAGCATCGTGCGGGAGGCATTGCTCACATCCGTGCCATGCACCCGCCCCTCCGTCAGGTTCCACAGCAGCCAGGAGTCCACCGTGCCAAAGGCCAGCTCCCCGCTCTTCGCCAGCGCCTTCGTTTCCGGCACATGCTTCAGCATCCAGTTCATCTTCGTCGCCGAAAAGTACGCATCCACCACCAGCCCCGTCTTGTGCCGGATCATGGATTCCGCCCCCTTCGCCTTCAGCCGGTCGCAGAAAGCCGCCGTCCGCCGGTCCTGCCACACGATGGCCTTCCCCACCGCCTTCCCCGTCGTCTTGTTCCACGCCACCGTCGTCTCCCGCTGGTTCGTGATGCCGATCCCCGCGATGTCCTTGCCCGTCGCCTTCGCCTTTTTCAGCACCTCTTTGATGGTCTTGAGCTGCGTGCTCCAGATCTCCCCCGCATCATGCTCCACCCACCCCGGCTGCGGATAATGCTGCGTAAACTCCTTCTGCGCCGTCGCCACCACCTTGCCCGTTTGATCAAAAAGAATGCTGCGGCTGCTGGTCGTCCCTTGGTCAAGCGCGAGGATGTATTTCATCCCCCGATTCTTCACATCCCCCAAGAATTGACCAGCCCGAAATGACCCCGCCAAAATCTTCATCCCAACCTTGTTCAAGACCTTAATACTCCCCGCCTTCAGTCCCCCCATCCTGTCAATCCTGCCAATCCTGTAATCCTGTCCAAAAAAAAGTCCCCCTATCCCCCACCCCCAGCTTCCCCCCATCGAATAAGACAAACCAGAAGATCGGATCCGCCCCCCAATCCCCGCCCCCCATGATAACCCCCTCCCCTCCCTGACGTTATACTCCCTTCTGATGCGCACCCTTTTCGTCATCGCCTTTTCCGTGTTCGCCGCCCAGGCCGCGAGCGCCGCCGCCCCGCTGGATTTCAACCGGGACATCCGGCCCATTCTCAGCGACAACTGCTTCGCCTGCCACGGCTTCGATGCCAGCAAACGCAAGGCCGACCTCCGGCTCGACACCCCGGAGGGAGCCTACCAGGCCATCGACGGCATCCAGCCCGTCAAGCCAGGCGACCCCGCCGCCAGCAGCATCATCACCCGCATCCTTTCCAAAGATGAGGACGACATCATGCCCCCGCCGGAGTCGCATAAAAAGATCACTCCCGCACAGGCCGAGATCCTCCAGCGCTGGATCAAAGAAGGCGCGAAGTATAAAAACCACTGGGCCTTTGAAAAACCCGTCAAGGCCGCCACGCCGGACATCAAAAGCCCCCTCGTTCGCAATCCCATCGATGCCTTCATCCAGGACCGCCTGAAGAGCGAAGGCCTCACCCCCTCCCCGGAGGCTTCCAAAGAAACCCTCATTCGCCGCGTCACCCTGGACCTCACCGGCCTGCCGCCCACCGTCGAAGAAGTGGATGCCTACCTGGCGGATACCGCCCCGGATGCCTATGAAAAAGTCGTCGCCCGTCTGTTAAAATCCACCCGCTATGGCGAGCACATGGGCCGCTACTGGCTGGATGCCGCCCGTTATGCCGATACCCACGGCCTGCACCTGGACAATGAACGCAGCATGTGGCCCTACCGCGACTGGGTCGTCCGCGCCTTCAATGACAACCTTCCCTTTGATGAGTTCACCCGCTGGCAGCTCGCCGGGGACCTCCTGCCCAATGCCACCGTGGACCAGCAGATCGCCTCCGGCTTCAACCGCTGCAACGTCACCACCAGCGAGGGCGGCTCTATCGCCGAGGAATTCGTCTTCCGTTACGCCGTGGACCGCACGGATACCACCGTCGCCGTCTGGATGGGCCTAACAGCAGGTTGCGCAGTCTGCCACGACCACAAGTTTGATCCCATCAGCCAGAAGGAATTCTATTCCATGTATGCCTTCTTCAACAGCGCGGCAGATCCCGCCATGGACGGCAACATCCTCCTCACCCCGCCCATCCTCCGCCTCTCCACGCCGGAGCAGAAGGCCGAGCTCGCCAGCCTCGACCAGCAGATCACCGCCAAGCAGGCCGAAATCAAAGCCGCCATCGCCAAGATCGAGTACACCGATCCCGCCACCCTCACCCCGCCTCCCCCGGTGCAAAACAGCGAGGTCGTCTGGTTTGAGGACAGCTTCCCTGCCGGCGTCACCGTCAATGGGGCCGGCGGTGCCCCCACCACCTTCGTCAGCAAAAAAGACGGCCCCGTTTTCAGCGGCGAGACCGCCATCCAGCGCACCGCCACCGCTGTCGCCCAGGATTTTTTCAGCGGCGGAGCCACCTTTGATGTGCCCGCCAATGGCCGCCTCACCGCCCACTGCTTCCTGGATCCCAAAAATCCGCCTTCCTCCATCATGCTCCAGTTCCACGTCGGCGGCTGGAACCACCGCGCCTTCTGGGGAGAGGAAGGGGCCATCCCCTTTGGCAAAGTCCGCACCCCCGAGCGGGTCAAAATGGGCGCTCTGCCCAAAACCGGCGAGTGGGTCAAGCTCGACATCCCCATTGAAAAAATCGGCCTCAAGCCGGGCATGAAAGTCACCGGTTACGCCTTCACCCAGTTCGGCGGCACCGTCACCTGGGACCGTCTCAGCATGAGCTCCCGCGTGGACCCCGCCAAGGATGTCCAATGGTCCTGGAGCCTCTGGGTGCAAAAGAATCAGGGCAAGCGCGTCGCCGCCCTCCCGCAGGATTTGCAACTCATCGTCCGGGGCAAAAAAGCCGCCGAATGGACCGAGGCCGAAACCAAAAGCGTCAAAGACTGGTGGTTTGAAAACGAATACCAGGGCGCCCGCGAAATCGTCAATGGCGTCCGCGGCCAGAAGCTCGCCCTCGAGTCCAAACGCAAGGCCCTGGAGGACATCATTCCCGCCACCTTCATCATGGCCGACCTGCCCGAGCCACGGGAAAGTTTCATCATGGATCGCGGCCTCTACGACCAGCCCGGCGAGAAAGTCAGCCGGGGCACCCCCGCCATCTTCCCGCCCCTGCCCAATGCCGGAAATCCCAGCCGCCTGGACCTCGCCAACTGGCTCGTCTCCCCGGACCATCCCCTCACCTCCCGGGTCATCGTCAACCGCCTCTGGCAGCAGTTTTTCGGCACCGGCCTTGTCAAGACCACCAACGACTTCGGCTCCCAGGGCGAGCCGCCCAGCCATCCGGAATTGCTCGACTGGCTGGCCGTCACCTATCGCGAAATGGGCTGGGACACCAAGGCCTTTGTCCAGCAGATCGTCACCTCCCACACTTACCGCCAGAGCGCCGAATTCACCCCCGCCAGCCTGCAAAAAGATCCTGAAAACCGCCTGCTCGCCCGTGGCCCCCGCTTCCGTGCCGATGCCGAAGTCGTCCGCGACAGCGCCCTCTTCGTCAGCGGCCTGCTCAGTCCCAAAATTGGCGGCAAAGGCGTGCGCCCCTACCAGCCCGAAAACATCTGGGAGCCCGTCGGCTTCGGCGGCAGCAACACCCGCAACTACGTCCAGGACACCGGCGAATCCCTCTACCGCCGCAGCCTTTACACCTTCTGGAAGCGCACCGCACCGCCTCCCGGCATGACCAATTTTGACGCGCCCAACCGCGAGTCCTACTGCCTCCGCCGCGAGCGCAGCAACACCCCCCTTCAGGCCCTCAACCTGATGAACGACGTACAATACTTCGAAGCCGCCCGCAACTTCGCCCAACAACTTTTGCTTCAAGAAAAAAACGCCGATTCCCGCATCACCCGCGCCTTCCGCAGCACCACCGGCCGCTACCCTAGCGCCCAGGAAGCCGAGATCATCCGCCAGGCCCTGGACCACCATCTGACCGATTACCAAGCCCGCCCCGAGGAGGCCCAACTCGCCATCACCTACGGCGAATCCAAACCCGACCCCTCCCTCGATCCCGCCGAGCTCGCCGCCTGGACCCTCGTCGCCAACCTCCTGCTCAACCTGGACGAAATGGTCACCAAGTAAGGGCCGGAACACGCATACGGATTATTTGCGATTCCCCCCGTCCTGTGAGAGGCTGTCGATCCCCTGATTCAGCCTGCCCCCCGCCTTGATCCGTTACCCTGCCGACCTCCCCATCACCGCCCGCCGCGACGACATCCTCGCGGCCATCCGCTCCAGCCAGGTCGTCATCCTAGCCGGCGAAACTGGATCCGGCAAGACCACCCAGCTCCCCAAAATGTGCCTGGAGGTGCTTGGCGATGCTCGTGGCATGATCGGCTGCACCCAGCCGCGCCGCGTCGCCGCCATGAGCGTCTCCAAGCGCGTGGCCGAAGAGCTGGACGTCCGCTGGGGCGGCGAGGTCGGCTGCAAGATGCGCTTCAGCGACGACACCAGCCGTGACACCCGCATCAAGTTCATGACGGACGGCATCCTGCTGGCCGAGATCCAGAGCGATCCCCTCCTGCGTTCCTATTCCATCCTCATCCTCGACGAGGCCCATGAGCGCTCGCTCAATATTGACTTCTTGTTAGGCTACCTGAAGACACTGCTGGAAAAGCGGCCGGATTTGAAGCTCGTCGTCACCTCCGCCACCATTGATACGGAGGCCTTCAGCGCCCACTTTGGCAGTGCGCCCATCATCGAAGTCTCCGGCCGTCTCTACCCCGTGGACATCCGCTATAAACCGGCGGGTGACGATGACGACGGAGGTTATGTCGATGCTGCCATCGTCGCCGTGGAGGAAGTGCTGATCGAGACCGATACCGGCGATGTCCTCGTTTTCATGCCCACCGAGCGCGACATCCGCGATACCCGCGATGCTCTCGATGGCCGCCTGGGCAAAGGCATGGAGGTCCTCGCCCTCTTTGGCCGCATGGCCTCGCATGAGCAGCAAAAGGTGTTTTCGCCAGGCTCCAAACGCCGCGTCATCATCGCCACCAACGTCGCGGAAACCTCCATCACCCTGCCCCGCATCCGCTATGTGGTGGATACCGGCCTGGCCCGCATGAGCCGCTACAATCCGCGCACCCGCACCAAGCGGCTGCCGGTGGAAGCCATCAGCCAGAGCAGCGCCAACCAGCGCGCAGGCCGCGCCGGGCGTGTCCAGGACGGCATCTGCATCCGCCTGTATGAACAGGAGGATTTTAACAAACGCTCCCGCTTCACCCAGCCGGAGATCCAGCGCTCCAACCTCGCCGAGGTCATCCTGCGGATGAAAGCCTTCCGGTTAGGCGAGATCGAAACCTTCCCTTTCATCAACCCTCCCGTCAGCGCCGCCCTCCGCGCCGGGTATGACCTGCTGCATGAACTCGGCGCCCTGGGCGAAACCCATGAGATGACCGCCACCGGCCGCGAGCTGGCCAACCTGCCTCTCGACCCCACCCTGGGCCGCATGCTCCTGCAGGCCCGCAGCGAGGGCTGCCTGGAAGACATGCTCATCATCGCCGCCGGCCTCAGCATCCCCGACCCGCGCGAGCGCCCCGAGGACAAACGCGAGCAGGCCCAGGCCGCCCATAAAACCTTCACCTCCCCGGAGTCCGATTTCATCAGCCTGCTCAAGATCTGGAATCACGCGCCCGACCCGGAAAACAGCGGCAAAAACGCCCTGCGCAAATACTGCAAATCCTACTTCCTTAGCTTCACCCGCATGACCGAGTGGCGCGATGTCTGGCATCAGCTTCGCGACACCTTCCGCGATGACCGGAAGAAGGCCTCCGCCTCGCCACCACCTCCTGCCGCCAAAGCACCCGCCACCGCCTCGTCCCCCTGGGAAAAAGCCGCCGAAAAAGTGGCCCAGAAGGACGCGGCCAGCACCGCCGACCAGGCCATCCACCGCTGCATCCTGGCCGGTCATCTCGGCCACATCGCCACCCGCCTGGAGCGCAACCAGTACAAGGCCGCAGGCAACCGCGAGGTGATGGTTTTTCCCGGTTCCAATCTTTACGAACGCCGCGAAAAACAGGGCAAGCAGGGCCAGGGAAAAACCCGCCAGCCCTTGTGGATCGTCGCCGGCGAAATCGTCCAGACCTCGCAACTCTTCGCCCGCTCCATCGCCCGCATAGATCCGCAATGGGCCGCTGAGCTAGGCGCCCATCTCGTGGAGCGCCGTTACAGCGAACCCCACTGGAGCGCCAAGGCGGGCCGCGTTCTGGTCACCGAACGTCTTCTTCTGCACGGCCTGGAGGTGAAACGCCAGCCCATTGACTTCGGCAAGATTGATCCCGTGGCTGCCACCCAGCTATTCATTCGCGGAGCCCTGCTGGAAGGCACCACCAATCTTCCGCACCGCTTCTTCCAGCATAACCAAAAGTTACGCGACCGCCTGGAGGCCACCTTGACCCGCGTGCGCAGCAGCCGCGTGTATGCCATTGAAGAACATCTTTTTGAATTCTATCGCGCCCGCCTGGAGGCCATCTCCTCCGTGCATGACCTGAACAAGCTGGTGAACGCCCGCGTGCGCGATGAACCCGGTTTTCTCTGCGCCCGCGAAGAGGACCTGACCGGCGGCGACGACCTCTCCCACGACCTGGAAATGTTCCCCGATGCCGCCTCGCTCGGGAACTCCGTGCTGCCCATCACCTATGCCTACAAACCCGGCCAGGAAGATGATGGCGTGACCGTCCAGGTCCCCCTGCCCATGGCCGAGCACCTGACCAGCGGCCAGGTGCTCTGGATGGTGCCCGGCCTGCGCGAAGAGCAGATCACCACCCTGCTGCGTGCCCTGCCCAAGACCGTCCGCCGTGACCTGCTGCCCCTGGAAGTCAAAGCCCGCGAGATCGCCAAAGACTTCGATCCCGGCCGCGCCGATTTCCACGAAGCCCTCGCCGAGTTTCTCCGCCAGCGTTACCGCCTGCAAGTCAAGGCCAGCGACTGGGATGCACAAACCCTCCCCGCCTATCTGCAACCGCGCGTGGAAGTGATGGGCCAGGGCAACAAAACCGTCATGACCAGCCGCGATGTGGACAGCATCCGCGAGACCATGCGCAAGCAGGAGCAGGCCCGCCCCTCCGGTGCCTGGGACCAGGTGGCCAAACGCTTCGAGGACTATGCCCTGTCCAGTTGGTCCTTTGGCGATCTGCCGGAAACCGTGCTCATCGAGACCATCCAGGGCGTGCCCGTGCTCGGCCATCCCGGCCTTGTCCTCCGCGATGGCGAGGTGGACCTGCGCCTGTTCAAACGGCCCGAAGAAGCCCGCAGGCAAACCCCCGCCGCCGTGCGCAAGCTCGCCGAAAATCTCATGGGCAAGGACATCTCCTGGCTGCACAAGGAGCTGCGCGTGCTGGATGTCAAAGCCGCCCCTCAAAAGACCATGAACTTCCAAGGCGGCCTGGCAGCGCTCGGCTCCATGTCCGCACCCCATGCGAATGCACCCGCCGGCAGCAAAGCCGAAGCCGCCTGTGATCACATCCTGGCCCATGCCCTGCGCCTGGAGCCGCTGCTGCCGCTCACCCACAAACGCTTCATGGAAATGTGCGAGCGCGCCCGCCGGGAGATCCCCGCCCTCACGCATCGCGTTCGCGACCTGCTCAAGCAGACCGAGGAGCTGCGCCAAAAGATCCTGGCCTATCCCAAACGCTACGCCGGCCTGGAAAAGGACCTCGCCCGCCTGCTGCCGCCTAACCTGTTGTCTGTCACGCCCCACGCCCAGCTTCAGCACCTGCCGCGCTATTTGAAAGCCGTTCTCCTCCGTGCCGAACGCGCCGCCAACAACCCCGCCAAGGACCTGGACAAAGCCGCCGCCATTGCCGACTTCAACGGCTGGGAGCAGGAAGTCAGCGATGCCAACCGAGAAGCCTTCCGCTGGCTCTTTGAAGAATACCGCGTCTCCATCTTCGCCCAAGAACTCGGCACCGCCCAGCCCGTCAGCGTCAAGCGCCTCGAAGCGCTTCTGGGTTAGTACAGTACTCACCACTCTCCGAGTGATGCGGCCCACGACTTCGCAGCCTAACAAACTTTCAAACAACAAAGGACATCTTCGCGAGTACAGTACTCATCACTCTCCGAGTGATGCGTTCCACGACCCCGCCGCCTAACAAACATTCAAACAACAAAGGACATCTTCTCGGTTCTTCGAAAACCAGATGTGCTTCCACCTCCCATAACGCATCACTCGGAGAGTGATGAGTACTATGCCAGCAACTCCGTCACCACCCGCGCCGCAGGGTTCTCCACCAGTACCTGCTCAGTACCGTTGCGCTTATAGGTCAGCTTTTTCGGATTCAGTCCAAACAGATGCAGCAGGGTCGCATGGTAGTCATAGTGGTTCACCACCTTGTCCACCGCATGATGCCCAAACTCATCCGTGGCCCCATGCGCATAACCGGCTTTGAAACCACCACCGGCCACCCACATGCTGAAGCCATAGGTGTTGTGGTCGCGGCCCACGGTCTTGCGGTCCTTGGCACCGGCACGATTCTGAATCACAGGCAGACGGCCCATCTCGCCGCCCCAATGGACGACGGTGGAATCCAGCAGACCACGCTGTTTCAAGTCCAGCACCAGGGCCGCTGCGGGCTGGTCCACCTGCTCACAAGCCTTCGGCAGGGAGGTGAGGATGCTGCTGTGATGGTCCCAGGTCTGGTTGCCGGTGAAGATGGAGACAAAGCGCACCCCGCGCTCCACCATGCGGCGGGCGATGAGGCAGCGTTTGCCGAACTCTTCCGTGGCCGGTTTGTCCAGGCCGTAAAGCTTCTTCGTGGCCTCGCTTTCGCCACTGATGTCCAGCGCTTCCTTCGCCGCCGTCTGCATGCGGGCCGCCAGCTCAAAGCTCTGAATGCGGGCCTCCAGATCGCTCTCGCCCGGACGCGCATCCGCGTGCTCGCGATTGAGCCCCTGGACAAACTTGAGGTATCGCGACTGCGCCTCGCCCTTAAGCGAAAGCGGCGGGTCGAGGTTCAAAATGCGCGGCTCTTTGGACCTGACCACGGTGCCCTGATAAACGGAAGGCAGCCAGCCATTGCTGAAGTTGTCCACGCCCAGCACGGGCAGGCCGCGCGGGTCGGTCAGAGCCACATAGGCGGGCAGATCCTGGTTGTCACTGCCGAGGCCGTAAGTGATCCAGCTTCCCAAGGTGGGCCGTCCGCCGACGATCTGGCCATTGAGAAGCGCATAGATGGACTGGCCATGATTGTTCACGCCCGTATGCATGGAGCGGATGAGCGTCATTTCATCGGCAATGCTGCCCATGTAAGGAATGAGGTCGCTCATCTCGATGCCGCTCTCACCGCGCGGCTTGAACTTCCACTGCGGTCCCATCACCTCGCGACTCGCGCCAGCAGCGTCATCGTACTTGATCTCACCGGGGAAGTCCTTGCCGTCCAGCTTGGCCAGCTCCGGCTTGGGCTCGAACATGTCAATGTGGCTCGGCCCGCCCTGCATGAACATGGAGATCATCGCCTTGGCCTGGCCAAAGCCGTGCGCCGGTTTCGGCGTCAGGTCAAAGTGCTGCGGCCCGCCGCCTGCCAGGGCCGGATTCGCCAGAAGCCCCTGCTGCTGCAAAAGCGAAGCCAAAGCAATGCCGCCAATGCCATAAGCCGTACGGCCCAGCATGGCCCGACGGCTGAGAGGGGAGGAAGGAAGCATGTCGCACATAAAGATATTACGGGTAATGGATTAGCACAGGGACAGTCCTTTCAACTCAGTCCACATAAAGGAACTCATTCGAGCTCATGAGGCCGTGGCAGAGGGCGGTGAGGCCGAGGAGGGCGGGGCTGGCGTCTTTTTTCTCGGCGGGGCCGGCGACGTGCTCGAGCTTGGTGGGATTGGCTTGGTAATGGGCGGTCTGGGCCTGGACGAAATCGGTGGCGGTCTGGAGGTCGGCCATGCTGGGGGCGCGGCTGAAGCTGAGCTGCCAGGCGAGGCGGATCTGTTTTTCGAGATCGGGACCGGCTTCCTGCTGGAGGCGCATGGCGAAGTCCTGGGCGTGCTCGCGCATGTAGCCGTTGTTCATGAGCAGGAGGCTCTGCGGGCTGACGGTGGTGACGGGGCGGCTGGCGCAGTTGGGGTCCGTCATGGCCGGGGCATCAAAGGTGGCGAACATCTCCAGCGGGGTGCTGCGGCGGGCCTGCACGTAGATGCTGCGGCGGTATTCCTCGCCTTGCAGAGAGGTGTATTTGCCAGTCTGGCGGCCAGCGGTGTCGCGGGTGTCGATGCCGATGATGATCTGGCCTTCTTCGCTAAAAGTGACGGGCACGGGCGCGCCGCCGAGCTTGGGATTGAGCTTGCCGGAGACGGCGAGGAAGGAATCGCGCAGGGTCTCGGCCTCCAGACGGAGGACGTTCATGCGGCTGAGCAGGCGATTGTCGGGATCCACCAGATCCCGCTGGTCATCGCGGCGTGAGGACTGGCGGAAGGTGCTGCTAGTGACGATGAGGCGGTGAAGCTGCTTGAGGCTCCAGCCGTTGTTCATGAACTCGGCGGCCAGATAATCCAGCAATTCCGGGTGGCTGGGTTTTTCGCCGAGCTGGCCGAAATCATCCGGGGTATTGACCAGGCCCTTGCCAAAGTGGCGCTTCCAGACCTGGTTGACGATGACACGGGCTAACAAAGGATGCTTGCCATCCGTCAGCGAGTTGGCGAAGGCGAGGCGGCGGCCGGTGGTGGGCGTGGCGGGGTTTTTCTCCGGCACCTCGATCTGGCGCTGGCCGGCGAGGACGGTGAGGTCACCGGGCTGCACTTTGTCCTTGGGCTGCTCGATGTCGCCACGGTGGAAAATGAAGGTCGCAGGCACCAGCTCAGGCTTCAATGGCGGCTCGTCGAAAGCGTGGATGAATTCTTCCTTGGGCTTGGTGGCGCGGACGGCGGCGGCCTGGGCCGCCATTTCCTTCAGGGTGTTGGCGTGCTTGGTCTTGTATGTCGTGTCGTAAAGGTACAGGGAGCCGGCGTGAAGCTTGAGCACACGCGGATTGTTTTTCAGCAGGGCGAGCTGCTCAGGCGTGCGTTTTTTGACATCGGTCCGGTAGGCAGTGCGCAGGGCTTCGCGGTCTTTTTCGGCGACTTTGGCGAGCTCTTTCTCCAGCACTTCGGTGATGAAAACTTCCGTCTGGGCGAGGCGGGCGGCATCTATTTTTTTGGCCTCAACCTCCACCTTGGCGGCAGCGGCAGCTTCTTCCGCCGTCTGCAATGAGACAAGACGGGCAGCGGGCGTTTTCCATTTCGGAGCGTTGAAGCCAGGCTCAAAAACGGCACGCAGGCGGTAGTAATCCGCCTGGGTGATGGGGTCATAACGATGGTCGTGGCACTGGGCGCAGCCGATGGTCATGCCATAGAAGGCGGTGCTGACGATTTTGAGGGTGTCGGCGATGGTGGAGTTCTGGGCCACCTTGTCATTCATGGCACCGGTGCCGTCCGCCGCCATGCGCAGAAAGCCGGTGGCGGTGATTTTTTCAATGGCGTCCGCGCTGAGGTTTTTATGCGGCTGCGGCACCATTTCATCCCCGGCAAGCTGCTCACGCACGAACTGGTCGAAGGGCTTGTCCTTGTTCAGCGACTGGATGACGTAGTCGCGATATTTATAGGCCCATTTGCGCTCCAGGTCCTTGTCGGTATAACCATCACTGTCGGCGTATCCGGCGATGTCCAGCCAGTGGCGGCCCCAGCGCTCGCCATAGGCGGGGCTGGAAAGCAGGCGCTCGATGGCGGCATCGTAGGCCCGGCGGTATTCGGCAGCGCCACGGGTGGCGGCGGTTTCAAAACGGGCCACATCCTCCGGCTCCGGTGGCAGGCCGGTGAGGTCAAAAGTGAGGCGGCGCAGGAGGGTCACGGGGTCCGCCTCAGGCGAGAACGAGAGCTTGTTCTCGGCCAGCTTTTCCGCCACGAAGGCATCAATGGGATTGGTGATGGCAGCGGCTGTGGTGACCGCCGGGACAGCGGGCTTGCGGATGGGCTGGAAGGCCCACCAGGCGCGTTCTTCATCGGTGAAGGCATGTTCCGGCCCCAGTTTTTCCGGCTCTGGGCGGGCGGTTTTGGCCCCCTGGGCGATCCACTGCTCGATGAGGGCGATCTCGCTGTCTTTCAGCTTGGCCTTGCCCTTGGGCATCTCGCCTTCCTGGACCATTTTCAGGAGATGGCTTTCCGCCGCTTTGCCGGGGACGATGGCGGGCCCTTCATCGCCGCCTTTGAGGATGAAACGGGCCAGGCGGACATCCAGGCCGCCCTTCATTTCCCCTTCCTCACCATGGCAGTGGAAGCACTGGGCCTTCAGGATGGGGCGGATGTGTTTTTCAAAGGTCACGGGCGCAGCCGCACCATGGGCCAGAGGTGCCAGGGCGGTGAACAGAAGAGCAATGTGACGGGTCTGCATGGGGGAAGAACTGGGGAGAAGTACGGTCATTCACCGCCAGTTTCTTACCAGCCCGCCCAGTTCGTCACTTTTAGATGCGTATTTAGCCCAAAAGTGTCATCAACTTTTCCTTGATGGTCTCCACGGAGAACGGCTTCTGGATAAAGGAAGTGGGACCGCCGTCATTCATGAGGTCCGTGGCCTGGTGGGAGGAATAGCCGCTCATGATGATGATGGGGAGATGGGGCATGCGCTCCCTGACGATTTTATAGACCTCGCGGCCGTCCAGGTTGGGCATGGTCAGGTCCAGCAGCACGACTTTGTAATTGCCAGCCTGGCGTAGGATTTTTTCCAGGCCGCGCATTCCGTCTTCCGCCACATCCACGTGAAAGCCAAGGTGGCTGAGAACGGCCTGCCCGGCCATGCGGATGGTGGCTTCATCATCCACAATGAGGGCATGGCCTGTGCCTAGCCACGAGGTGGAATTTAAATCCATGGGAGGTGCGGCGTCCGCCTGCTTCGATGAGGCTGGCAGGTAAATTCTGAAAGTGGTGCCGGCTCCTGCAATGCTCTCCACAGACAGATCCCCGCCATGGCTGCGCACGATGCCCAGGACAGCTGCCAGGCCGAGCCCGCGACCGGTGAACTTGGTGGTGTAAAACGGGTCAAAGATACGGGCCAGGACTTCAGGGGCCATGCCTTCACCGGTGTCCTTGACCTCAATCATGAGATAGTCGCCCTCCTTCAAGGCATTGCCCGTGCGGCAGGCAAAGAGCCGGGCCTGGTCCACATGGGCGAAGCGGGTCTTCAGCTTGATCCTGCCAGGGAGGTCCTGGAGGGCTTCTGAGGCATTGATGACCAGATTCATGATGACCTGCTGGAGCTGGCTGCGGTCACCGTTGACCCAAGGCATGTTATCCCCCAGGTCCAGAGACAGGGAGGTTTTCTTGCTGATAGCGGTGGTCAGGAGCTGGGCCGTGTCGCGGGTCAGCTCATTGATGCAGAGCGGCTCTTTGGAAACCGGGCCCTGGCCGGCATAGGAGAGCATCTGGTTGCATAGCTGGGCGGCGCGCTCGGCGGAGGACTGGATGTCCGTCAGGCTCCGGAGCACCGGTGAATCCCGGGGCACAAAGGTCTTGCCCAGCGAGGCGTTCATGGTCACCACCGTGAGGAGATTGTTAAAATCATGGGCGATGCCGGCGGCGAGAACGCCCAGGCTCTCCAGGCGCTGGGTCTCCTGCATTTTAGTTTCAAGCCGCTTCCGTTCCTCCAGCAGGCGCTTGCTTTGGGTGCAGTCACGAAAAACCACGACACAGCCGGTGATGCGGCCCTCATCATCACGAATGGGGGAAATGCTCTCATCCACGGGGATCGTCCGTCCATCCTTGGATTTGAGGCTTTTGTCTTCACCCCGGTTGATGGTGACCCCGGCCTGCATCGCCTCGTAAAACAGGTCCTGGGTTTCGTTGCTGCCGTTCTCACTGAAAATGGCCAGCACCTGATCCAAGGGCATACCGAGCGCCTCTGCGCCAGACCAGCCGGTGAGGGATTCCGCCAGGGGATTGATGAGTGTGATGCAGCCCTGGTCGTCGGTGGCAATGACACCGTCGCCAATGCTGCGGAGGGTGGTGGAAAGCCAGCGCTCCAGCTTGCGCACGCGGGTTTCCGCGCGGTGACGGTAAAGGGCCATCTCAATGGTGGCGCGGAGCTCGCGTTCATCAAAGGGCTTGAGAACATACCCGAAAGGCTCCGCCTGGCCGGCCCGGCGCAGGGTGATCTCATCCGCATGGGCGGTGACAAAGATGACAGGGACATTGGAGGTCTTGCGCAGGCTGGCGGCCACATCCACCCCGTCCATGGAATCTCGCAGATGGATGTCCATCAGTACCAGGTCCGCCTTGACGGCCAGGATGCCAGCAAGGGCCTCGCCGCCGTTATCCGCCATTCCACAAACCTGATAGCCCATTTTCGCGAGCCGGTCTTCCAGGTCCATGGCAACGAGGCTTTCGTCCTCGACGATGAAGACGTTCAGGGGAGTGCTGGATGTATGGACCGCAGGGTCTCCTTGAATGGGCATGGCTTGTTGAATTCCAGTGGGTTTTAAACATCAAAAGCGATCTCGACACAACAACCGGCAGCAGTGGCAGAGAATTTATTTTGCGCGCGCATCTGATGGCTCAAAGACCTCACCAGGCGCAGACCTAGGGTGCGGGCACTGTGGGGCTCCGCAGCGGATGGCAGACCGATGCCGTCGTCACTGATGCAGAGCAGCATCTTTTTTTCCTCGGCCCTAGTCAGCCGGATGGTGATGCAGCCGGACTCACGCCCCTTGAAGGCATGCTTGAAGGCATTGGTAATGAGCTCTGTGGCGATGAGGCCGAGGGGGATGGCCTTGTCCAGGTCCAGTTCCACATCGTCACAGCGGACATCCAGACGGATGTGAGCCATGCCACCGGACTGACCGCGAACCATTAGGCTGGCCAGCTCCCGAAGGTGCTCCCCAAAATTGATGGTGGAAAGGCTGCCGGAGCGGTAAAGCCGGTCATGAACCATGGCCATGGCATGGATGCGCGCCTGGCAGTCCTGAAAGATGGCCACATCCGCAGGATCATGGAGGGCGCTGGTCTGGAGCTGCAGCAGGCTGGAGATGATCTGCATGTTGTTTTTCACACGGTGATGAATCTCACGAAGCAGGACCTCTTTTTCCTCCAGCGATGCGCGAACATTTTCCGCAGCGTTTTTACGCTCGGTGATGATCTCGGTGAACATGACGATGCCGCCAACTTCCCCGTCCACCTCCCGCCAGGGCCGGACCTCCCAGCGCAGCCATTCCTCCTGGCCGTCTGCACGGAGGAACCGGTCCTCATCCCGGCTTTCGACGGAGCCGGCCAGGGCACGCTGGTGAACGGCCTTCCATTCGGGACTGATCTCCGGGAAGACTTCATAGTGGCTGCGGCCAAGGAGGGGCTGCGACTGCAAATGGTAGTCCTCCCTCCAGCGGCGGCTGGCGGCGACGTAGCACATGTCCATGTCAAACATGGCCACGGCAGCAGGGGTGTGCTCGATGAGCATGCGGAGCTGCTTTTGCTGATAGTTGAGCACGCGCTCGGCCTCGTGCCGCTGGGTGATGTCCTCCACCTGAGAGATGAAGTAGGCGGGGCTGCCATCAGTCTCCTTCACCAGGGAGGAGGTGAGCATGACCCAGACAATGCTGCCATCCTTGCGAAGGTAGCGTTTTTCCATCTGATAGTGGGTGACATCCCCACGGATGAGCCGGTTGATGTTGTCCTGCTCCTCATGAAGATCATCAGGGTGGGAGATGTCACGGAAGGACTTCCCCAGAAGCTCCCGCTCGGTATAACCAACAATGCCGCAAAGCGCCTTGTTCATGCCCAGCCAGGCACCGTCCGGATCCACCAGGGCCAGGCCGATGGCAGAATATTCAAAAGCATGGCGGAACCGTTCTTCGCTCTCGAGAAGGCCGGCCTCGGACATGACTTTCTGAGTGATGTCCGCATTGGTGCCGAGCATACGCAGCGGAAGGCCGTTTTCATCCCGCTGGACGATGGCCTTGGTCTGGAGGTAATGGACGGACTGGTCCGGCCAGACGATGCGGAAGATGATGTTAAAATCCCGCACTCCATCCAGGGCGTCCTTGAGCGCGGCCCGCACCCCCGGACGGTCATCCGGATGCAGGCGGCTCTCCCAGACCTGGTAATCCAGCCCTGAATCCGTACTAGGCACCTGGTAGATCTGATGCATGAGCTCATCCCAAACGAGTTCATTGGTCTGAATGTTCCAGTCCCAAATGCCGATGTCCGCTGCCAGCGTGGCGAGCCTGAGGCGCTGGGAGATGCTTTCCAGGTCCCGGGTGGCTGCGCGATGTTCAGTGATGTCCCGGGCCTCCGGCACCAGGAAGGCGGTCCTGCCGTTTTCATCCAGTACCGGATTGAGGGAGAAATCCACCGGGCGGAGGCTGCCATCGGCCGCGCGATACTCGGTCTGAAAACGCACCGGTCTGCCGGCAGCGGCCTCCTGGATGCCCTGACGCATTTTTTCCTGGGTTGCAGGAGAATGTTCCCACCACGGGCACTCCCAAAAGGGCAGGCCGATGATGTCCGCAGCCTGCACGCCTGTAGCATCCAGGGAGGACTGGTTGGTTTCCAGCAGCACTCCCTCAGGCGTGGTGAGGCCGATGAACTGGAAGGTGCTGTTGAAGATGCCGCGGAAGCGGCGCTCGCTCTCGGCATGGCGGCGGGCGATTTTTCTTTCTGTATGCTCGCGCAGGCGGTCCAGGCGCGCCACCGTATGGGCATGATGCAGAATGACTCCCACCAGGATGACGGTGGTGACTGTACTGTAGAAGGCGGCACCAAACTCTGTGGTGAACCCCCAGCGCTGCTGGGCCCAAAGGCGGACCAGGCCAAAAAGCAAGGTCAGGAACACGGCTAGAGGCAGCAGGCGGCGGACCAGCCTGCCTGCCGGAGCGGGGGATGAGACGATCCTCACCACCCCCTGATACGGCCGCAAGAAGACGAGACCTGCACAGACCAGGAGCATGGTCACGGCGGCGGGCAGGGACACCTGACCAAACAACAAGTTAGGCCGACCAGGGTCGCTGCCATAAACCAGGCTGAGCAGGGAAAGCCACGCCACGGCGAGAGCCAGACCGGTGCAGATGCCAAACCAGGCGGCACCGCGCGGCTGCCTGGCCAGAAAAAGGCTGCATCCGTACAGCAGCAGGCTGAGCCCGGTGGCAGGCGCCGGCATGATGGACCACATCCCGGGGATGGAAGGTGCAGGCCAGACCTGGAGATGAACCGCCAGAATCCAGGCACCCATGCCCAGGGGCGCCAGGGCCAGGACCAGCGCAACACAGCCAAGGTGGGGACGCCAGCGGCGCAGATCCGTCCAGCGGCTCATGGAGGAGGCCAGGATGGCCAGCACAGTGGCCTGCATGCCTGCCGCCGTCAGGCATTTCATGGTCGGCCCGCCCGGTAACCAGGTTTTCAGAAGGGGGACATCCAGAAGCCAGCCCGCCTGGACCAAAAGACAGATCACCACCGCTAACAGGACCGCCCCCCAGACATACTGGCGGGCCATGCGTTTCATTCGCACTAATGACAACGGACCTGGATGGCTCATTTCTAGGATAATGAAAACGTTGCCATTCTTTGCCGCCTTCACAACCGCATCACGCATTCTTTATGCGAATAAGCACAGGCAGTAACCGTTTATTGTCCCTTCATCTGCCTTCTGTATATTCACAGGCAGGCTTCCACATGCATGCCTGTTTCCGACCTTACTTCACCCATGCCTGCCACCCTCATCTCCCCAGCCGAACTGGACACCCTGCGTCTGCAGCAGCCGTCAGCGGTCATCATGGATGTCCGCCTGCCAGACGACCATGAACGCTGTGCCATTGCGGGCTCGGTGAACAACTGTGTGCTGGAGGTGGCCTTTCATGACCGCCTTGCCGCCCTGGTGCCGGACAAAAAAACGCCCGTCTGTGTCTATGGCAGTGCAGCCTCCAGCCATGAGGCCACGATGGCGGCGGAAAAGCTGCTCCGGGCCGGGTATGACCCAGTGTACCGCCTGGACGGCTGCCTGGCCGCCTGGTGCGAAGCGGGCCTCCCCACGGTGGGAAGCGGTGAAACGCCGCAGCCAGCCCCGCTGCCCACCGGCCGGCTGACGGTGGATGTGGAGGAGAGCCGGATGGAATGGCTGGGGCGGAATCTGATGAACAAACACTGGGGCAGCATCCCCATCACCTCCGGTTACCTGGATGTGAAGGACGGCCAGATCCAGGGCGGCGAATTTGTGCTTTCCGTGGCGGACATAACTTGTGATGACCTGGCCGGGAACCCGTATCATGATGTGCTCATCGCTCATCTGCGGAGTGATGATTTTTTTGACACGGCCCTGTATCCGGAGGCGCGGCTCAAGCTCACGGACGCCACGGTCATCCCGGAGGCTCCGCCAGGATCGCAAAATCTCCAGGTGGAGGCAGACCTGACGCTGCGCGGAGTAACTGCGCCAATCTCCTTCACCCTGTCTGCGGGCATGGATGAAAAGCAGCGCTGCGTGGCCCAGGCGGCGTTCAGCATTGACCGTACACGGTGGGGTGTCCTGTATGGCTCAGGCCGTTTTTTTGCCCGTCTGGCAGGGCATCTGGTGAATGATTTGATTGAGCTTCAGGTGCGCATCGTTATGGAACCTGCATGAGCCTCCCGGCAATGTTTTCCTGGACCCTGGCCGCAGCGGTCCTCCTGAATTCCTGTGCCCTGGCACCGGCCCGGCTCATCCGCCCGCTGCAATCGCAGATCCGGCAGATCAACGCGGAACCGCCGGCCTCTTTGCATCAACTGCTGTCCACCGTCGTCACCGAAGCGCCGGATTCACCTGAAGGAAGCAAGGCGCTGGGAGAGGTGGTGGAGCGGTGGAAAAAGGAAAAGCTGCCCGCCCGCAGTCCGGTAAAGGTCAAGGACAAAGACGCCATCCATTTTGAAGTGGTGATGGAGGGGGCTCATCCTGGCGATGATCCGCTGTCCTACTTTGATGAAATCCAGGCAGCATCCGGCTTTAAAACCACCCGCATCCGCCACCATCAGCGTCCGGGCATCGGCGCCCCGCTCATTGCCCTGCGGGAGAACAAGGAGCGCGAGCGCATTGAGCGCTTTTTCCCGCCGGAGGCGATCAGCCGCCCGCTGACGGCAGTGGCGGAGGCAGGGCCTGCGCAGAGAGGTGTGCAGCGCGTACGCATCCGTCTGCTGCCATCGCTCAAATATGAAACCGTCATGTACAAGGGCCGGAAGCAACTGCTGGCAGCGGACTTTTCCAGTTCCTGGGCAGCGGCGCTGTCCCGTGCAGGCGCGCTGCGCCAGTCCGGCATCCTGGACATGCTGACGCCGACACCGAAACGCAAACCGCAGCTCTACCTGATGGAAGCTTACGATCCGCAGAAGGAGCCGCTCATCATGATCCATGGCCTGCTGTCCACACCGCTGGCCTGGGCGGACATCAGCAACGATCTGTGGGCGGATCCGCGCATCCGCAGCCGCTACCAGATCTGGCATTACCTTTACAACACCTCCGCACCGGCGCTGTACTCATCCCGCATCCTCAGAAGCCAGCTCAAAGAGTTACGCTTATTGTTAGACCCGGACGGAAACGACCCCGCCATGCAGAAGACGACGCTGCTCGTCCACAGCATGGGCGGCCTCATCGGCAAGAGCCTCATCGTCACCCCCGGAGATGCTTTTTGGGAAGCCGCCTTCACGGTCCCGCCTGAGCAGCTCAAGCTGTCCGCTGAAGACCGGAAGGTGCTGAACGAGGCCTTCGAATGGCAGCCGGACCGCACCATCCACCGCGTCATCTTCATCTCCACGCCGCACCGTGGCAGCCGCATGGCGGATAATCCGGTGGGGAAAGTGGGCAGCCTGCTCACCCGGCCACCGGTTCAGTTTCAGGACTTTTTCAAGCGCATCTATGCGGATAATCCCGGCGCCTTCACCCCTGCCTATGAGGCCCTGGGCACCGGCCGCATGGACAGCGTCAGCTCCCTGTCACCCAAGCAGCCGACGCTGCGCATCCTGGCGGATCTGCCAATCCCCGGTCATGTGCGGACGCACAGCATCATTGGCAACCGGGGCTGGAAGGGCCCGCTGGAAAAAAGCACCGACGGCATCGTACCCTATACCAGCAGCCGGCTCGAGGGTGCGACTTCCGAACTGATTGTGCCAGCCCGTCACGGAGCCTTTCGCCATCCCGCCGCCAAGGCGGAGATTGTGCGCATTCTGCACCTGGACTGACTCTGCGTCTAACCACTAAAGTCGAATGGTTAGAAAACCTGGCAAAATGCCCGCTCAGGCAACTTTAAAAGGGGGTGAAACGTTATTATTCCACCTCAAAAGTCTTTACGTTAAATGGATTCTTTTAAAACCGGTTTAGACATTGGAGGAAAGTGATAGAAGCTGCGTTGAATTTATCCTCCTTCCTGTGGCTGTCCCTCTGACCTCGCGCTCCCCCCTGAGTGTGGCTGATTCTCAGCTACCGCAGGCAGAGCGTATTTGTGACGGCATTGTCAAAGCCGCTGTGTTGGGAACGGTGCTGATCGCAGGCAGCAATCTGGCCGTGTGGATGATTCCATCGCTTCATTACATTGCCGGTCTGCCAGGCATGATGGTGATGCGGGTCAACAACTGCGTGGCCCTGCTCTGCGCCGCCCTGTCACTGCTGATGTGGCAACTGGCCAAAAAATTTGCTGCCTCGAAGGGTTACCGTCAGGCAGCCGGTCTGCTGGGGGCGCTGGTCGCTCTGATCGGGGGTCTGACCAGCCTTCAGTACTTTTCAGGTGCGGACTTGCAAATAGACAACCTTTTAACGGCCGCCACCTTCCCAGAGGATCACGCGAATGCTCATGTGACAGCTCCCGGAAGGATGAGCCTGAATGCCAGCCTGTCGCTATTCTTTCTGGGCCTGTCCCTCTGGGGGCTGGACTGGACGGTGAATGCAGGCCGTGCCAGACGTATATTCACCGCCCCAATCCTGGCGGTGACCGCTGCCGTGCCTGCGGCATTTGGACTGGTCGGCTACATGGCGGGAACAGGCGCTTTTACGGGACTGCTGAAATCCACCAACATCCTGATGCATGCTGCCCTGGTCCTGGTGCTGCTGGCACTGGGTGTGATGGCCATCCGGAATGAGCGGCAGCCAGTGCGACGGGTGCTTTCACAGAGTGCGGGCGGCATGCTGCTGCGCTGGATGCTCCCTGGATCCACCGCCTCCCTGGTCATCCTGGCCTGGCTGGTGGGCCATGGCCGGGCCAACGGCATGATCGCGACAGGTGAAGGCCGGGCGCTGATGCTCTTTGGCGGACTGCTGCTGTTTTACACCCTGATTGTCGCAGTAAGCCGGGCGGTGGATGACCAGGAGGCAAAGGCGCGCCGCGCCAAATTTGCGCTGAGGGAGGAAGAACAACGCAGCGAATCCATCCTCAAAACTTCCCTGGACGGCGTCTTGCTCATGGATGACAGCGGCCGCGTGGTGGACTGGAACCTGGCGGCGGAAAAGATCTTCGGCTGGAGCCGCGAGGAGATGCTGGGGCGCATGCTGGCGGACTACATCATTCCTGAAAGGCTGCGTGAAGCGCATGAATCGGGCTTGAAAAAATATCTCGATGCCGGGACCGCCCCCATTTTGGGCCAGCGTCTGGAAATGCCCGCCCTGCGCCGCGACGGCACCGAATTTCCTGTGGAGCTTAGCATCAATGCCGTGGTGGATGCCAGTCCGCCGATGTTTGTGGGGTTCATCCGGGACATCACGGCGCGCCAAAAGGCGGAACAGGCTCTTTTAGAGGCCAAGGAGCAGGCAGAAAAAGCCAGCCAGGCGAAGGACGACTTTCTGGCGGCCCTGTCCCATGAACTGCGCACCCCGCTGACCCCGGTGCTGCTCAGCTCCTCCGTGATGAGCAGGGACGAGCGGCTGCCTGAAGATGTGCGCCATGCGCTGGGGATGATTGAGCGGCACGTCAGCCTGGAGGCCCGTCTCATTGATGACCTGCTGGATCTGACCCGGATCTCCCGCGGAAAACTGCTGCTGCGCGCCGAAACGTGTGACGTTCATTCGCTCATCCTCCATGCCTGGGAAATCATCAAGGAGGACGCCCAAATCAAAAACCTGGTAGTGCGGCTGGTCCTGCAATCCCCGCACAGCCTGCTGCCGGGAGATTCCTCCCGCATCCAGCAGGTGTTTTGGAACCTGCTAAAAAATGCGGTGAAATTCACCCCTGCCGGTGGAACCATCACACTCAGTTCCCATTACCTGGAGGAAACATCGCAACTGGTGGTGCGGATCCAGGACAGCGGCATCGGTTTTGAACCAGGCATCGCCGAGCAGCTTTTCATGCCCTTTGAACAGGAAAAAATGGAGGTCCAGTTTGGCGGTCTCGGACTTGGCCTGGCCATTGCCCGCGCCATTGTGGAACTGCATGGCGGCAGCATCTCCGCCGCCAGTGACGGCCCCGGAAAAGGGGCCTTATTCACCGTGACCCTGCCCTGCAGCAGCACACTCCAGGAGACTGCCACCATCCGCCCGCAGAAACCCGAGGCCGAGCCCCCTGCCAGCCACCTGTTTAACATCCTGCTGGTGGAAGACCACGAGCCTACCCGGCAGGTGCTGGCACGGCTGCTGAACCGGGCAGGACATGTGGTGACGGCGGTGGGCAGTGTGGCGGAAGGCGTGCTGGCGGCTGAAATGGCCGCAAACACACTGGACATTCTCGTCTCCGATGTGGGACTTCCAGACGGCTCAGGCATGGACCTGATGCAGCAGCTCCGCAGCCGGGGCATTATACTCAGCGGCATCGCCCTGTCCGGCTACGGCATGGAGGAGGACCATCAGCGCACCCGTGAGGCCGGCTTTGCCCGCCATCTGGTGAAGCCCGTCAAGTTCGAGCAGCTCCAGCAGGCCCTGGCGGAATTGCAGGGAGCCGACGGAACTCACGTTCCAGGGAACCAGCCTATTTGAGCGGAGTCCAGGCGATGTCGCCATAGAGGTCACCATGACGGTCCACCTGGAGCTGGGCCAGCCAGGGGTCAAACCCCAGCATCATGGCGCGCGAGCAGATGCTGTCATGCTCCGCCTGGGTAAGGACAGGGACCGCTTTCGGTTCTAAAGTGGCATTGATGTGAACTAGCATGTTGCTGTCCTCGCTGCGGGCCTCCAGGTCTTTGGTGCCATGACGCTGCTTGTGGCGGTAGCAGCGGTATCCTTTTTCGGTAAGCCAGTTCTCCACATGGCGTTCCCCGCAGTCAGCTATGTCAGTTGGTGTCAGCATGGCGCATGATGGTCAGGTTGATCCTGTAAAATCTGGCCTCCAAGATGGCGCCCATTTGAATAACAGAATTACTTTTAGTTATACCAAAAGGCGTTTTGCAGCGCAACATTCCTCTGCGTCCCATCTGAAAACACAAAAGGCCGCCCGGTGAGAGGCGGCCTTGAGATGGTGAACAAGGATCTGGAAGTGTCCGCTGCTTTATTCTCCCAGCAGTTCCTTGATCTTCGGCTCGATGGCCTCGGCCCACATGCCATAACCGTTTTCAGAAAGGTGCAGTAGATCAGGCATCACCTCGCGGGTCAGGGTGCCATCGGGCTGGAGGAAGGTCTGGCTGATGTCGAGGTAATGGATGCGCTTGCCATCGGCAAGGGTGGCGATTTTGGCATTGGTCTCCTGGTTCTGTTTGCGCATGGCGTCTTCATTGTTTTCTCCACGCGGGAAGATGCCGAGGACGAGGACCTTGGCCTGGGGGGCCTTGGTCTTGAGACGACGGAGGATGAGCTCCACCCCGTCAAAGGTCTGGTCGGCGCTGCACTCGTAATTGGCATCGTTGAGCTCCTTCATCGGGCGGCCAGCGTGGCCAGTGTTGTTGGTGCCGATCATCAGGACGATGAGCTTGGGCTTGAGACCGTCGAAGTTGCCATTATCCAGGCGCCACAAGACGTGCTCGGTGCGGTCACCGCCGATGCCAAAATTGGCGGCTTTGCGGCTGCCATAAAACTTCTCCCAGGCGGCTTTGCCATTTTTTTCCCAGCCCTGGGTGATGGAGTCGCCCAGGAAGACGAGAGTGGCTTCGCCTTTTTTGGAGATTTCATTGAAGGTGTTGTGACGGGTCATCCATTTTTCATCACGGGGCACCGGATTGGTGGCGACATGGGAGGGGATGACGCGCTCCGGCTTTTCACAGGCGGTGAGCAGGAGGAGGCCAAGGAGGGCAAGGGCAGTGTTTTTCATGAGGGTTGGGAGAGGCATTCAAAAACGGAGCGGTGGGTCAAAAGCAATCATTTCTTCTCCAAAGCGGCTCTGGCCATGATGGGATCATCGGTGGTGATGCTGTCCACGCCGAAGCCGGCGAGGCGGCGCACGTCACCAGGGCGGTTGACGGTCCAGACATGGACTTCCAGGCCAGCGTCTTTGATCTGCTTCACCATGGCCTCACTCCACTTCCACTTGAGGCCCAGGTCCAGGCCGTCGAGGCCGTCGGCCTTTGTATCGGCAATGAGCTGGGTGAGGTCCACGGGCTTCTTGTTCTCCTTCTCAGAGGAGAGGCGGTACACCTTGATCCAGGGAAGGGCTTTTTTGGATTCCTGGGCGACCTGACGGTTGAAGGCGATGATGCAGAGCTGGTGGCCGCGCAGTCGCCATTTGGCCAGTTTTTTGGCGAGAACGGGGACGACTTCCGGGCCGCTTTTCACCTCCAGGAAAAAACGGCGCGTACCCAGCGGCAACGTGGCCAGGCTTTCCTCCAGGCTGGGGATTTTTTCGCCTTTGAAGATGGCGTTCTTAAAGGAGCCGGCATCCAGGGTCTGCAGGTCGGCAAGAGTGCTGTCCCGGACGATTTTGGCGACCTTGGTGGTGCGCTTGGTGTCTGCATCATGCAGCACGGCGATCTCGCCATCGCCAGTCAAAAGAAGATCGAGCTCACAGGCATCCGCGCCCTGCTGCCAGGCGAGGTTGAAGGCGGCGACGGTATTCTCAGGAGCGCGTGCGGAGAAACCGCGATGGGCGACAATCTCAACGGCGTTTAGGCTGAAGAGCGAGGTCATAGTGAGGCAGGCGAGCAGGGAAAATCGTTTCATGAGGGGCACAGATAACGTTGCGGGCGGGGACTTTTTTCGGAAGGAAGATTCCGATGGTAGTATCAACGCTTTCGCCTCAGGTCCATGCAGAAGATGGCGATGGCGGTCCAGATGAAGGCAAAGGCCACCAGGGACAGCGGACTGAGAGCCTCCCCAAAAGCCAAAACGCCCAGGAGGAACTGCCCTGTGGGTGCCAGGAACTGCAACAGGCCTAACAAACTGAATGGCAGCTTCCGTGCCGCGTGAGCAAAGCCCAGGAGCGGCACCGTCGTCACAACGCCCAGCCCAAGGACGAGAGCCAGGTCCAGGCCGCCGCCATCGCCAAACACAGCGCGGCCATGCAGGCTCTGCCAGATCAGAAAACCGCCCGCCAGCGGCAGCGCGACGAGGGATTCCGTGGCCAGTCCGGTCAGCGGTCCCTGGACGGACTGACGCCGTACCAAGCCGTAAAAACCGAAGGAGAAGGCGAGGACCAATGCGATCCACGGCGGCCTGCCCACGGCGAGCATTTGCAGGAGTACCCCGCATGACGCCAGGGCCACGCTCACCCGCTGCCCCCGCGACAGCCTTTCTCCCAGCAGCAGGTAGCCGATGACGACATTGAGCAGCGGATTGAGAAAGTAACCGAGGCTGCATTCCACCAGGTGCCCGTGTAGGGCAGCCCAGACAAAGGTGCCCCAGTTCACCCCGAGCAGGACGGCGGCCAGAGAGTGCGTGCGAAGCACGTCAGCGCGTCGCAGCTCTCGGAGCCATTGCCCAAGCTCGCCCCGCAGCAAGAGCAGGGGCAAGGTGAGCGCCATCGTCCACACCACCCGCTGCGCCACCGCCACGTCCGCGCCGAGGTGACCGATCCATTTCCAATAAATAGGAATGATGCCCCAAAGTCCAAAGGCCATGACCGCGCTCAAGAGGGCGGAGGTGGGGGGACGGGTCATGGAGGGGGTGACTCATAACGGAGCAAATGAGAAAACCGGCAAGCGAATTCATCTGCCGTTTCATTCCCGATCCTGCTTGAATTGGCAGAGGTTTCCGCCCACTCATCGGTTTCCATCCCCAACCCATGCCACAGCCAGCACGCCGCCTTGAAATTTTTACGGAATCCGTCATCCGGGAGATGACGCGCCAGTCCAACCGGCACGGGTCCATCAACCTGGCGCAGGGGTTTCCGGATTTTGATCCGCCGGAGGAGCTGATTGAGGCGCTGGCGGTGGCCATCCGGGGGCCGCATCATCAGTATGCGGTGACTTGGGGCGCGCCGCGGTTCCGCCAGGCGCTGGCACGGAAGCACTCCCAATACACCGGGCTGGATCTGGATGCGGACCGGCATGTGGTGGTGACCTGCGGCAGCACGGAGGCGATGATGGTGGCCATGATGACGGCCTGTGATCCGGGGGACAAGGTGATCGTGTTTTCGCCGTTTTACGAAAACTATGCGGCGGATGCGATCCTGTCCGGGGCAATCCCGGTGCACATCACGCTGCATGCACCTAACTATGAGTTTGATCGTGATGAGCTGCGCAAGGCGTTTGCGGATGGGGCCAAGGCGATTGTCATCTGCAACCCATCGAATCCATGCGGCAAGGTTTTCACGCGGGGGGAGCTGCTTTTCATCGCGGAGCTGGCGGATGAATTCGATGCGTTTGTGCTGATGGACGAGGTGTATGAACACATCGTCTATGCGCCGAATGAGCACACGTATTTTGCCACGCTGCCAGGCATGTGGGAGCGGACGCTGAGCTGCGGGTCGCTTTCGAAGACTTACTCCATCACCGGCTGGCGGCTGGGCCATGTCATCGCACCGGAGAATCTCATCTCACGTTGCAAAAAGGTGCATGACTTTCTCACAGTGGGAGCGGCTGCGCCTTTGCAGGAGGCGGCGGTGACGGCGCTGGAATTTCCTGCCAGCTACTATGCGGGTCTGCAGAGTGACTACAAGGCCAAGCGGGATGTTTTTCTGCCGTATCTGCGCCAGACAGGGCTGCCCTTCACGGAACCGCAAGGAGCCTATTACACGATGTTAAACATCCACTCGCTAGGCTTTGCCACAGACACGGAAGCGGCAGCGTGGCTGACGTCCGAGGTGGGTGTGACGGGCGTGCCGGGGTCCAGCTTTTACCGGGAGCCGGAGCACCGGTACATCCGTTTCCACTTTGCCAAAAAGGAGGAGACGCTGCATGCGGCAGGAGAAAAACTAGTGGAAGGCCTGAGACGCGGAAGGTAAGCGCCGGAAGGAGCGTATCCCCTTCCCTTCTCTTATGCCCAAGACCATCCTCGCCATCGGTGCCCATTATGATGACTGCCCTTTCGGACTGCCGGGCATTCTTTTGAAGGCCGTGCAGCAGCACCAGCGGGTGGTGATCCTGAGCCTGATCGGCGACTACAGCAACTGGCCGCCAGTGCGGGGGCGTGAGGAGGGGCTGAAGCAAAAGACCATCGAGATGGCCAAGGAGCGCGGCATCGAAATGCGATTTCTAAACTACAGCTCCATGGGCTTCGAACCGACGTTGGAGGCCAAGCGGGAGGTGGCCCAGGTGGTGGCGGAGGTGAAGCCGGACACGGCCTTCATGCTATGGCCGAAGGACCGGCACCCGGATCATGAGGCGGCCTCCGCCATCAGCCATGCGGCGCTGTTTCAACCGGCGCGGCTGCTGGGGGATGACAATGCGCGCAGCCCGTCCCAGGTCTTCTGGTATGACAACGGGCCGGGGCATACGATTGACTTCACGCCGGACACCTATGTGGATGTGAGCAGCGTGTGGCCAGCCGCCACCGAGTGGCTGGGCGGGCTGATGGCCTATGTCCGCAACCGTCCGCTGGATGTGCAAAAGGAGGCGGCGGTGGAGACCAAGACGGTGCTGGCGCGGTATCGCGGCCTGGCCTGCGGAGCCAAGTATGCAGAAGCGGTGCGGACGGTGAGGCCGGTGGCGCGGGATTGGGTGGTGTGAAGCGGGCGGAGATGAGCTCCTCAACCCCGCTGACCTGTCGTTCCCGCACTAGGGACAGTGCGGACCACTTTAATGTGGAAGTCAGGCCTCCTGCCAGTCACGTTTGTCCGCAGCGCGGTGGAAGCGCCATTTTTTACCGGGGGTGTAGCCGGTGCCGTCCCAGCGGCTGGCCTGGACGGTGAGCTCGTGGGCGTCCCCTTCGATGATGTGGAAGCCGTTGGGCTCGCCTTTGAGACGATGGGAGATGGCGGTGGAGACGGCGGAGAGGACGCAGCTACGGGCAGCACTGCCGCCGCTGAGGCGGAGGGTCTGCGCATAACTGATGTGGAAATGCCCGGCCAGAATGAGGTCCACGCCCGCGAGATTGACCGACTGGGAAAACTCCCGCTGACGGCCGATGAGGTGGCGGCGGGTGCCCTGCGGCGGGGCGGCGGGGGGATGATGGACGACGAGGACCTTGAGGGCGTTGTCATCAGCTTCCTGGCCGGTTTTGACCATGCGGGCCATTTGATGATGAGACAGGCGGCCGCGTGACCAGTCCAGATGCCAGCCAGCGATACGGGCGGAATTGGTGCCCATGACAAAGAGGCCGGGGCTTGTCCAGACGGGTTCCAGGTCCTCCTGCACGATGCACCGGTAATGCCGCCAAGGACGGCGGAAGCGCTCCCAAATGACCCACCAGCGGGGGACGTCATGGTTTCCTGGGACGACGAGCTGCGGGATGGGAATGGAATCCAGGAAAGTGCGGGCTTCTTCAAACTCGCGGGCGCGGCCGTTTTGGGTGAGGTCTCCGCTGACGACGACGACCTCCGGCTCCGCTGCCATCACCGCATCCCGCAAAAAAGCGGGCATGTCCGGCGAGACGGCCCCAAAGTGGAGGTCAGAAATGTGGACCAGGCGCATGGTCAGGCGGCCGCGGTGGTTTCCTCTGCCAGGGCGGCTTCCTCCGCGATGCGGGGGGCGATGACGCGGAGGGCTTTGGGCACCAATTTCACCCGCAGGGGAACGGTGAGTTTTTCCAGCTCGCCGTCCATCATGACCGGGATGCGGCGCTTGCGGGTGACACGGATTTCCAGGTCCGTGGCACGCATGGAGACGATTTCGCGATCTTCTTTCCACCGGCCCATGACCCAGGCGACAAAGGAGCGCATGAGGCCAAACTGCGTCTGGTGCTTGGAAACATAAACGGTGAAGTAACCGGCATCCAGCGTGCGCCGCCGTGGGATGATGCCAAACAGATCCTCGTAGTCATTGTTGGCCAGCAGGGCGATGCGGGTGCGATGGCGGATGACCTTGTCCCCTTCCTGAAGGCAAAGGTGCAACGGCGGAAAGGTGGCCGCACTGCGCAGGGCATCCCACAGGGTGCGCGCGGATTTGACGATCCAGCTTCCGTGATACTCCGGGCGGCCCATGACAAGGGCAGGATAAAAGCCGAGAACCACAACGCACATGTAGAGATTTCCAGCGACATCGAGAAGGTCCATCTCACCCACTGGGGCGGTGACCAGGGCACGAGCGGCCTCCTGCCAGTCCAGTGGCATGCCGACATCCCTGGCGGCAAGATTGAAGGTGCCCAGGGGCAGAATACCGAGGGGCTTGGCATGACCGGCAAAAACGGTGGCCGCCGTGGCGACAGTACCATCCCCGCCTCCAACTATGACGGCATCGGCATCGCCATCGCGGGCTTTTTCCAGGGCCGCCTCCACTTCTTTTCCTGGCACCTGGCAGATCTCCACCTCGCAGCCCAGCTCCTCAAAAATTTCCTTCAATCCCTGCTCCACGACATCCGGTCCCAGGGTGGCCAGGGTGCCGGATTCACAGTTGAGAATGACGCACAGACTCCTGCGGGGATTAGGATTCATCGGGAAAAGATACGCGACTGGACGCTCTAAGCAGCATTTATAATCGCAGTTACCCTCTGGAATGCGCGTGAAGAAAGCCGGTTTAGGCGATCCTTACCGGCTCAGTTCCAGCATGCGCAGCAGCGGTTTCTCGGCGCGGACGCGGATTTCCTCGGGCATGGTCACCTGGGGGGTGAGGTCGCGGAGGGAATCGTGGAGCTTTTGTAGGGTGTTCAGCTTCATGTAGCGGCAGTCGGCACAGGCGCAGTGGCCGGTGGGGCCGGGGATGAAACGCTTGCCAGGCACTTCCCGCTCCAGGCGGTGCATCATGCCGCTTTCGGTGACGATGATGAAGGTGCTGGCCGGGCTGCCCTGGCAGTAGTGAACCATTTTTTCCGTGGAACACACCACATCCGCCAGCATACGCACGGCATACGTACACTCCGGGTGGGCGACGACCTCGGCGTCCGGATACTCGTCCTTGATGCCCTGGATGCTGTCGCGGGTGAACTCCACATGCACATAGCAGGCCCCTTTCCAAAGGTCCATCTTGCGGCCCGTCTGCTCCATGACCCAGCTCCCCAGGTTCTGGTCTGGGACAAAAAGGATGGGCCGGTCAGCCGGGGCAGCATTGACGATTTTCACCGCGTTGCCGCTGGTGCAGATGCAATCGCTGAGGGCTTTGACGTGGGCGCTGCAATTGATGTAAGCGATGACGTAATAGTTCTTTTCCGCGTTAGCCTTCAGGAAGGCCTCAAGCTGCGGGCCGGGGCAGCTCTGCTCCAGGGAGCAGCCGGCATTGGCATCGGGAAGAATGACCGTCTTGGTGGGATTGACGATTTTGGCGGTCTCCGCCATGAAATGAACCCCGCAAAAGGCGATGACATCCGCATCAGTCTCCTTCGCGTGATAGGCCAGGCCGAGGGAGTCGCCCACAAAATCGGCAATCTCCTGGATTTCTTTGGACTGGTAGTTGTGAGCAAGAATGACAGCATTCCGCTCTTTTTTGAGGCGGAGAATTTCAGTGACCAGGGTGGGGGTGGCGACAGCGACCATGCTCATGATATAGCGGAGACTGGCCCCGGCTCAAGGGAGAAACGGTCTCATCAGAGCGGGAAGAAAGCTTGCGTGTGATTGGGGGCTTGAAATAGGATCCCAGGATGTGGCGTAAGATCATGGTTCTCATTTGGGGGATAGTCCTGCCTGGGCCATTGCTGGCGCACGTGGATCCTGCAGGGGATACTTATCCCCAAGTGATGGTCGAGGATGGCCGGTTTTTGATCTCTTTTACGACGAGACTCGCCGTGGAGAAGGGAGATCCAGTCGAAGTTAAAAGTGCGGTCATTTATGAGCCGGATGGCAGTGTATTTATCCCTCGCCATCGGGTGAACTATCCTGAACGGAAAAATCAGTTCTCTAAAGTCGAGTTCCGATCCACCTCAGATATTGAAGAACAGGAGCTGTTAAAGCCAGGTGAAACTCCAAAACGTGAAGAGAACCGGCTGCATCGTGCGGTTTTGATTGAGCATCCCTATGACTTGCCCCAGCGAGTGGAGCGCCCGTTGCCCATCGAAATTACAGCTTCATCACCCTATGCGGATAAAGCGAGCTTCAACGGTGAACAGGTGGCCTTTATTTGGTCTGACGATGAGGAAGAGCAACACTTCTCTGCTCATCACCTGCATCTCAGCATGGCCAGTCTAAATGGCTCTGCTGAGGATAAAACATTGCCACTAGGAAAGGTGGCGACGATCTATGACTTCCCCGCCGCATCCTCCCCGCTCTGGGCAGCAGGCCGCTGGTGGGTTGCATGGGTCCAAGAGAGCGGGCAGTCCCAATCAGCGCAAGACGAGCGCTGGCAGACCCTGCTCAGCAGCTACGATCCCGTGACTCAGAAGCTGGAACACCAGGCCTTACCGGGCATCAGCCACTGGAACAGCAGCCTCTCCATAGCGGCGACTGAGGGCTGGTTGTGCATCGCCTGGCACGCATCCCAAGAGGGCCGTTATCCGGGAAGCGCCAAGATTGTCACGGCTTTTGTCAAGATGCCTGCAGTTAAGGAATAGCAGCCATCTACACTCATTCGATGAGCGGCTTTGAAAACCTCTTTGAGGAGATGGCCAGCCACTGCTCGGTGGTGCGCCCCTCTATGTCTGTTGAGGCTGGATCGGCCCCCAGCAACAAGAGATGCGCATAAATATCTTTGGCCCCAACCATGCCCGCCCATAGCAAGGGTGTACGGCCATCGGAATCGGAGGCATCAACAGGGCACCCGGCGGCGAGAAAGGCTTTCAGCAATTCCAGGTCATTGACCAATACTGCCCAAACCATCAATGATCTGCCGTCCACCTCAAAGGATTTGGCATCTTGGATGGCTGGCAGGACCTTCGTCACCATGCGGCGAAGGCTGGAGGTTTGAATGGTCTCTGTTTCCGTCGTTTTGACCAGACGACGGATAAAGGCTTCCGCATCCCCATAGGATGCGCCCAGGGAAACCAGCTTCTCCACGACCAGCCACCTGCTTGTCTCATAGGCGTGATCGAGAGCGCTGCGATTTTGACGATCCAGGAGGTCCAGGGAAGCGCCGCCTGAAGCGAGTATGCTGACGACCTCCGGCAATTCTAAAAAATGGTGCGCTGCTAGCATTAGAGCCGTTTGTCCCTGGTGGTCTGTAGCATCCAGATTCGCGCCATGCTGGATCAGCCATTTGAGAGCTTCTTTATTCACTGACTCGACGGCTCCATGCACCGGCGTGCGGCCTTTCTTATTGGCGGATTCAGGGTTCACCCCTAGTGCCAGCAACCGGTCCAGCATGGCCGTCACGACCTTCGGAGATTCAGTATCATGGGAAAAAGAATGGTAACTCGAGGCGCAGGCACAATAAAATAATGTGTCGCCATCTTGGAGCACGGCCTTCGAATCGGCCCCCTTTTGTAGCAGAAATTCGAACACATCCATTTTATAAGCCTGGACGGCAGCACCCAGTGCTTCAGCAGTGAGGGGCGCACCCCTGTCTAACAAAAAGCGAACTTGATCAAGATCTCTTTTGGCAGCGGCTGCCAGGGCATGCGGATCCTGGCGAGGATCGGCCCCTTTCGAGATCAGAAACTCCAGCAAATTTTCAGCATCTCCCACAAATGGCAAGAGCCCGCCCACTGAGGAAAGTGGCGTTTGATTGGATTCAAAGGGGCCGTTGAGCCGGGCTCCTGCTTCGATGAAGGCCGTCACCATCTCCTTGTTTCCCTGTGAGATGGCCTTATGAAAGGGAATGTCAGGGTAGGTGTCAGTCCCGCCATTGGGGTCCACCCCTGAACGCAGGAGTTGGGTCGCCACTTCGACATCTCCCACCTGGACGGCATCATACAATTGATCCAGCCGTTCCTTATCAGGCGACGAGGCCTTGCCATCCTGCCCAATTAGCGCACCAGCCATAAGGATGAAGACTCCGATGAACACACGTTTCATGAGGATGAATAATACCATGCGCCAGCAGGTGGCTGGCAAGCCCATTCAGCTCAAGTCAGCCTGTCAGTGCCTTTGGATCTTGGAAAAAATGGGGGGGTGAGAGGCGTCCAGACTTGCGTTAAGAGCCGAATTTTGAGAGGAACTTGTATATGAGTGATGACCAACCCCCCTCGCTGACTCTTTTCACCCTCAAAGACGGGCTTGTCGAAAGCTCTGGCGACCAGGAAGTCGTGGATGCCTTTGCTGCTGATTTCCAGGGGCTGCGTCACTTTGGCTCCAAGATCGGCGATGCGCTGAACCTGGGCGAAGCCTGGACGGGCACGCTGCAGGAGGAGGACCTGACGGTGGGCTATGCCTATCATGAAGAGGGCACGGGCCCGAAAGATCCGGGTGCCGGGGCGCTTATCGGCAAAAAAGTACTCCTTTACGAACTGCTCACCGAAGTCACCACCCAGGAAGCATAAACATCATGGCTGCAAACATCACCCCTTCCCTCCGTGCGGCAATGGAGCGCCTGAAAAATGGTGGCTCTGTCAACGGTCTGCTGCTTGGCTGGCGCCGACAGATCCTGCTGAACATCCTGCCTTTTGAAGAATTCCGTGCGGAGCGTCTGCTGCACACGCTGCATGACGGTCGCGACCACTTTGCCAGCGGTGGCGACCGCGATGTGCAGACGTTTTGGTTTGGTTATGACAGCTGTCATGTGCTGGTGAGCTTTCGTGGAGAGTGCACATTGGTCATCCTGCATACCCGTGCCGAGGAAGTGGATTTTCTGAAAACGGCGGCAGAGACGTTCCTCGAAGACAGCCAGCTTCTCCTGGATTCCCTGTTGAATCCCTCCCCTCAGGATGGAGGTCAGACGCAGCCCTTGGGCACTTCGGGTGAAATCCCCACGCAAAGTGACAAGCACACCAATTTTATCGGCCGCATGGCTTAGCCAGCAGCCGATAAATCCAGACTCCGAGCCGCAGAGTCAGTCCTGTGGCGCAACTGCGGGCAGCAGGAACCCCCGGTGGTCCATGATGATGCCTGGCAGCACCACGGGGCCGGGATTCTGCGGAGTGAGCATGGAGATCTCCAGTCCGTCCGGCCCGGTCTGCACGGCATAGCCCGGCAGCAGGCGGCCATAGGTGCCAGGGATGATGCCGAGTTGCAAACCGCGCTCGTCATCCGGCATCTGCGGGTCTGGCACGCAGGTGGCGATGAGCGCACCGGTGGGTGAATGGAGCAGGCCGCGATAAAGGCTGATGTCTTCCGAGACGGGCACGGTGGCATCCGCCCAAAGCAGGGCGATTCTGCCGATGTGGTCCCAATCTGTCACCTGGGCGAGTTTTTCCGGCAGTGTGGCATCGCCCACGGCGACGACGCTTTTCTCAGCACAGCCAATGACCGAAGCGACCTCAGTAACCACACGCACGCGGCCTTTCATATCGGCAAAGGCCAGGAGAGTCTGATGGATGAGGCTGCCGACGGGGGCCAGGCAAAGAATCGTCTCTCCCTGGCGCGCCCATTCGACTTCCATGAGGCGGAGGGCATTGCCGATGATTTGCTGCTTGTCACGGTTGTCCGTGACCTCAAACTCGCGCCGGCTGAGAATGGCCTCGGCGCTGAGGGCCAGCATTTGCGCACGCACGTTCTCCGGGGTGGCTTCCTTGGCCGTGATGGGATGGCCGAAATAAACACTAATGGGATAGCGCAGCTTCTTGGGCCACTTTTTGAAAAACAGCCCGCCTTCAAAAGAGAAGATGCTACCGTAAAGGCCGTCCATATAAACGGGAACGACCTGGGCATCGCCCTGGCGGGCCATGAGTTCGTAGCCTTTGCGTAGGTCATTGACGATGCCGTGCCGGGTGATCTGACCTTCCGGAAAAAGGCAGACGATGCGGCCTTCCTTCAAAGCCGCCCCAACGGTGCGGACGGCATCTTTGGCACGCGTAGGCGAGATGGGCACGGTGCCGCAGAGCTTCACAAACCACGTCATCGCAGGGATGTTATAAAGCGCATCCCACATGACAAAACGCACCTGACGGGTGCAGGAGGCCCCCATGATGAAGGCATCCACATAGCTGACGTGATTGGGCAGCAGCATGGTGCCACCACCTTTGGGCACGCGCTCATGATGCACGGAACGGACTTTGTAAATGCTGCGCACAATGGCCAGGGCGATGAAGCGGAGGAGGTAATGAGGCAGGAGCTGGATGATGTAAACTGTGGCCACCAGCATGAGCACGCCGAGCAAGAAGAACTGTGCTTGAAAGCCGAAACCCACGGCCTTCAGCCCCATAAGCACCGCCACACCCAGCACGCCGGCCAGGCTGTCCAACAGGTTCATGGAGGCGAGCACACGCCCGCGTTTTTGTTCATCCGCTGTGTCCTGGATGAAGGTCTGGATGGGCACCATGTAGCAGCCGCCCATGAAGCCCACGAGTGCCAGCGCCCAGTCAAAGCGGACCGTGCCCACTGGCGTGAGACCGGCATAAAACAAGGCTCCGGCGAGACCCAGGGCACCGATGGGAATCATGCCGAGCTGCAAAGAACGGCGGTTCACCCAAGAGATGAACAGGCTGCCCGCCACGGTGCCAATGCCGATCATGAGGGTCATTTTGGAGGAGGCCGTGGCCGCCCCACCGACGGCCTGGTCCGGATACAGGGCCAGGCCGATGTCCACAAACATAGCGGCGGCCATGCTGGCGACGAACCAGTAGGTGGAATTGCCCAGGAACGCGCGGCGCATGGGAGGGAAAGCCAGGCTCTCCTTGAGATGGCTAAAATGCTCCCACCAGAGGGAGCGCTGATACTTCACCCCTGGATGGGCCGGGGTGCGCTGAATGTAAAAGCCTGCGACCAGAGCGACCATGGCCACGCCAAAGAGCCACCAGATAGGTTCCGCAGCAGCGAGCCAGGGATCACCGTGTTCGTTAAAGAGCGAGTCAAACCACGCGCCGCCGACGCCCAGGCCGGCCAGGATGCCGATCATAGTGACCATTTGCAGCCAGCCTACCGTGAAGCCGAGCCGCCGTGAACCCACCACTTCCTTCAGGATGCCCATTTTGGCCGGGCTGTAAAAGGTGGACTGCACCGCCAGCATGAAGAAGGCACCCAGGGCCAGGAGGATGCTCAGCTCCCCCAAGGCCAGGTGGAAACACAGCCCTGCGAGCAGCAGGATCACCGACTGCGCCACCAGCATGGCCAGGATGACGGCCCGCTTGGAATAACGGTCGGCAAAGTAACCGGACAATGGCGCCAGAAGGATGAAAGGCAGCAGGATCATCCCGCCCAGCCAGACGCCGATATTTTCCCCCAGCGCACCGGTGGCCACCTTGGGGGCCAGGCCGACGAGCATCATCTTCAACAGGTTGTCGTTGAAGGCATTCAGCATCGTCGCCCCCAGCACCAGCGCGATGGATACCCAGGCCCGTCCGGGCAGGGTCTTCATCTTGTCAAGGGCATCAGGATCTGGGGAAAGCGGGGTGGGCATGTGGAAGGGAGCGCAGATTGACAGCCCATGCGTAAAAGTCGCCACAAAAAGATCAAGGATTCAGGAAAGAAAAGGTCACTTTTCTCCCCGCACCACCAGATCATCCACCCAAAAGGCCACTTTCTCCGTGGCCGTGCTGACGAAACCCAGCCAGGTGAACTCATTCCAGCCGGGATCGCAGGGCAGGTCCTTGAACTCCTGCGCAGGCTGGCTGGTGGGCGTGATCTTGACCGACCAGGTGCCGGGATTTTTCTCCCCGAGCAAGGCGGTCATCTCTATCCGCACCCAGGTATCCGCCGGAAGGGCGAGTTTCTTTTGGCTGCGACGCTCGATGACCAATCCATTTTCAAACGCGAGGCTGGGACCAGTCAAATAGGGCTCACCGGAGTTGCGGCACTCGATGAAAAACTTGGCTGTCTTCTCCATGCGCAATTGAAAGGCGACGGTGATCTGGCCCTCTTTGAAATCCGGCTTCAGCACCAGATGCGGATCGTACGTGGGTTTCAGACCGGGGGCATCGGTGAACTTGAGGCTGCGCCTGCCGCTGGCGGCCTGGTCTTCCGCCACAAAGATGCCATCGCCTTTGTTCTGCCAGCGCACCTCCTGCCGGGGCAGCACGGGAAAACTGAGGCCCATGTGCTCGAAGTCCTCGTTGATCTCATAAAGCGGCAGCGGCCAGGGTTTGGACTGCTCCCAGAAATCGGGAAAGGACAGCGAGGTCGCCAGTTTGCGCCATTCGCCGTCTGTGCGGACGCCTGCTTTCTTCACATCGCCCGGCATAAAACCCATCTTCAAAGCCGGACTTTCCTTCTTCAATCTGAAGTCCCGCTTGGCCGCATCCACGAACAATGGATCTGCCACGACACTGCCCTCATCGTGTCCTTTGGCCTGCCATCCGGCCAGGTCGGTGTCTTGAAAGATCACCGGCAGGCCCGCACTGTTCCAATAGACATTGTTGCGCATTTCATAGCTGCCGGTGTCCCAGTTATAGGAGGTGCCGTCCAGGAGCTTTGCGGTCTCATAGATGACCACATTGTTCTCATACGCAAAGGAGGCATGGGTCTCTGGACGGGTGCGCTGAATCTGCGCTTTGCGGCCATAGGCAAACACGTTGTGGCTGATCTGGTTCCACTTCCCGTAATGCTGGTGAAAGGTGGACTCGCTCGTGTCATGCACCACGTTATGCATCATCGTCACGCCCGTGCTGCCTTCATCCGTGTAGAGACCCCAGCCGCCGTAACGGTAGCTGCCGACATCGTGGATGTGATTGTGATTCACCGTGGTCCCCTCGCTGCGGCCCAGGCCGTAAAAGCCGCCCATGTCGCTCAGCACGCCCCACCCGAGGTGGTGGATGTGATTATAATCCAGCCGGTTGCGCTTGGAAGGGCTGTGCTTGTAGCCCCACACCCACCCGGCGCTGATGCCGGTGTAAAAGAAGTCGCCAATGTCATTGTGCGTGATCTCGCAGTCCGCCGCATGCGCCAGGAAAATGCCGCAGGCGCTGGGGAAAAGGCGGCCCCCATGATGGATGATGCAGTCATCCACGGTGATGTGATGAGTGAGGCTGGCATCATCCGGCATCTTGATATCACCCAGGCGCACACCGCCGCCACCCAGGTCATGAAGATGGCTGTGGGTGAGGCTGCTGTGCGAGCAGGCCGTGCGGAACCAGATGGCATAACCACCAGTGTGTTTGATTTCACAACTTTGAAAATGGATGTGCTGGGAGCGGTCCAGCTCAATGGCCGCACCGACACTGGCAGCCGCCTGGCCATCATGATGACCGGAGGGTCCATAAAGATGCTGCGTGTGGGCAAAGGTCAGTCCCTCGAACCGCAGATGCTGCGCCCCATCAAGGATGAGCAGTTTCTCCGTGACCGGGGCGATGACCACCGCTTGGGCCATGTCCTCACCCGGCAGCGGTTTGTAAAAAAGCTGGCCGCTGCGGTCCAGGAACCACTCGCCAGGCGCATCCAGGGCAGCGCGGAAGTTTTCGACATACCAGCGCTGGTCAGGCTCGTTCTGGACAAAGGGATAACGGGAGGAGCCGACGATGCGGATGGCACGCGCGGCATCGTTCAGCTCCTGGATGCGGCACTGACCGACGGTCCAGGTCTGCATGGCGGTGAGGAGGACATCCACAAGTTCCCCTTTGGGAATGTCCTTGAGGATCTGATAGTCCGCAGGCCGGGCGACAAAGGTTTCGTATTGGGGACGTTTCAGGCCCGTGAAAGTATCGTCGGAGGCCTGGGACTTGGCATTGAAATATCCCCCGACCGCACCCGGCCGGTTGCCGGTGGCATTCGGCGTGCGGGCGCGGACCGCTCGGCGGCCATTGACCCAAAGCTGCTCGAAACGGCCTTTGACACCCGTTTGCCAGAGGCCGTCAGAGCCGTGTTTCCAGCCCGTGATGACCTGCCCGCCGGTGAGGGTGACCTGCGCCTCTTTTTCCGCCTCATAAACCGTGGGGCCGGTGGCCGTGCCGCTGTCCTCAGCCGTGAGTTTAAGAGGCTCGGCAAGGAAATAATCCCCTGCCCCGATCTGCACCCGCACAGTGCCCGTTTCCCCTGCCTCACGAAGCTGCCGGACATGATCTACGGCAGCCTGAAGCGTAGCGATGGAGCCTGCAGGACGGACCTGAACGAGGGTGTCTGCCCAGGCTGGCGCAGTGAGTAAAAGGAGAGCAAAAAAGCCACGCATGCGGGCGTGTAACGCGGCTCACGGCGAGGTGCAAGACACAGTCATGAGAGCCTGACCTTTTCAGGCTCAAAACGCCCTTCACAGAAAATCCAATGGATCCTCTCGTCGAGGATCAATCAGCAAGGCCTCACCGTCCGGCGGCGGCATTGCAATCCACCCTGCGGGCTAGCGCTTTGACGGCGTCACATCCAATTCCTGACCGGAAGTCAAAAATGAGGCAAACTTGTGGTCTTTAGGTCCATTGCACGTACGACATGCATATGTGTAGTTCAGCCAGTTAAAGACACGATTGGGATAAATGGTTTTGGGGTAGATATGCTCAACTTCATTTGTGCGAGAGTATTCACAATGAGCACAACGGATCAAGTCACCGTGCATCTGCACCAAGCCGGAACGGACCGCTCGGAACGTTGGATTATTAACATCATTTTTAGTCTTACACTGCTTCTTCGCCTCTTCCACCTGTTCACCAAACGAAGCCTTGGCATCCACCAGCCCCTGCCAGTTTTGAAGGCTGTCAGAATGCTCCTTTTCAAGGTCAGTGTCAGGAAGCCGGAGCATGGTCAGAACGGTGACTGGATATGAGCAGAAAAAGCCTGTTTTAACTGAATCTGCTGGGCCTGTTCCGATGCCGTCAGTTCACCTTGCGTAACTTTCTGGTTCAGCAAGGCGAGCTCCTCAAGTTTCTCCTTCGCCACATCGGACAGGTCCACTTCCTTGCCGAAGAGTTCCGTGCCATAGGCATCCAGCACATCCCCATGGATCAGCCTCTCGCGTTGTGGACCCGTCACAAATCCAGCATCGGACTGGTCGCTTCCTGGTGTTGGCAGGCGGAAAATGCTTCGGTTCTCCGCCTGGCAGACCAGTGGACTGTGTGTAGTCACTATGAACTGAATTTCCGGAAAATGCTTGGTAAACCAAAAGCCAATTTTCCGCTGCCACGTCGGATGCAGGTGCGCATCCACCTCATCAATCAGCCCCCCCCGGAGCTTTACCACGACCGAGCCATCCCCCATATCTTTGAACAGTTCGTAAGATCCATAGCACGCCGAAGGCTGACGTATAAGCTCAAAAGTCATGCTCAAGATGGACCTGAATCCATCGCTGAGCCGCGTCACATCAATGTCCATTCCTTCTGGATTTCGAAAAACAACTGCTTTCGAGTTCACCTCCTTAAACCGTACTCCGTGCGGAAGGAAATTCGGCTAATTGATAAAGGTCTGGATCCGCTTCAGTAATCCGCCTGAAGACTGATTGTTATCCAATTCCTCAAACCGAAGTTGGCTAAGCCACTCAAGAGATTCGGTGAGTACCACATTCTCTCCAAAAACGCTGAGGTGACGCCCCAATATGGCATGCGTGTAGAAGACAGATTTCTTTTCCGCATCACCGCCGGTAAATCGCCGAAAGGGTCCGTAGGATGCTGAAAACCATCCGGCCTTTTTGCTCCAGACGTATCTCGTCGGTTCATACCATCCTTGTGTTGGCACCGCTTCAGTCCCCCCTTCTGGTGCCTGCCTGAACTCAATCCCACAGTCTGGAAAGTAGTTTTCTGCCTTCCTGCCTCCTCCAGCCCAGTTGTCCCAATCCTCTGAATCGGTTAATTCGAGGACAATTTTAGATTTGGACTTTTTACGCTCCAATCCTTGTCCAGCACTCCCATCTTTCCCACAGTCCTTGGATTTCCTAGGTCCCACATAGAGCCAAAGCAATGCTGCGCAGGAAAGTGGACTTTCCTGCGCCATTGTCACCAATGATGACATGCCAGCCGCTGAGCTTCGAACCCTGAAGTTCCCTGTCTAAAGACGGGAAAGACCGGATGTTTTGAATCTTAACGGACTTGATGTGCATGTCATTGGAGGGTCCTCGGGTTACACCTTCGCCAAAATCTCATTCAGCGTCGCGCTCGGCCGCAGCGCCTCGCTGGCTTTTTCATCGCAGGGTTTGTAGTAGCCGCCGATATCCACCGCCTTGCCTTGCACGGCCAGCAGCTCCTGGACGATCTTGTCCTCGTTCGCCGTCAGCTCTTCCGCGATGGGTTTAAACTGGGCCTGCAGTTCCGTATCGCCGGTCTGCTCTGCCAGGGCCTGGGCCCAGTAGAGGGCCAGGTAGAAATGGCTGCCCCGGTTGTCAATGGTGCCCAGCTTGCGGCCAGGGGAGCGGTCAAATTCCAGGAACTTGCCAGTGGCCGTGTCCAGCGTGTCCGCCAGCACCTTGGCCTTGGCCAGCTTGAACGTTTCCGCCAGATGCTCAAAGGAGGCCGCGAGGGCAAAGAACTCGCCCAGGGAATCCCAGCGCAGATAGTTCTCCTCAGTGAACTGCTGCACATGCTTCGGAGCCGATCCGCCCGCACCCGTTTCAAACAGGCCGCCGCCGTTCATCAGTGGCACGATGGACAGCATCTTCGCGCTGGTGCCCACTTCCAGGATTGGGAAAAGATCCGTCAGGTAGTCACGCAGCACATTGCCCGTCACCGAAATGGTGTCCTCACCCTTCACGATGCGCTCCAGGCTGAAGGTACAAGCCTCCGCCGGGGCCAGAATACGGATGTCCAGGCCGGTGGTGTCGTGGTCCTTCAGATACGTTTCCACCTTGGCAATGATCTGCGCATCATGAGCGCGGGCCTTGTCCAGCCAGAAGACAGCCGGGGAGCCCGTCGCACGTGCGCGGTTCACGGCCAGCTTCACCCAGTCCTGCACCGGCGCATCCTTTGTCTGGCAGGCACGCCAGATGTCGCCCTGCTCCACTTCGTGGGAGAACAGCACCTTGCCGTCCTTGTCCGTCACCTTCACCGTGCCCTTGCCTGGAATTTCAAACGTCTTGTTATGCGAGCCGTATTCCTCCGCCGCCTGCGCCATCAGGCCCACGTTCGGCACGGAGCCCATCGTCTTCGGATCCAGCGCACCGTTTGCTTTGCAGAAATCAATCACCGCCTGGTATACTCCTGCATACGAGCTGTCCGGGATCACCGCCAGCGTATCCCCCGTGCGGCCCTGCGCATCCCACACCTTGCCGCCTGCGCGGATCATCGCGGGCATGGAGGCATCCACGATCACATCGCTCGGCACGTGCAGGTTCGTGATGCCCTTGTCAGAGTTCACCATGGAGAGCGCCGGCCCGCTGGCATACGCAGCGGCGATGTCCGCCTCGATCTCCGCCTTCTTCTCCGCAGGCAGCCGGTCCAGCTTGCCCACCAGATCGCCAAAGCCGTTGCGGAAATCCACGCCCAGCTCCTGCAGCGTCGCCGCATGTTTGGCGATGAGGTCCTGGAAGAACACCTCCACCGCACGGCCAAAGATGATCGGGTCGCTCACCTTCATCATCGTCGCCTTCATGTGTAGGGAAAACAGCACGCCGTCCTTCTTCGCCTCCGCGATCTGGTCCGCCAGGAAATCCACCAGCGCCGCCTTGCTCATGAACGTCCCGTCCAGGATCTCCCCCGCCTTCAGCGGAGTGGATTCCTTCAGCACCTTGCTTGTGCCGTCCACGCTCACAAACTCGATCTTCACGTCCGTGGCCTCCGCCACCGTCACGGATTTTTCATTGGAGAAAAAGTCACCCTTGCCGCCCATCGTACCCACACGGGTCTTCGAATCCGACGCCCACTTGCCCATCGAGTGCGGGTGCTTCTTCGCATAGTCCTTCACCGCCTTCGGCGCACGGCGGTCGGAGTTCCCCTCGCGCAGCACCGGATTCACCGCGCTGCCCATCACCTTGGCATAGCGCGCCTTGGTTTCTTTTTCCGCGTCCGTCTGCGCATTCTCCGGATAGTCCGGCAGCGCATAACCCAGCGCCTGCAGTTCCGCCACCGCCGCCTTGAGCTGCGGCACCGAGGCCGAAATGTTTGGCAGCTTGATGATGTTCGTCGTCGGCTCCAGGCAGAGCTTGCCCAGGTAGCCCAGCTCATCCGGGATCCGCTGCTCCGCCTTCAGCACATCCGCAAACGTCGCAATGATGCGCCCCGCCAGCGAGATGTCCCTCAGCTCCACCCGGATGCCGGAGGACTTCGTAAAGGCTTCCACAATGGGCAAAAGGGAATACGTGGCGAGAGCTGGGGCTTCGTCGGTCTTCGTGTAGATAATGGTGGGCTGTGCAGACATGTCGGAATGATTTTGCTTGGACCCCAAGAGCTAGCCCCTCCTTCCGCGTCGTGCAACGGGCAAGGCAGGGGGGATGTTGGCAAAATGGCGGGAGAGGGGGGGGGAGAAGTCCTCAGTCCTCAGTTCGCAGTTCTCACATGCAAAGTAGCTTGAGCCGGTGCGGCTGGTCGTGGAACGTGGCGGGTGTGCCATGCAACCGTGGCCTGGCTTCGCTGCGACCACGGCTACGGATAGGGTCGCCGCGACGCGGCTCTGGGGCATCGTGAGGCCTGGGGGTTCTTTTTTTCCACTGCGAACCACCTTTGATCACCGCCCTGCACGCGCACAACCTCCACCTGCTGAACCCCGCGCTGCCGCCCCAAACTAAAGTTATGGGCGAACGAACCTCACTTCGCCCGAGAGTCTCTCGTTGCTCGGGGCACCCGGCAGGGCGGGCAGCAGGTAGTGACCATTGCCGATCAAGACATCGGGTTCCGTCGCAGGCTGACGCAGCACCCCACTGAAGGTCACAACGCGCGGCTTCACCGTTGTGTCCGCAAGCTCGAAGCTGCCACTAAAGAGACCCGTCTTTGGCACCAGCTTCGTTTTCCACTTGGTGGAGTTTACGGGCGTGGTCAGCGGGAGTTGCACGCTGACGACGTTCTTGAGGCTCAGGCCGACGCGGGTGGGCAGGTTGCCGTGCAGCGTGCTGGCCGTGTCGCTGTGCATGACCTCAAAGCTGTTGTCGGTTAGGCCGAGCCGGGTCGCGAGGGTGATGGCCGGGGTCGATCCCTTGGCGGTAACCGGGGGCAGCCAGGGGTCAAGCATCATCACCGTGGTCACCGGGCCGAAGCCTGCGCGATACGTGGCATCCGCAGCGAGGCCCGCCTTTTGCCAGGTCAGGCCAGCCTCAATGACATAACGGCGGTTCGTCTGCGTTGGGTGCGGCAGCAGGGTGAAGACACCGCCCAGATAGGACTCGGTGCGTTTTTTGTAGGGTTGCACAAAGAGGCGGTAACCAGGGTCTGGATCCGCATCCGGGGCCAGGGCGGTGGTGAAGACGGTGCCATCGGCCAGCCTGCCTGCGAGGGTCATCACCCCCGTGGTGCTGAGGGTGGATTTCGCCCAGCCGGCTCCTGCGGGGATGTCTGCCACTGCGGGCAGCGCGGGCTCCAGCACAGCGGTATGGGCACCGCTGTAGAGCACCTTCCCGCCTTTGGGCAGGACCAGGAGCTTGCGGCCCGTCACGGCACTGCTCAGGGGCTGGCCATCGCGCATCGCGGTTACGAGCACGTCCCCCTTCATCGGCAGGGTAAAGCTGACGACATAGGGCACGGCACCCTTCATCACGGTCGCGGTTCCGGTGGCGATTTCGTTCTCCACGCTTATTGTTAGGCTGCCCTTCAGCGACAGGGCGGCGGTCTCCTTGGCGGTGGCGAGCTTGCCGGTGAAAGCCTGGCCGGTGAGCGGCACCGTGAGCATCAGTTTGCCCACGGGCAGGGCGCTGGCATCCACCAGCAGCGCTTCATAACTCCCGCCAAAACTTTCCACCACCATCGTTCCTTGCTGATAAACAAACAGGTAGTTAGCCGCCGCACCGGCGCTGGCCGTGATGGGGTAGAGCCCGCCTCCACTGGTTGCCTTGGCCTTCGTTTTGAGCACGGGTGTCTTGGTAAAGACCACCGCCGTGTCCGATGCCATGAAGCCGCTGTAAACGGATGTCAGTGCGGGATTCTCCTGCCCGGCGAACTTGCGTTTGTCATCGGGCGTCACGTAGAGCGGGGCTTTGCTAATGGTGAGCGTGCCGGTCTTGGTGCCGGTGCTGTCCGTGGCCTTCACGCTGTATTTGCCCGCCGCCGTGGGGGCTGTGCTGCCAAAGGCGGTGCCGATCTTGTATTCGATCGTCACCTCGCCGCTACCACCGAGGGTGCCGATGACACGGGGTGTGCCGGTGTAGCTCTGGGCCAGATCGACCAGCGTCAGCGCTGCGGGGGTGGCTTTGACCGTGATCGTTTTCACCACGGTCTTGGCGGCCGCATAGTTGCCGTCACCCGCCTGCACGGCCTGCACCTTCACCTTGCCGATGCCTGCGAAGCTCAGCACATTCCCCACGATCCCGGCCCCTGCCGCAGTAGTCCCGACGGGCACCACATTCAGCGTCACCGGCAGCTCCGAGCTGGCATAGGCGCTCAGGGTCAGCGAGCTCTGGCCGAGGTAAACCGTCTTCGGCGGAGCAAAGGTGATCGTTTGGGTCTTCAGCTTGCTCAGGCCGCCGAAGCCACTGATGGCGAAGCTGTAACTGCCGTTCGCTCCATCATCACTGGCCACCGTCACCGTGGCCGTGCGGAGGCCCGGCAGGCGGGGATCGAAGGTGATGGCGAAGGTTGTCTGATCACTCGCGGCCACAGCGGCAGCAGGAAGCGTCGTCACCTTAAAATCCGCCGCGCCGGGGCCGCTGAGGACCACGGCGGGGCTGGCGAGATTCAGTACGGCATCCCCGTCATTGGCGATGGTGAAGAGGTGGGTCACCGGCGCGTTGACAAGCGCCGCGTTGCCAAAGTCGGTCGCGTCCGCCGCATCAGGCGTCGTGTCGCCGTTGATGATGACCTGGTCCCTGCCCAGGACAGCGATCACCGGCTCTGCCACATCGAGAATCATGAGAATGAAGACCTCCTCAAAGGTGCCGCCCTCACCGTCATCGGCCTGCACGCGGAGGCTGTAGCTGCTCTTCGTCTCGTAGTCGGTGCTCACGGAGATGCGCAAATCCGTGCCGACGATGCTGAAGTCGTCGTTGTCCGTGTCCCCGGTGCCTTCGACGATGCTGAAGGTGTGCGTCTGATCTACATTGGGGTCTGTCGCGCTTAGCGAGCCCACCGTGGCATTCGCCAGGTTGTTCTCAGGTAGCGTATTGCCGCTCAGAGCCAGGGCGGTCGGGGCTTCATTCGTTTCATTGATTCCAATGGTAAAGCTACGCGCAAAGATCAGGCCGCCCGCATCGGTCGTGCGCACTCGCACGGAATAGCTGCTCTTAACATCATAGTTAGGCGAAGCGGTGAGCCGCAATGCGTTACCCAAAATATTAAAGGCCCCATTGTCCGTGCTGCCCGCGCCCGCCACCAGCGTGTAGGTGAAGGTTTCAGCGGCATCCGGGTCGTTACTGCTCAAAGTGCCCACCGTGCTGTTGGGGGGCGAGGCCTCAGGGAGCATGTTACCGCTCAAAGTCAGGCCCGTGGGCGGTTCATTCACGTTCGTGATCGTAATGGCAAAGCTTTTCTCGAAGGTCAGGTTGCCTGCATCCCTCGTGCGCACTCTCACGGTATAGCTGCTCTTGGTCTCGTAGTTAGGCGAGGCGGTGAACCGCAATGCATTGCCTGAGATGTTAAAGGACGCATTGTTCGTGCTGCCCGCGCCCGTCACCAGCGTATAAGTAAAAGTGTCATCGGCATTCGGGTCGGTGCTGCTCAAGATGCCCACCGTGGTATTGGAGGGTGAGTTTTCCGCCAGCGTGTTGCTGCTCAGTGCAAGATCAGTTGGGGCTGAATTGATAACGGTCGCCACCTGTACTGCGGTGCCACTGCTCTGGTTATTCGTGGTGACGGTGGCATAGAGCGCACCCACTTTCTGGCCGCTCAGGTTGGTCACGGTCAAAGAGGTGGCTGTCGATGCAGTCACGGTTCCGCTACCTGCCGGGGTAAAAACGACCGTGTTGTTGCCGGGGGTCACGGCATCAAAATTCGCTCCAGTGATGGTTAGGCTGGTGGCGTTGCCCGTCAAATTCGACGTATTCAGGCTCACTGTCGGGGCAGGCCGGATGTAGGTGAAGAGAGAGTTGGCCTCGCTCGTTCCACCGGGGGTGGTGACGAGGACACTGACCATCCCTTCCTCGTGAGGTGGAACCGTGGCCGTGATCTGCGTGGCTCTGTTCACGGTAAAGGCAGTCGCATTTGTGCCGCCGAAAGTCACTGCCGTGGCTCCGGTGAGATCGGTGCCGGTGATCGTCACCACCGTCCCGCCCGCCGTTGAGCCACTGGATGGGTTGATTCCCGTAACGGTGGGCGCATACACGGCCAAACCGTCACCTTGGGAACCGAGGCGAACCTTGCCGGAATTTTCATCGATAAACCGGCCGAAGTAGGTGCCGTTGAAGTAATCAACAATAACGTAACCCAAATTCGCGTCCCTGGTCAGACCGACGAGGCTCCCGGCGGCGCTCACCGCTCCGCTTACGCCACTGCTGCCATCACCCCAGGTCACCGCTCCGGCATTAACAAAAGTTCCGTTGTCCCAGTTTGGGCTGCACACCACGTAGTTGCCATTGATCAGACTCGTCACGCCCCCGCTGCCCACTTGATCACCAAACTTGCTGCCCACCAAGCTGTTGCTGCTGCCCACCGTGCCGCTCACTCCACCGCTGCCACTGCCCCAGGTCACCGCTCCGGCCTTGTCCGCAGTTCCATTGCTCCAGTCGCTGCTGACCACCACGTAGTTGCCATTACTCAGCCTCGTCACACCGCCGTCGCCCACTTGGTCATCAGCCTTGCTGCCCACGAGGCTGTTACTGCTGCTCACCACGCCGCTTATGCCACTGCTGCCGCTGCCCCAGGTCACCGCTCCGGCCTTGTCCGCAGTTCCATTGCTCCAGTCGCTGCTGAGCACCACGTAGTTGCCATTACTCAGCTCCGTCACACCGCCGTTGCCCACGTAATCTTCGACCGTGCTGCCCAAGAGGCTGTTGCTGCTTTTGATCTCACGATTCACGCCACTGCTGCCGCTCCCCCATGTCACCGCTCCGAGGCCATCACCCCAGAGTGGACTGCACACCACGTAGTTGCCATTGCTCAACGCTTTCACGCCCCCGCTGCCCACTCCGTCCCACATCGTGCTGCCTATCAGGCTGTTGATGCCGTTCACCGAACCGCTCACGCCACTGCTGCCGTCGCCCCAGGTTACCGCTCCCAGATAGATAAAAGGCAGTCTCCCCCAGTGCGGGCTGGACACCACGTAGTTGCCATTGCTCAGCGCCGTCACGCCCCCGTAGCCCACTGCGTCAAGGGCCTCATTACCCACCAGACTGTTGCTGCTGTTCACCTCTCCCGTTGCCCCGCTGCTTCCGTTGCACCAGGTCACGGCCCCGTAGCTGAAGGTGCGGCCATTTCCCCATAATGGGCTGCACACCACGTAGTTGCCATTGGTGAGCGCCGTCACCCCCCCGCTGCTCAATTCGTCGCTATCCGTGCTACCCACCAGACTGTTGCTGCTGCTTACTTCACCGCTCGTTCCATTGTTACCGTCGCACCAGGTCACCGCTCCGGCATTCCACACAGTTCCATTGTCCCAGGACGAGCTGCCTACCACGTAGTTGCCATTGCTCAGCACCGTCACGCCCCCGCTGCCCACTTGGTCACTGGCCGTGCTGCCCACGAGGCTGTTGCTGCTGCTCACCACACCACTCACTCCACTGCTGCCGCTGCCCCAGGTCACCGCTCCGGCATCCACCACACTTCCGTTGTTCCAGTCTGGGCTGCACACCACGTAGTTGCCGTTGCTCAGCAACTTCACGCCCCCGCTGCCGACTTTGTCGCCGGTCCTGCTGCCTACGAGGCTGTTGCTGCTGCTGATCACGCCGATCATGGCACTGCTGCCACTAACCCAGGTCACCGCTCCGGCATCCACCGTGCTTCCGTCCCAGTCTGGGCTGCGCACCAGGTAGTTGCCGTTGCTCAGCAACATCACACCCCAGTTGCCCAAGCGGTCTTCAGCCTTGCTCCCCACGAGGCTGTTGCTACTGCTCACCCTACCTATGGTTGGACTGCTTCCGTCGCACCAAGTCAAAGCTCCGGCATCAACCACATTTCCATTATCCCAGGATTGGCTGCACACCAAGTAATTGCCATTGCTCAGAGCAGTGACTTGTCCCACGGAATCATGGGCTTTGCTGCCGACCAAGCTGTTGCTGCTGCTTACCGTTCCGCTCACTCCACTGATGCCACTGCCCCAGGTCACCGCTCCAACATCATAGTTCGTTCCGTTGCTCCACGATGAGCTGGATACCACGAAGTTACCATTGCTTAGCGCCGTGATGCCCCCGTTGCCTATAAAGTCATAACCGGATGCTCCCCGCAGGGTACTGATCAGCGCTCCAGTGGCTCCATTGAAAAGATAGACCGCACCGGCACCGTAGCCGCCTGCATCATCGAAGGGGGCGGTAATGACCACATTCCCCGTACTGAGAACGACGACGGTCTTCCCAAACTGATTTCCTTCTCGGGGACGCGGGTCCACAAACTCCGGGAAAGGCGGCGCGGCATGGCTTAGGCTGCTGATCATGCCCAGCCAGGCGATCCCAATCAGGGCCAGGAGGCGGAGGCAGGTCAGGGCTGGGCAGGTGCGGCGGCGGGAGGACATAAGGATTTAAAAGGGGACGGATGATGAGGTAAAACCCGGCACCACACACGATGAAGGCGGCAGCAGGATGAAGCTGAGAGAATTCCGGATGGAGCCTTAGATGAGGGGAGCCTCAAAAAAAAGCACCCCGGCCTCCGCTTTCTGCTGATCCGCGTATGTTTCACTAAGCCGTTAGGTCTGACAATCTTTGAATTCGGGCAATTTGCCTAACCACCTGTCGTTTGAGAAAGCTTTCATGGTCTGAACCTAGGGTTATCATCGGACCAGCTTAAATTTTACTCACTTTCACCCACTTTAATACTAAGTATAAAGCTTGAATAGACACAATAAAAATCTCGCTGCAAGGATAGGATGCAGACCACAAGAAGCCAGAACTACAATGCACTGAGCACTTCCCCCCGCCGCCCCAGCCGTCCCACAATCCCATTCCTTCCTCCGCCCTCCACTCTAAGCCTTCGTGATCCGCTTCCAAAAGAAATCCAGTTCCCGCGCCAGCACCGTCATCACCTGCGTCGGCTCCGCCTGGACAGCGCCGGATTCCGCATCCTTGATGATCCGTTGCATCGCATACAGCGCCGCCACGCTCCGTCCGTCCAGATGCACCGCATCCAGGTTCGGCTTCAGCGGCGTCGGGATCGTCTCCCCCGCATACAGCGCCTGCCAGGCTCCATGCTCACGGTCTGACTTAAAGGTCACCAACTTCAGCTTCGAGGGCCGCGCGTCATTCTGCTCCGCCTCCACTGCCAGGTCCGTGATGCGCCCGGCGGCAAAACCCGCCAGCACGCTCCAGTAGGCCGAGTCCGAAAAAGGCGCCAGACCAAAAAGCAGCTCCACCCCCTGGATGGACCACACCATGGTCTGCCGCCCCGTCAGGCCCGGCAGTTCATGCTCGCTGAATCTCACCAGCGGAAAACGCCGCCCCGCCAGCCGGATCAGATCAGCCAGCTTCCCATAATCCAGCGGCTGTGATTCCGCCTCTGCATTAATTTGCAGGCGCAGCGCCTCAAAACGGCCCAGCAGCGCATCTCCCGGACGGGCCGGGGCCACCGGCGTCGGCACAGGCTTCGTACCAGCACCCGCCGCCGCAGCAGCACCAATGGGTACCGCAGCTGTCACCGGCTGCGCAGGCAGGTTCATCCGCTCCGGCGGCATGTCCGCCATCTCATCCATCATCGGGCTGCGCGCCCCCGGCTGCCGCAGGTGGTGCAGCATTTCCCGCAGTTTCACAAAAGCATCCGCCGAAGGCGTAACCGACCCTGTCCCGGTCCCTGCTGCCGCAGCCGCACCATTGCCACCCGTCACACGCCAGTCACTGGCAGACCCAGGCGGCGGTGGCACCGGGGCCTCATCCGGCTCAGACTTCTGTTGATCATGCAGCGGCATCGGCACATCCGGCGGCAGTCCCGACGCTTCAGGTTCACTCCCCGTATCCTCCAGCGATGTCTCAAAGCTCGGTGGACGTGGCGGCAGTTCAGGCGTCCTCGCAGCAGGCGGCGGCAGCCCGGCAGGCAGTTCTGCCTCCGGTTTGTCAGCCAGCCCTTCATCCTTCGGCTCCCCTTCAGGCCCGATCTCCGCCCGTGCTTCCGCCAAAAAGCCTCCCGCCTCGGACTCAGGTTCCGGCACCTCCGTATTCACCGTCACCGGCAACAGCTCAGGTGCCTCATTCTGTGGCAGGGCCGCCCGTGGCTCCTTCAGCGTCTCCGCCATCTGCTGCAATTGCGCACAGGTCGGCGCGTCAAAAAGCGATGGCGGCTCATCCCCCTCCTCTCCCGCTTCCAAAGGCAGCGTCTCCGTCATCAGCGGAATACCCTCTGCAGGCTGCGTCGGCAGCACCGGAAAAGAAAAGTCAGATTTCGCAGCCGCCACGCCCCCCTCGGCGCCCTTCTTCTCAGGCATCGCCTTGCCCCCGCCCAGCGGCACCGAATTTTGAAAAATCTCCCACTGCCGCGCACAGTGCCGCAGAAACACCCGCGCCGCGACGGACCCGATGGGCCGTCCCAGGAAGTACTGCTTAACATCCACAAACGCCTCAAACTCCCGCACGTCCTCCGCAGCCACCTTCGCCCGCTCCAGCCGCAGCCGCAGCAGCGCCGCCGCATCCGCCTCCCGCAGCCCTCTCAGCAGCACCTGGCTGGCCGTCAGCCGGTCCTCCAGCGCGCTCGGCAGATGATGCCCAAAGGTCGCCTGCCACACATCCTGGTTCAGGCTCAGCAGCACATGCAGCTCCTGCGTATCCACCAGGTCCATGAGCAGAGAGGCGATCGTCACTCCCGCGTCCGGATTCCGGTAATAGCCGTCCAGGTGGTCCACCAGCAGCACCACCGGCCGCCACATCCCCAGCATCCGCAGCCACACCGGCGTTCCCGTTTCCCGGTCCGCCGCCGCCAGGTCCTGCATAGGCGCCAGCCCCTCCGCCCCGCCTTCAAAGGCCTGGCCCAGCATCGCCTCCAGCCACGCATCCGCCACCTCCGTCCGCACCGGCACCTGCCGGGACACCCGCCGCGCCAGGATCGGCCTCAGCCCTCCTGCATGCTTGCGCAGCCAGTCACCGATCATATGCGCCGCCCCGTCCGCATTAAAAACATCCCCCACCGGGCCAGAAAGCACCCGCAGCGCCTGCTCCGGATTGGCACTCGGCACCAGCCCTTCCTTGATCAGCTCATGCAGCAGGTGCGCCACCAGTCCTGCACACCCCTCCCGCAGCCGGGACCAGCCCTCCGTCTCCCCCGCCGCCGTGCCCAGCGCCTCCAGTCCGCGCCGCGTCACCGTCGTCAAATTCAGCGCATCTCCTGTGCGGAAGGCCAGCGGCACCATCACCACCGCACCACCCGCCGCCGCCACCACCCGGCCCAGCAGATGCGTCTTTCCATAGCCAGCCCGCGGAGCCGTCAGCAGCATCAGTGGAGCACCTGCCCGCATCTCCACCGCCTCCAGGAGCTGGTCCAGCACCTCCTCATTCAGCCCCTCCACCGAGGCACCCGGGGTCACCGCCAGCGGCCCCGCGCACACATCTGCCGAAAACGGATTTCCACCGCCCCAAACAGATCCTGTTTCGGCAGCGGTTGGATTGATGGACATTTCAGAGCTTCCCACAAGGTTCACCAGTTCGATTTTTTTCTGCTATCCAGTATTATCTATTGAAACTATTCTCCAGCACAAAAAATTAAAGCAGAGAGTTCGTTTATTTGCGAAAATTTGCAGAATCGCAAATCCCCGCCTCTCGCTTTTGACCGATCCTGCCAGTTATTCACAAACCCAGATCACTTCTTCACTTTAGGCCACCTTAACCAAATTCCCCTGTTCAGACCCCTTCCGGTGGCAAAAGCGTCAAAAAATTCCCTCAAACGCAAAAACCCGTTGCACGCACCCCCAGCCTTTGCCAATGTCGCGGCCCGCCAAACATAGCGGGAATGGCTCAGTAGCTCAGTCGGTAGAGCAGGGGATTGAAAATCCCCGTGTCGGCGGTTCGATTCCGTCCTGAGCCACCACTTTTTCTCTCGAAAGAAATAGCGGGTGGCACTGGCCATTTATTGGCAGCATTTTGGCCAAAAGATTTCACTCTCTCTTGCGCCCCAACAGCAGCGTCGGCAGCAGCACCGCCAGTAAAAGCGCCCCGGACAGCGCACTGGCCAGCGGCAGGTTGCGATCACTGAAGGCGCGCTGCTCGATCTTGTTGCCAATCATCTCATTACCCGTGCCGCCGACAAATTTCGGGATCACATACTGCCCGAGCGAGCAGACAAAAACGATCACCACCGCCGCCTTCAATCCCTGCCGGATCCCAGGCATGAAGACCTTCCGAAACGCCTGCCACGTCGTCGCGCCCAGGTCCCGCGCCGCATCCACCAGGGTGAAGTCGAACTTCTCCGCCGCCGCATACATCGGCAGGATGGCGAAGGGGAGCTGAGTATAGACCATGACCAAAATCACCGCGCCCGCGTTGTTCAGGAGCATGGTTTCGTCCGTCGCCAGGCCCAGCCAGACGAGGCCTTGTTTGACGAGACCTTCCGGATGCAGCAGCGACTTCCAGGCAAAGATGCGGATGATGAAATTCGTCAAAAACGGCACCACCACCAGCAGCAGCACCGCCCGCCGCCACGCTGTGCTCATCCTCGCCAAGGCCCATGCAACCGGCAGCGCCAGCGCCAGGCAAAGAACCGTCGTCACCGCGCTCATCCACAGCGTGCTCCACACCACCGGCAGGTAACCTCCCTCCGCCAGCAGCCTCACAGTTTCCAAAGTCCATCCCTCCCCGACTCCGCCGCGCAGATCGCTCTCGCGGAAAGCCAATGCCAGAATCAGGACACATGGCAGCGCAAAAAACGCCCCCAGCCAGCCCAGCGAAGGCAGCGTCAGCAAAAGTTCACGGCGGGATTTCATGGAGGACAGAGCACAGCAGAGTCAGTTGTCCGCACAAGGCTCGATCCAGTAAAACTGTTTGTGACCGCGTTCTTCCAATAAGTTTTTGATTTCTTGAGCCCGGGATCGGTGGATGTGTTTTTCGATAGTAAAGTGGTTCCCGTTATCATCCTGCCGCTTCAGGGCCCAGACAGGGGCGTCCAGAGCGCCATAAAATTCAGTCTTGAAAATACGGTCCAGAATCCAGTCTGCATAATGACGCTGCTCGTCCCCCTAGATGCCAAATTCCTGCCAGAGCAGAGCATCCACATAGATGAACATCCGCTTTCGAGCCTCATGCCAAAGGGTATCTTCAATCATCGTCGGTCCAGGGGTTAGAGTTGGAGGTGGGAAGGTTTCGTCGGCTTTCTAGAATGTCTGCTTCAAAAGCCTCGGCCTCTTCCACCGTGAGATGCGGCATTTGGGACCATTTGGCGGCAAGCTCTCTGCCTGTGGCCTCTTGGATCTTCCCGACCTTTGTCACCGTTGCCCAAAACTCATCCAGTGTAAGCGGCTTCACGAGCCCGTTTTGCATCTCCTCATCGCGCCGGATCACCTCGGCGAGAATCTCTTCAGGAGACTCAGCTTCTGGAGGTGGATTCATGCGGACATTCTAATTCGCAGGTGCAGGTAGGCAAGAGGAAGACAATCCTTTTAGCCGTGGCTGCCTGCATCCCACCAAGCCCCCAAGGAAAAGCACTTGCCAAGTGCCTGCTTTGGCACCGCCCTTCATCAATCCACCACTCGCGCCGCCTCCGGCGCAAAACTCATCCACGCTTCTTCACCCGTGGTCCAATGTCCCTCGCGGCCAGATTGCTGGACCTGCATTGTGTGCGCGCCGTACGTGACTCTTAGACGCGTGTGGGGTCCAAAGTAAGTCACGGACTGGATGCGCACCTGGGCGACGTTTTTCGGCCCGTCAGGCGCGAGCGCTTCCGGCAGGAGATACAGCTTTTCCGGGCGGATCATGATGCGCACGGGCTGGCCAGTTGTTAGACCTTCGCGGGCCACGACTTGCACGCTGCCCAGGCCTTCCGTCTTCACCTGCACAAAGCCGCCGACTTGCGTTTCCTCCACGATAGCGTCCAGGAAATTGGCATCGCCGATGAAGCCGGCCACAAAGCTGGTGGCGGGAGCCTCGTAGAGGGCACGGGGCGCATCCACCTGGACCACACGACCGGATTCCATGACAGCGATGCGGTGGCTGAGGCTCAGGGCCTCGCCCTGGTCGTGGGTGACGTAGATGAAGGTGGTGCCGACCTGGGCATGGATGGCCTGCAGCTCGGCGAGCATGTGCTGGCGCAATTTGAGATCCAGGGCGGCCAGCGGCTCGTCCAGCAGCAGGACCTTGGGTTCATTGACCAGTGCCCGGGCGATGGCGACGCGCTGACGCTGGCCGCCGCTGAGCTGCGCGGGCCGCTTGCGGGCGTGCTCGCCGAGCTGGATCATGCCCAGCATGCGATCCACGGCGGCCTGGATCTCGGCTTTTTTCTTCCCCGCGATGCGTAGGCCAAAAGCGATGTTTTCCCAGACACTCAGATGCGGAAACAGGGCGTAGTTTTGAAACACGGTGTTCAACGGCCTGCGCTCCGGCGGCAGCGCGGTGACGTCCTGGCCGTTCAGCACCAGCCGGCCCGAGTCCGGTTTTTCAAATCCCGCCAGCATCTTGAGCAGGGTGGTCTTGCCGCAGCCGCTGGGTCCCAGCAGAGAAAAAATTTCTCCCTGGCCAATTTGCAGGGTCACGCCGTCCACGGCCTTCAGCGGGCCGAAGTGCCTGGAGACTTTTTCGATGGAGAGAAAATCGTTCACTGAATGGCTGGCAGTTGTTGTCTATGAATTGCAGTCGCTGGCACCGGCTTTAAAGAAACCATTGCCAACGACGGCAAACAACTGCCAACCACCGCAAACTTTTTCATGAGCGAAGACCTCTTCCAAGCCACCTCCGAATCTCCTGGCACGGTCGTGGATGCCCAGCCGGACGCGCCCCTGGCCTCCCGCATGCGCCCGCGCAGACTGGCGGAGTACACCGGCCAGGGCCACATCCTGGGCGAGGGCAAGCTGCTGCGCCGCGCGGTGCAGGCGGACCGTTTTTCCTCACTCATCCTCTATGGGCCGCCCGGTGTGGGCAAGACCACCCTGGCGCACATCATCAGCCAGGAGACGAAGGCCCGCTTTGTCACCCTCAGCGGTGTGGAAAGCAGCGTGGCGGACATCCGCAAAGAGGCCGATGCGGCGCTGAAGCTGAAGAAGCTCACCGGCCAGGGCACCGTGCTGTTTGTGGATGAGATCCACCGGTTTAACAAAGCCCAGCAGGACGTCCTCCTCCCCCATCTGGAACGCGGCACGCTGCGGTTCATCGGTGCAACGACGCACAACCCGTTCTTTTACGTCAATAGCCCGCTGGTCAGCCGCTCACAGGTCTTCACTTTGGAGCCGCTGGGCATTGAAGATTTGCAGCATCTCATGCAGCGCGCCCTCACAGATGAGGAGCGCGGTTTGGGAAAATGGAAGGCCACCCTCACGCCCGAAGCCAGCCTGCACCTGGCCACCATCGCCGATGGCGATGCGCGCAAATGCCTGAATGCCCTGGAGCTGGCCGTGCTCTCCTCCACGCCGGATGCGGACGGACAGGTCATGATTGACCTGCACGAGGCGGAGGAATCCATGCAGCAGAAAACCGTGGTCTATGATGGCGATGGCGACGCGCATTATGATACCGCCAGCGCCTTCATCAAAAGCATGCGCGCCTCCGATCCCGATGCCGCTATTTACTGGCTGGCCAAGATGCTGCATGCGGGCGAGGACATCCGCTTTGTGGCCCGCCGCATCGTCATTGCCGCCAGTGAGGACGTGGGCATGGCGGACAGCAACGCCCTGCGCGTGGCCGTAGCCGCCCAGCAGGCCGTCGAGGCCATCGGCATGCCGGAGGCCCGTATCATCCTGGGCCATGCCGTGATCTATGTGGCCACCGCGCCGAAGAGCAACCGCGCCTACATGGCCATCAATGCCGCCCTGGACGATGTGAAAAACGGCCGCACCCTCCCGGTGCCGAAGCACCTGCGCGATGCCCATTACAAAGGTGCCAAGCAGTTCGGCCACGGCGAAGGTTATCTCTATCCTCACGACTACGAAGGCGGCTTCGTCCCCCAGCGCTGCCTGGAGGGTGGGAAGCAGTATTACGATCCCACCACCAACGGCCTCGAAGGTCGCATCAAGGAGCGGTTAGACCACTACCGGCGCGAATGGGCGAAGCAGGCGGTTGAGGAGAAGGCGTAACGAACGATTGGATAATGGCGTTGCATCTACAGGACAATTAACCTCCCACCCTCATGAAAACACGCCGGATGACGATTAAACTGGCCGCCGTGGCCCTGTGCCTCTTTGGATGGCTGGCCGCCACAAGCATGTCGTATGGAGAAGGCCCGCTGAAAAAGTGGTTAGACCGCAGAGAGGCAAAAGCTGGAGCGGCGGCTGCCAACAGGGACACCGCACAGGGCGTGATCCGCTACGAGATCGTCGGCATGCCCTCTCCTACTGATGCTGAACTGAGGCGCCTGGCGGCTGAAAGGTATCAAATCACCGTTGCCTTCACAGGCTGCGTTATCGGTCCCAAGGTGGCCTATGACAAAGCTTATCGGGAGGCGGTGACGGCCCACCTCAAAGACAAGCATGGATTTGATCCGGTGATGAAGATCGAGGCGGAGCTGCGGGCTAAGCAGAGATAGTGCACCGGATTTTTCTTGGAGAGCTCTGAAGGTAAAAAGATGTATGGGTAGAAAAATGGAGGCGCATAACGGTCAGTGACCACGATGATCGTCTGATTCCTATCCCCTCACCTGTCCGCTGCCATCCACCAGGTATTTGTAACTGCACAGCTCGGCCAGGCCCATGGGGCCGCGGGCGTGCAGCTTGTCGGTGCTGATACCGATCTCGGCACCGAAGCCAAATTCGCCGCCGTCGTTGAAGCGGGTGCTGGCGTTGTGCAGCACGACAGCGCTGTCCACTTCATGCTGGAAGCGCTCCGCTGCCGCGCGGTCGGCGGTGATGATGCTGTCGGTATGGTGGCTGCCGTACTGGTTGATGTGGGTGATGGCTTCATCCAGGCCGGAGACGGTCCTGGCGGAAAGGACCAGGTCCAGCCACTCGGTGCTCCAGTCCTGCTCCGTGGCCGGAACGCTGGCCACGCCTAACAAACTTTGCGCCTCCGCATCCGCATGCATTTCCACTCCGGCAGCGGAAAGGCGCTGGCCGATGAGGGGATAAAAGACGGCGGCGATGTCGCGATGCACCAGGATGGTCTCCAGGGCATTGCAGACGCCGGGTTTCTGCGTCTTCGAATTGACGATGATGTCAGCGGCCATCTGCAGGTCCGCATCCGCCGCGACATAGACATGGCAGACGCCGTCGTAATGCTTGATAACGGGCATGCGCGCCGTGGCGACGACTTTTTCAATCAGCCCTTTGCCTCCGCGGGGGATGATGAGGTCCAGATGCTGGTCCATGCGCGCCATGTGCTCCACACTGGCGCGGTCGGTAAAGGGGATAAGCTGCACGCTGTCCGCAGGCAGTCCGGCACGCTCGCCACCGGCCTGGAGGGCGGCGGCCAGGGCGACGTTGGAGTGGATGGCCTCACTGCCACCGCGCAGCAGCGTCGCATTGCCGGTTTTAAAACACAGGCTGGCAGCATCCGTCGTGACATTGGGACGGGATTCAAAAATGATGCCGATGACACCGATGGGCACGCGCTTCTTGGTGATGTGCAGCCCGTTGGGCCGGGTCCATTCCGTCAGCACTTCGCCCACGGGATCGGGCAGCGTGGCGACTTCCCGCACCGCCTGGGCGACTGCGGCCAGTCTTTTGGCATCCAGCGTGAGGCGGTCCAGCATGGCCTTGGACAGGCCGTTTTCCGCTGCCCGTGCCAGGTCCTTGGCATTCTCTTCCAGGATGGTGGCCTCGCGGGCCTGGATCTCATCGGCCATGGCCAGCAGGATGGTGTTTTTCTGTTCCGTGCTCAGCTTGACCAGTTCACGGGAGGCAGCGCGGGCACGGCGGCCCATGTCGTGAATGGCGGCTTGGATTTCAGGATCAGTCATGGGATGAAATGGGAAAAAGGAGGCAGTCAGGGAAGGACGGAGAAAAGGCGATGTCAACCCGGCATGAGACCGGGCGGCGGGAAGGGCATCAATAAAAAGCGGTGCCGCGTTCTCACACGGCACCGCTGGGTCAGACTTTATCTGGGCATCAAGCAGGAACGCCGGCGAGGCCGCCAGGGAGGCCTCCGATGTCTTCTTCATCCTGGGCAACAGGACGGTGCTCGGTGGCCTTCGGCAGCGGAGGCGGTGCAGGCGGCTTCGGCTTGTCCTTGGGCGGATTGATCATGTAACCGTGCTGCATGATCTCCTTGATCTGGGAACCGTCCAGGGTCTCATATTCCAGCAGGGCGGCGGAGATGGCATCCAGCTTGTCCTTGTGGTGAACCAGGATCTCCTTGGCCTTGGCATAGGCGCTGTCAATGAAGTGCTTCACTTCTTCATCAATCTTCTGCGCGGTGGCGCCGCTATAGTTGCGGTTACGCGCCAGGTCGCGGGCCAGGAAGATGGCCTGCTCGCCTTCGCCGTATTCCACCATGCCCATCTTGTCGCTCATGCCCCAGGCGCACACCATGTTGCGGGCGATGGCGGTGGCCTGGCGGATGTCGCCCATGGCACCGTTGGTCACATCACCAAACTGGATTTCTTCCGCCACACGGCCGCCCATGGCGACCACAAGGTCATCCAGAAGCTCGCTCTTGCGGTGGGTGAATTTGTCCTCTTCTGGCAGCCACATGGTGGAGCCCAGGGAAGGACCGCGCGGGATGATGGTCACCTTATGGAGAGGATCGGTGTGTTCCAGCACCTCGATGAGGATGGCGTGCCCGGCCTCATGATAGGCGGTGTTTTCCTTTTCCTTCTCGCTCAGGGCCAGGCTGCGGCGCTCGCGGCCCCAGCGGACTTTGTCGCGGGCCTCTTCCAGCTCGGGCGTGCCGATGGATTTCAGGTTCTTGCGGGCGGCCAGCAGGGCGGCCTCGTTGATGACGTTGGCCAGTTCAGCCCCGGAGAAGCCGGGTGTGCCACGGGCGACCTTGGACAGGTCGGCGTTTTCGTTCAGCTTCACCTTCTTGGCGTGCACGTTCAGGATCTCCTCGCGGCCCTTCACGTCCGGCAGGCTCACCGTGACCTGACGGTCGAAACGGCCTGGGCGCAGCAGCGCAGGGTCCAGCACGTCTGGACGGTTGGTCGCGGCAATGATGATGATGCCTTCCTGGGTGTCAAAGCCGTCCATTTCCACGAGAAGCGCGTTCAGCGTCTGCTCGCGCTCATCGTGACCACCGCCCATGCCATGTCCGCGATGGCGGCCCACGGCGTCAATTTCATCAATGAAGATCAGGCAGGGAGCGTTCTTCTTGCCCTGCTCAAACATGTCACGCACGCGGCTCGCGCCGACGCCAACGAACATTTCCACGAAGTCAGAGCCGCTGATGCTGAAGAAAGGCACGTCCGCCTCACCGGCGATGGCCTTGGCCAGCAGCGTCTTGCCGGTCCCTGGGGAGCCGACCATGAGCACGCCTTTCGGGATCTTGCCGCCCAGGCGCTGGAAGCGCTTCGGGTCCTTGAGGAATTCGACCAGCTCCACCACTTCTTCCTTGGCCTCTTCCACGCCGGCCACGTCCTTGAAGGTCACCTTGTTGCGGTCCTGGGACAGCATCTTGGCCTTGCTCTTCCCGAAGCTCAGGGCACCGCGGCCTGCGCTTTTGATCTGCTGGCGCACCAGGAAATAAAGCAGGAACAGCAGCAGCAAAATCGGCAGCATGGAGACCAGAATGGTGCTCCACTGGTTGTTGGTGTACTTGGGGATCAGAACGAGATCCTTGGAGGCCATAAGCTCCTGCAGCTCTTCTTTCTGATACTGGATGCTCACCGGCACGCTGAACTTCACGGAGCCAGGCGTGGCAGCTTCACCTTCACCGGCGGGCGGGGCCAGCATCGGTTTGCCGGTATCACCTGCCGGGAGGGCGGAGCGGAAGGCATAGCCTTCGATGAACTCGGCCGTGGTCGTATCCTGCTGGATCAGCTCCAGATTCTTGCTCTTGTCAATCTGGTCCTTTTCAACCAGTTCCTTGAACTCTTTGTATGAGATTTCCTTGGAGCGGGTGGCCTGGCTGCTGGCAACGTAAGCCGAACCCATGAGCAATACAGCCATGGCGAGCAGGAGAAAGCCCCTCCAGTTGAACTGCGGCTCTTGATTGCGCCGGTTCGGGCCTTCGGGTTTTGGGGTAGGGTCGTCTGACATGTTAAATTTTTGGAACGAAAGGAATTACGAACGGGCAGCATACATGCTGCGCCATCTTTTGCAAAAACCCATTCCTCAGGCTTTTTCGCGATCTGTCGAGCCGCTATTTCTTCAATCGGTAGGGTGTACCGCAGTACATACACCGAAAACTGCCCGTGCTCAAGAGAGATAGCACCGTGGAACTGCGGTAGGAAAGCGGGCCGGTTTTGACGGCCTCCGCATGCTTGTGGCAGCTTTTTTCCTCCAGCACCGGACCGTGGCAGAGCGTGCAATTCAGATGCCGGCTGAGCAGAAAGGCCATGCCGCGTCCAAGTGCAAAAGTCATCAGCCCGCCCAACGCCACCCAGCCTGCCAGGCGGTTTTCAACACTCCACAGCATGGTGCCTGCGATGACAAAAAGCCCCAGCCCCAACCCGGACAGCCCTAGCAGAACCGCCACACCCAGCACCCTGCCCGCACGCGGATGATGCCGCGCCCGGCGGACCCGGGAAGGTTCAAGAGGTTGCGGTTCGGATGCCTGAAAAACGGCCTTCATTATGAAAATGATAAAGGTTTCCAAAAATTCAGCAAACGGATATTGGCCTAAGTTATTGAATAATAGCCATTTCAATTATGATCAGGCTCGCACCGGGGCTGTAGGCCGGATGTGTTCGGCGCAAAACCAGACCGCCGCCCCTTGATCCCCTCCGCCGAACTATCCGGCTTCTTTGAAGGTGCGGAGTCTGGCAAGCCTTCGTTTTTCACCAAGATGGCTGCATGAAACAGGGCACCGCCCAAGAGGCCGGATAGTTCTGCGAGTGGAATGTTTCAGGACCACGGACTCACCCAGGCAGAACACATCAGGCATACGGCCCGGCCTGGCGTCCATCTCTTTTTTCTTCCTTTTCCTCGTTCAGACCATTATTGCGGCAGCCTCTCCCTGGCGGCGCTTTTTCTTCTCCGCCTTCAACTGGCCGCAACCCGCCGCCACATCAATGCCACGCCGCTGCCGCACGGTGCAGGGAATGCCCGCCTCCAGCACGATGCGTTGGAAAACGTCTCCTGCGGCCTCCACACTCTCGCGCCCTTCATAACCCGCCGTTTCATTCAGCGGGATCAGGTTCAGATGCGCGTCTATCCCTTGCAGCAAGGCCACCACCCGCCGGGCGTGCTCCGGCGTGTCATTCACACCTGCAATCAGCGTCCAGGCAAAAAAGATCCGGCGGCCTGTAGTCTCCCCATAGGTCCGGCAGGCGGCCATGAGCTCCGCCAGCGGCCAGCGCTGGTTGGCCGGGATCAGCGCGGCGCGCTCCGCCTCCGTGCTGCCATGCAGGCTGATGGCCAGATTGTAGGGCCGCGCTTCCGCCGCCAGGCGCAGGATGCCGGGCACCACGCCCACCGTGCTGACGCTGATCTTGCTCGGCCCGATGTTGCAGCCGCGAGTGTCGCTGATCATGTCCAGCGCCTTCATGACGTTGTCATAATTATGCAGCGGCTCGCCCATGCCCATAAGCACGATGTTGCGCAGCCGCTCGCCCTTCGCCCGCAGGATGCGCTGCGCATGCAGCACCTGGCCCACGATCTCGCCCGGCCGCAAATGCCGCACAAAACCCATCTGTCCGGTGGCGCAGAAAACGCAGCCCATGGCACAGCCGGCCTGGGTGCTCACACACACCGTGTGCCGCCCGGTGTAGCCCATGATGACGGTCTCGATCTCCTGCCCATCCTGCAACCGCAGCAGGTACTTTTGCGTCAGCCCGTCCCCGCTCGGGATGTGGGCGGCCACCGCCAAGTGATCCAGCCGGTATCCGCCTTCCCCGATTCCGCTCACCTTCTCCGCCACCCAGCGCTGCAGCGGCGGCACCCAGTCCGTCCGCGCCGCCAGGTCCGTCTCCGCGCGGAAGTGCAGCGCATTCCACACCGCCTTTACATGCACCGGCCGCAGCCCGTCCGCCACCAGCAGGTCGCGCAGCTCATTAAAGGTCAGGTCATGGAGAAAAACAGGCACCCGGCCACTATGCCCGCACAGACGCCGCCTGCCACTCCCGAAAATAGCAAAGGATGGCGGCCTTCAAACATCATGGCAAGCGCCCCCCATGAGCCTGACAACCCCAACGCATACCTTGAAAGGTTGCGCTCGAGGGCCCCTTGCCTCGATGAAGGCATTAGTTAGCGATAGTCACTATTTTAAAATTTTAGAGAATTCATCTCATAATTCCCTTTATATCAGTAAAACTACCGATTTAGAATTGACACCTTAAGATTTCAACCCATGAATTTCAATGTTAGGCAACATCCCTTTAACCCTTTTAACCGCCACTATGAAATCATTCCTCCTCTTCTCATTTTTGGTCCTTACGATGATGCTCTCAACGGCGGCAGGCCAGAAATCACCGAAGCTTCCTGCCTTTCCGACCCAGCCGAATATCAATATCGCACTGAATCAGCTCAATTTGGCCCGACAAAAAGCGGACGGCAATCCGGTGCACGCCATCGTACACCTCCAGAAAGCGAACATCTCTTTGAAGAGATCTGCAAACAATAAGGGCTCCTTCCGGGCCACGGCACAGCGCCTCGCCGACCAGGCCATCAAGCACCTGGAAAAAGGCGAGAAAGACACCGCAAAAAAAGAAATTGAGGACGCCATCAAGGCTACAGTCAAAGCTGGCGAAGCGTCTGCCAAGTGACCTTCAACAGTAATGCCGAGCAAAGAAGGGGATTTTCAGCACTTCTCCCCCCACCTCAATACAGCACCCGTACCAGGTACAGCCCGGCCGCCGGGGCCATCTGATTGCTTTGCACCGACTGGGCATCCGTCAGCAAGCCCTGAAACCACTCCACCGTCGCCCGGCCCCGCGCTACCTGGACCAGACTGCCGACGATGAGGCGCACCATCTTGTAAAGGAAGCCGTCGCCTTCGAATTCCAGCTCCAATAGGTCGCCCTCCTCCCGTAGCTCTGCGCGATAGAGGGTGCGGGTGGTTTTCTCCGTCAGCACACGCCGCAGGGTCTCCGGCATGTCGCCCCGGTTGGCGGACAGGCAGACAAAGTTATGCGTGCCCACCAGGCTCTGCAGGCAGGTTTTCAGCGCCTCCATGTCCAGCGGACCATGCACCTGCCACACCCGGTCCGCCTCAAAGGGGGAGAGCAAGGCTGAGCGCCAGATGCGGTAACGATACACCTTTCCCTTCGCATCATAACGCGAGTGAAACGTCGGCTCCGCGCCGCTCACCTCCACAATGCGGATGCTCAGCGGCAGGCAGGCATTGATGGAATTCACCCACGCCTCATCGCTCATGCGCAGGCTCACTGGAACATCCATGTGCGCCACCTGCGCCAGGGCATGCACGCCCGCATCTGTGCGGCCGGAGCCATGCACCACCGTCTCCGCGCGCGTCGCCTTCAGCACCGCCGCAGCCAGCTCATCCTGGATGCCGCCACGGATGGCCAGTCCCTGCCAGCCGCGCCATGGCGTGCCGCAGTAGGCCACCACCAGGCGCAGCCGCCGGTGGCCGGGCAGAGGTCCCTTGTTCAGGCCGAGCCTACTTTCGACGTCGCTTCGGCTCATTCGGGGTCCATTCCAGATCGTAGGCCTCGTCCGGCAGAAGAAAGCCGGCGGGACCGCGTTGTTGGTTTAAATAATCCTGCAAGATGACCACCGCAGCCAGCTGGTCCACGATCTCGTTGCGCTCACGCTTGTCCGTGATGCCGGCACGGGACATGGACGCCTCCGCCTCCACGGAGGAAAGCCGCTCATCTACAAACTCAATGGGCACCTCATGCTGCAAGGCCTTGCCCAGGCGCTCGGCAAACTTTTCCACACGCCCCGTGGCCTCGCCCCGGTTGCCGCTCATCAGAAAAGGCATGCCGATGACGATGCGGGAAATGTGTTTCTCCCGCACGATGCGGGCGATCTCGCGCTCCGCCTCGTGTTTGGCATCCAGCGTCTTCAACGGACTGGCGGTCAGCTCCATCTCATCGCTGATCGCCAGTCCAATGCGGACGGTTCCGTGGTCAATGGCGAGGATGCGTGGCATAGCGGAAAGGCGGGCAGAAAAAGGCGGGAAAGGCCGTCAAGATGCACCGCATTCCCGTCCCGATCAAGCCCCTGCCGTCCATTGATCCCAAAGCAATTTCATCACCATGGCAAAGACCACGATGAGGAAGACAATGCGCACAAACGGCGCCCCATGCCGGATCACCAGCCCCGATCCCAGTCGCGCCCCAATCAACTGCCCGGCAATCATCACCACCGCGATGTCATAGCGGATGCGCGCCGCCAGGATAAAGACCAGCAGCGAGGCCAGGTTGCTCGTCAGATTCACCACCTTCGTATAGGCCGTGGCGCGGGTCAGCTCCAGGCCCAGCAGGGACAAGCAGGCCACCGTCCAAAAGGAGCCCGTGCCTGGGCCGAAAAAACCGTCATAAAAACCCAGCACACTCCCACCTAGACAGGCAAAAACCCTGGGGCTGAGCCGCTGCCGGACCTTCTGCTGGCCAAACCCCGGATTCAGCAGCGCATACGCGGCGATGCCCAGCAGCAGCCAGGGCACAATCTTTTTCAGCAGCTCATTGCTCACCTGTGTGACCACAAAAGTACCCAGCATGGCGAAGACAAAAGTCACCGCCACCGCCAGCCGCACCTCGGACCATTTGACCAGCCCTGCCTGCATGTACCGGCGCACCGCCAGCATCGTCCCCCAGGTGCTCTGCATCTTGTTCGTCCCCAGCGCCATCTGCGGCGGCAGCCCGGCCCACAGCAGCGCTGGCACCGAGATCAGCCCGCCACCGCCCGCGATGGCATCAATGAACCCCGCGCTCAGCCCGGCCAGGAAAAGAAGCAGGACAACAGTAGGCGTCATGGGAGAAAGTCATCAGTTGTCCACAGAGAGTCCAGAGCCATTGCCTTGTCAGTCAGAAAGTGTGGATGACCAAATAATAAAAATCATAGCAAATACAAATTTGATGCAATGACTTAACTTCAAATAAAGCTGAATGGATGCATTTTGACTGACAACTATTATGGTTAATGCAATAGTTTACTGTTATGAAGACTGTTTTACTCGCCGATGATGATCCGCTCCTGCATCGTGTACTGGGTTTCAAGCTCGGGCAGCAGGAGTGGCAGATGGTTTCCGCTTTCGATGGTGAAGAAGCCCTGCGTCTGGCCCGCGAAACCCGGCCCGCCCTCATTATTCTGGATGGGATGATGCCGGTGATGGACGGCTTTGCGACGCTAAGGGAACTGCGGCAGGATGCCACCTTTGCGGCCACGCCGGTATTAATGCTCTCCGCCAAGAACCGGGATGCCGATGTCGTCGGCGCACTGGATGATGGGGCGAATGACTATCTTACCAAACCCTTCAGCCCCACAGAGCTGCTGGCCCGGGTGGCCAAGCTGGTGCCGGAGGAGGCCGCTGCATGAAGCTGAAACTTGCGCTCCTGGTCGCATGGGTGATGTCCGTCCAGGTTCTCTGGGGGGGCGTCTATGAGGATGGCCTGGAGGCGAAAAAGGCCGGACGTCACGAGGAAGCAGCGCTCCTGCTGGGACAAGCCACGGCCGCAGCTCCGCAGAATGTAGAAGCCTGGTATCACTACGGCACGGTGCTGGGCTGGCTGAAGCGGCATGAGGAGGCCCGGGTGGCCCTGGGGCGGGGATTGAGCCTGGCCCCGCAGGATTTCGATCTGCGCCTGGGTGAGGCCCGGGTGCTGGCCTGGATGGAGGACTATGCCGGGGCGGACGAGCGGCTGGTGAAGCTGGAGGCGGAGTTCCCGGATAATCTCGATGTGGCCGTGATGCGCAGTCGCGTGGCAGGATGGCGCGGTGATCGGGCGGAAGCGAGGCACCGTTATGAGGCCATTTTGCAAACAGACCCACGCCAGATTGATGCGCTGACGGGGCTGGGAGATCTGGAAGCAGAGGCGCAAAAGACCGATGAGGCGCGCTCCCTTTATGAGCGGGCTCTGCAAGTGGAGGTATCCCCGGATGTACAACGCCGCCTGGACGGGCTGAAATCCCAACCGCGGCAGCGGGTGGATATGGGAATGACAGGCAGCACCTTTACCCAGGGTGAAAGGGATGAATGGTGGAGCATCTATGCCTCGTATGGGCAGAAGGTGCTGGGCTGGGATGCCTGGCTCCGCACGGAGGTGGGGGAGCGTTTTGGCCTGCAGGATGAGACCTGGGAAGTGGGCTTGGGCGGGCAGGTGCTGCCCAGTCTGCAGGCCACCCTTTACGGTGGGGTGACACCGGATGCGGACTTCAGCGCGGACTGGTATGCAGATGCCTCCCTGCGCTGGCGTGTGTTTGACGACCTGGGTTTTCTGGATGAGGGCTGGCTGCTGATTGAGGGCCGCTGGGCGGACTACGCCGTCTCCGGTCTTTTGGTCAGCCGTGTTGGCTGGGAGCAGCGCCTCGCACGCCACTGGACCCTGAATGCACGCTGGCTGCACTTCGCCTATGACAGCGGGCTGAGTGCGGACGGCTGGCTGGCCTTTGTGGCGTGGGAACCGCGGGACCGTCTTCAGTTCCGGCTGGGTGCGGGGAGCGCCGTGGAGTCCCTGACGAATCAGACGCTGAATACAGAACGCGCCATCCCCTCCTGGACGGTCTTTGCCGGAGTAACTGTGCCGTTGACGGAGCGCTGGCAGGTGCGCCTGGATTTCGAACGGGAGGATGTCCAGGACCGCCTGGTGCGGTATGGGCTGGCTGTGGGGCTGACCTGCTTTTTCTGAGTCAATTCGGGTGGCCGCTTATGGAATCAGGACTTTTTATTCTCACTTGTGCCGCCCTGGCTCTGCTGGCGCTGGCTTTGGTCTTGTGGATGGTCTTGCTGGGCTACCGGCTGGTGGACAACCGTCAGCGGGCCCGGCGGGTGGTCATGGCGGATGAATGGCTGCTGAAACTGCTGCCGGTGCTGGAGATGGAGACTTCTGTGACCAGCCTTCCAAAGGTGCGCGGCGGCAATGAGATGGAAGCGGTGCTGAGCCTGCTGCGGGATCTGATGGAGCGCTTTCGCGGACAGTACCGGGATCAGTTGCGGGAGATCCTGGTCCATATTGGGGGCGCTGACTTTGGCCTGCGGCTGCTGCGGCAGAGACACGTCACCTCACGCCTGCGCGGCTGTGCGCTACTGGGCTGGACGGGAGAAAGTCCTGCGGTGAATGCAGCACTGCGGCTGGCTCTGCAGGACGAGGCTAAGGAGGTGCGTATGGAGGCCGCTTATGCGCTGGCTTTGCGAGGTCCCACAGGCCTGGGAGTGAGGGAGGTGCTGGAGTCTCTGGAGGAAAAGGACGCCCTGGCCTCAGACCGTCTGCGGGATGTCGTGCGCATGCTTGCCCCAGGGCGCAGCCAGGAACTGGCACGGCTGCTACCGGGGGCCGCCACCCCAAGGCTGCGCGTGCTGTTGCTGGACGGGCTTTCCGCCGCTGGGGATCTGGCACACTCTGACCTCATCGCCACACAGTTGCAGGATGCCGCCCCAGCGGTGCGGGCCGCCGCAGTGCTGGCATTGGAGCGGCTGGGGGACCCGATGCAAATTTCCAGGGTGGGCCTGCTGGCACAAGATCCCAGTCCTAAAGTGCGCCTGGCCGCTGCGCATTATCTGGTGAGCATGGGGCCGGATACAGAAGCCCTGCAATGGCTGGAAAATCTGGTCCTGGATGAAAATTACGAGGTGAAACGCCAGGCCGTGCATGGACTGGCCAAAGTGGGTGGACGGGCCTGGCAAAGGCTGCGGGACCAGCCGCCTGAGGATTCCCTGGTCCAGGCGCTGATCCGGGAGATCACGTCTCCCCTGCTGCCCATCTCAACCCTGGAGGCAACCGCATGACGGACACGGACTGGACACAATCTATCTGGTTCACTGGCTCCATCTGGGTGGCCGCCACTTTCATCCTGCTTTTACAAACGGTACAGAACAGCATCTACCTGCTTCATTTGTGCCGGGCGGTACCGGAGTTCATGCACTCGCGCAGCCGCGCCTCCCGCCTGCGGGAGTGGTGGCTGCTGAATTCCCAGGCCACCCCGCGCGTCTCCCTGCTGGTTCCGGGCTACAATGAGGAGGCCACCATTGTGGAAAGCCTGCGCTCCATGCTGACTCTGAAGTATCCTGAGTATGAAATCATCGTGGTCAATGACGGGTCCAAGGACAGGACCCTGGCGCGGTTGATTGAAGCTTTCTCTCTGCATCCCGTCCAAAAAACCATTCCTGGACGAGTCTCCTACCAGCCCATCCGGGGCATCTATGCCTGCAAGGAAATCCCCAACCTGCTGGTCGTGGACAAGCAAAATGGCGGCAAGGCCGATGCCCTTAACGCGGCCATGGATCTGTCCGACTGCCCCTATGTCTGTTCCGTGGATGCCGATTCGCTGCTGGATTCGGACGCCCTGCTGCGGGCCGTCCGCCCCTTCATTGATGCGCCAGACACAACGATGGCCGTGGGCGGCACCATCCGTGTGGTGAATGGATGCAGTGTCAAAGCCGGTCAGATCACGGAGGTCCGCCCGCCCCGGCACTGGGTGGAACTTTTTCAAACCGTGGAATACCTTCGCGCTTTCCTGCTCACTCGCATGGCGTGGACTCGCTCCCAGTCCGTGACGATCATCTCCGGTGCCTTCGGTATCTTCCGCACGGAGACGCTGCTAGAGCTGGGAGGCTATGAGCACGGCACCGTGGGCGAGGACATGGAACTGGTGGTGCGCATGCACCGCTGGGCAGGAGAAGCGGGCGTGAAACACGCCGTCTGGCACGTACCGGACCCCGTCTGCTGGACGGAGGCCCCATCCACCCTGGACATCCTGTCCCGCCAGCGCACGCGATGGCAGCGTGGCCTGTGCGATACGCTTTGGCGGCACCGCGACATGCTGTTGCGGCCGAAATATGGTTCGGTAGGCATGGTGGCGCTGCCCTCCTTTGTGCTGTTTGACATCATCAGTCCGCTGCTGGAGCTAGTAGGCCTGCTGCTGGTACCGCTGTGTTATCTGGCAGGCATCTTGAGCCTGGAGTTTTTCATTGCCTATTGCGCGGTAGTCTTCGGCTTTGGCCTCTGCCTGAGCCTCAGCTCCATGATCATCGCGGAGCTTTCCCTCCAGCATCACCGCCGGGTGCGAGATCTGATCTGGCTGGGCATGGGAGCCATCGTTGAAAACTTCGGCTACCGCCAGCTCAACAGCTGGTGGCGGGTGAAGGGTATCTGGCAGTTCCTGCGCAAAAAACAGGGCTGGGGAGACATGCCGCGCCGGGGATTCACCAAGGCTGCGTGAGACCGCCAAAGGAGCCCTCATTGCCCCCTCATGGCGTCTTTTCGCCCAGGTAGTTTAACAAAGCCTCTTCCGGCTCATGCAACAGAAATTCCGGCTGCATGGCGGCGGGCAGCTTCATCTGCCGGGCCACGTCCTGCAGGCTGCGCAGCATCTCGGCCACGGCTTCAGGAGGCTGGCCTTTCAAGGTGGTTCGGGCACCTGGGACAAGGCTTTGACGGACTTCCGCCAGCGTCTGTGCATCTTCGCCTGGTGCCACCGCATCGGCATAAAGAATGACCGCAGTGCCCTGCCCCGGCCATGGTGACACCCATAGACGGCCTGAGGGGGCGGTGCGGAAGGTGCGCAGTTGCACATCGGGAATAGGGCCGCACTCGATGGCCAGGGATACGGGCAGGCGATGCTTCGCGCCCCACTCCAGCCAGGCCGTACCCCAGGCGGCGGCTTCCACCACGTCGCTGCGGTAGTTCATGACGACGATACGGTGGCTGGTGCGGGCCAGTTTTTCCAGCAGGGCTGGACCTTCCTTTTGCTGCAGCAGCCAAAACGGCACCACGGCCTCCACAGGGATCTTCCCGAGGGTGGAGATCTGCTGGTAAAGGCCTGCCCACTGGTGATACCAAGCCTCCGGCTGGAGGCGGAAACCAGGCAGCAGGTAGGGCTCCACATCATACTGCACGGCATCCAGCCCCTGTCCTTTCCACCCGGCCAGAGTCTGGTGGCGGGCGAGCACGGCGGGCAGGGCCTCCGGCAGGATCATATAGGGATCTCCCTCCACTGCGGTGAGATGAAATCCGTCGTTCTGCAGTTGCTTCAAGGACTCCAGGCAGCCCTCTGCTTGCCGGGGCAGGGCGAGCTGGAGGACATGGATGCCTGCTTGTTTCCACAGGGGTTGCAGGCGCATCCATCGGGCGGGATCGGCTGACCAATCCCAGATGCCGAGGCGGCAGGCGGCAGCGGTTTCCTGTCTTTTCCCCGGCTGAGGTGTGGCGATGACGGAGGGGATCTGCACTGCTACAGACTGGTCCGAATGAGAGAGCAAACTCAGGCGCAGCGAGCGGGCCTGCAACCACTTTGCCGGGATCTGCCAAGTGTGGGTGCTGCCCTGCGCGGTGAGGGACAGATCGTCCAGGATGAGTGGATCACCATGGCCTTTCCCGATATCGGCACTCAGCCCCACTTGCACGCTCCCCTGGCCGCTGAGGGTGACGGAAATTTTCCAGGCGGCGCCCTCCGGCCAGCGGGGCAGACGCCACAGTGCGGAACTGTACAGGCCGCCAGGTTTCCTACCCACGGCCATGCTCCATCGGGTGTTGTCCGCCTCGTCCTCAGCCCTGACACGCTCTTCCACGCCAAAGGCTGTCCACTGCATCAGGCGGGCGAGGTTCAGACCAGGGGGCACCGTGAGTGATTGGGCATCCTGCTTCAGCGGCGTCAGCTCTTCCACGACGGGGACGGGAGCAGCGATGTCGCCGATGATTTGCAACCCTGATGCCACACTCTCAACGAGGGACTCAGGATACACCCCGGCCCAGAGGATGGTGCCAGCGGGGATGTCCAGACTGCCGGGGGTGCGGCCGTGACTGACCTCCAGCACCCTCCATACTCCGCTGGGGGTGAGCATGCGCTGCCAGGGGGCCAGTGCAGCCGGCGGGCGCTCCCCAAGGGGCAGTTCCCGCAGGCTTAACTCGTGGGGGGAAGTCTGGCCGGTCATGGCGAGTGGCAGCAGGAAGCCCAGAAAAAACAGTGTCCTTCCCGGGATAAAAACAGCCTGGGGATGTGTAAAGAACATTGGAAATCAGGTCTCGGTCAGCGACGGGAGGGTGGCGGTGAAATCCAGTGCGGCCAACCTGGCCACCAGGGCGGGCAGGGCCTCGTGAAGATCTGCCAGCACGCGGTTGCGCGCCTCCTGGCTGGTGGCCTCAAACTCAGCCACCTGAAACAACTCGGCGATGAAAGAGAAACCCATCGTGCCGCAGGAGCCCCGGGCCCGGTGCGCGGCCTGCCGCCAAGCCGCGTCCGATCCTTCCTGGAGGGCAGTTTTCATTTTTACCAGTGTCTCGGCGACCTGGGTGACCGCCATCTGGACGAGGTCTGCATCCAGCTCGGGCTCTCCGGTGAGGCAACCGCGCAGTTGTGCCTCATTGACCGGGACGGGGTCGGCCATGGTTGGGGAGATGGAGGTTTTCAGGCTGCCGGAGCCATTTGCGGAGGCACTGCCGGTGCGGGGCAGCCAGGTGAAAAGCATCTGCTGCAGGCGGTCCAGTTCTACAGGCTTGGACAGGTAGGCGTTCATCCCGGATTGCAGACATTGCTCCGCATCCCCGCTCATGACATGGGCAGTGACGGCGATGATGGGGATGGGCTTGCGCCCCAGGCTGTGCTCCCACTGGCGGATGGTGCGGGTGGCCTCAAAGCCATCCATCTCCGGCATCTGGCAATCCATCAGTACAAGCACGCCAGCCTCTTCCTGCACCCGGGCGACCGCCTCCAGGCCATCGCTGCAGAGGACAACTTCCATGCCGAGGTGTTCCAGCTGATTGCGTATCACGCGCTGATTGACCGGGTTGTCATCAGCCACAATGAGGCGCGCAGGAGCCAGTTCCAGACGGTCTGGCAGGTGGATGGGGGCTTTTGGCTCAGCCACGCCGGCGAGGCGGTCATATAGCTCCGATGGCCGAAACGGGTAGTTCAGCATTCCTGCGATGGATTCTTGCTTCAACTGATCATCATTCAGTTCCTCCTGATCGGTCATGACAAAGACCGGAACGGATGCCAGCCAGTCACGGCTGCGCAGCCGGCGCAAGGAGTCCAACCAATCCCGGGCCACGCTGGAGCCAATGATCACGGCCTGCACAGGTGGTTCAGCCTCCCAAGGTGACTCCGCAGGCACCTCGTCTATCCGGCCGTAGATGCGCGGATTCAGCCCCCAGGCCGTTGCATGAGTCTGCAGCGCATCTGCCGTCATGGGACGGTTTTCTAAAATGAGCAGCGGCCGGGATTCCAGGGTGCGGGCCACGGTCATGTTATCCACCTCCCCAAACACGGCGGTGAACCAAAAAGTGGCACCGTGGCCGAGGGTGCTTTCCACACTCATCACCCCGTTCATCCGCTGTACCAGTTCACGCGAAACGGCCAGGCCAAGTCCGGTTCCGCCATGCCGCTGGGCCAGCTTCACATCCACCTGGGCAAAGGGCTGGAACAAGCGGTTCTGCACTTCCTTGGCGATGCCTGGGCCCGTATCGCTGACATCGAACCGCAGGCAGACCCGGCCATCCGACTCCACCTCCCGCCGCCGGACCACATGGACAGTGACGCCACCGTGCTCAGTAAACTTAACGCTGTTGGACACCAGATTCAGCAGGATCTGCCGCAGCCGCAGGCGGTCGCCACGCATCTGCAGCGGCACATCGGGAGAGAGATGGGAGGTGAGTTCCAGCCCTTTGCGCGCAGTGGTGGAGGCAAAAAGACTGATGACCTCCTCCACCACTGCGGCGGGGGAAAAAGGCTCGTTGATGAAGGCCATCTCTCCGGCCTGCAACTTCGACAGATCCAGGATGTCATTGATAATGGCCAGCAGGGAGCGGCCTGATGTGCGGATGGTGTCCAGCCCATCGCGCTGTTTGGGCGTGAGGGAGACATCCCGCAACAGCAGATCTGCCGTTCCCAGCACGCCATTCATAGGCGTGCGGATCTCATGACTGACGGAGGCCACAAAGGCGGACGTTGTCTTCACCGCATCCAGGGCGGCATCGCGGGCATCGGCCAGTTTTACCTCATACTGGGCCCGCGCGCGGTTTTCCTGGAAAAGCATGGTCCCCACGGCCAAAAGAACAACCAAACCGCCCGCCACCGTCCAGCCCGCGATATTGCGGAAGGACTTGTTCGCTTCTACAAACCGTGCGGTGCGCAGATTCAGCAGGCGCAACTCCTCGCGGTCCATCTTGGCGATTTGCGTCTCCAGCTCGGCTGATTTTTGAGCACCTAACATGAGCCGCTTGAGCAGGCTCTCCTTATCCAAAGTGGTCACATCCCTGGCATTGGCGCTGAGCGACCGCAGGCGATCCTGCAGGATTATGAGGCATTTTCCGAACTGGGCCGTCTGCTCCGCATTGTCCTGAATCAGGTTTTTAAACTCCTGTACTAGACGGGGGCTGGACTGAATGAGGGCACGAAAATCTGTCTCAAAGCCGGCATTCCGGGTCAGCAAAAAAGCGCGCTGCACGCTCTCCGCATCCCGGGCGAGGTCACGGATCGCCTCGAGCTTTTCCCTTACCTCATGGGTGTGCTGCACTTTTTCATAACTGGCCTCCGCCTGCCGGGACTGTTCCAAAAGCAGGAAACCCATGACCAGCGGGATGATGAGAATGACCCCTGCCGCTGTGGCAAGCCCCCACCAGGATCTGGAACGCACTTGATATGTCACAATTGAGTATAATTACCGTAAACTATAAAATCGCATCTGCCCTTTGCACAAGTTTTACCTTTCACGTCCTGGGGCGAGGATTGCGATTTTTCCTTTGAATCCAAGATTGCCAATTGCCAGCCCAGCAGAACAATGCACGACGATGAAGCACCTGCTGTTAGTCTTTGCCAACACCTTGTCCCTGTCCACCCTCGCTGCCGAACCGGGCCTGCCGGTGGGCAAGTTCCAGCAGCTGGACCAGATGCTGCCCTCCCCCTCGCCCCAGCGTATCGCCTCCGGTGCACCGGGCGCGGCTTACTGGCAGAACCGTGCGGACTATGACATTGACGTGGAGCTGGATGACCAGAAGCAGACCCTCAGTGCCGCGGCCACTGTGACCTATCACAATGCCTCCCCGGACACGCTGGACTACCTGTGGGTGCAGCTGGACCAAAACTACCTCTCCCACAATGCCGACTCCCGCAGCGTGCCTAACACCAAGCGTGGCGTGGACCTGACCAAGTTCAGCTACTATGCCCTGGACCGCCTGCTGGCCTATGAAGAATACGACGGCGAGATGAAAATAAGCCAGCTCGCCGACCTGGAGGGAAAAGACCTGCCGCACTCCATCGTCAAGACCATGCTGCGCATTGACCTGCCGGAGCCGCTGCCACCCGGCGGCAAATTTGGCTTCAAGATCGCCTGGAGTTATCCCATCAATGACTGCGAGCGGATTAATGCCCGCACCGGCTATGAGTTCTTCAAGGAGGACGGCAACTACATCTACACCATCGCCCAGTGGTTTCCGCGCATGGCGGCCTATACAGACTACGGCGGCTGGCTGAACAAGCAGTTCCTCGGCACCGGCGAGTTCACCCTGGAATTTGGCGACTACACTGTCCGGCTGACCGTGCCGGATGACCACATCGTCGCCGCCACCGGGTCCCTGCAGAATGCGGATGAAGTCCTCACCGCCACCCAGCGCGAGCGGCTGCAACAGGCGCAGGGTGAAACCAAAAAGCCCGTCTTCATCGTCACGCCGGAGGAGGCCAAGGCCGCCGAGAAAGGCAAACCCAAGGGCAAAAAGACCTGGGTCTTCCAGGCGGAAAATGTGCGCGACTTCGCCTTCGCCTCCTCCCGCAAATTTGCCTGGGATGCCATGGCCGTGGAGGGCGCCACCCATCCGCCCACGCCTGAGCGCCAGGGCGGCATCGCCGACCGCATGTTCCGCCCGCCGGTAATGGCCATGTCCCTGTATCCCAAGGAGGGCATGCCGCTGTGGGACCGGTACTCCACCCACGCCATCGCGCACACCATCCAGGTGTACTCGAAGTACAGCTTTGCCTATCCGTATCCCGTGGCCTGGTCGGTACACGGCCCGGTAGGCGGCATGGAATACCCGATGATCTGCTTCAACGGCCCGCGCCCGGAAAAGGACGGCACCTATACGGAACGCACCAAGTATGCGCTCATCGGCGTGGTCATCCATGAGGTGGGGCACAACTACTTTCCCATGATCGTCAATTCCGACGAACGCCAGTGGACATGGATGGACGAAGGCCTGAACTCCTTCGTCGAATACCTCACCGAGGAGGAATGGGAGAGCGACTGGAACCACCGCCGCAATGAGCGCGGCATGGTGGACTACATGCGGTCCAAGGAGCGCGTGCCGATCATGACCAACTCCGAATCCATCGCCGACCTGGGCCCCAATGCCTATGGCCAGCCGACCGTGGCTCTGAACATCCTGCGCGAGCACGTCCTGGGCCGCGAGGCCTTTGACCACGCCTTCAAAACGTATTCCAAGCGCTGGATGTTCAAGCGGCCCGCCCCTGCGGATTTCTTCCGCACCATGGAGGACGCCAGCGGCGTGGACCTGGACTGGTTCTGGCGCGGCTGGTTTTACAGTGTGGACCATGTGGACGTCGCCATTGATGAAGTGCGCTGGCTGCAACTGGACAGCCGCGATCCCGCCATCGAAAATCCCAAGAAGAAAAAGGAGAAGGAGGAGCTGCCCAAAACGCTGACCAAAGAGCGCAATGAAGCCCTCCCAAAGCGCGTGGACCGCTTCCCGGAGCTGAAGGATTTTTATGACAGCTTTGATGAAGCCACCGTGCTGCCCAGCGAGAAGAAGAAATACGAATCGCTGCTCAAAGACCTCAAGGAAGCCGAGATAGACCCCGCCCTGCTCAAGACGAAGCATAACTTCTATGTCATCGAGATGAGCAACGTCGGCGGCCTTTTGACCCCGGTCATTTTGAAGATCGAATACACCGACGGCAGCAGCGAGATCCTGAACCTCCCGGCAGAGATCTGGCGCTTCAACACGGAGAAGGCTAACAAACTGTTGTTCACCAAAAAAGAGCTCAAGTCCGTCACCTTCGATCCCCGCCAGGAGCTGGTGGACACCGACGTGGAAAACAACTTCTGGCCCCGCCGTCCCGTCAAGAGCCGCTTCCAGCTCTTCAAGGATGACAAGCCGACGAACCCCATGCGCGAGATGACGAAGCCGAAAAAGGATGACGAGGACAAAGAAGCCAAAGAGGACACGAAGAAGAAAGAGCCCCAAGCCAAGAAGTGACCTGCCGCTCCTCCATGCCCGCGCTCATCCTGGGCCTGCTGCTGCTTGCAGGCCCCGGCCTGCAGGCGCATCCCGTTCATCAGTCGCAGGCGCAGGCGGAGTTCAATCTCGAGACCCGAAAGCTGGAGGTCAGCCTGACCGTCTTCATCAACGACCTGGAGCAGGTCCTCACGAATCATAGCGGCCAGAAGCTCTCCTTTGAAAAAACCGAGGCCGCATTGTTCGATGCGCAGGTGCAAATGTATCTCGCGGAGACGTTTGTGCTGAAGGATGGCACAGGCAACGTGGCCACTATGGAGTGGCTGGGCCGGGAGCTTGAACCGGGCAGTGAAAAAAGCGCCGAGCCGGAGGTGACGCTTTTCTTCGAGCTGTCCCTCCCCCACGGTATCCCCGGCAGCACCCTCCGCCACACCCTCTTCTGCGAAGTCTTCGAAGACCAGTCCAACCTCCTCCGCTTTACCACCGGCACGAAGAAGATCGTCTGGTGCTTTCTGAAGGGTGATGGGGAGAAGCCGTTACCTGCGCCTTAAGGGCGGCCGGCGGAGAAGAATCCAGATAAGGTGGCCTGTCCCCCCGAAGCTGGAGGCAGGAGAAAAAAGCCGTAGGCTTCAGATTCGTTTAACCCATTGGCAGGAAGGATCAGGCCGGAGATGGGGGCTTTACGCTTGTCCACTGCAAAACCTCCGGAGACAAGTCCGGTGGCTGGAGCGAAGGTGAGCTTCACTTTGTTGTCGTTGGGAGTGATGGCAGAGACTTTACTGGCAGTGGTGAGGGCCAGATCAGCGGCAATGGTCCCGGCAAGTCCGCCCTGGGTTAAATTCATCTGTACCGATGGATGGTCAGGATCAGAGCCAAGATCAAGCACGCGGCTGCCCTTTGGCGGTGCCAGATAGACACCTCCAGAGGCACTGACGAGGGTGATGAATCCGTCTGCATAAAGCTTTGCGCTGCTCGCAGGCCGGGTCCATTTCAAGTCACCCGTCACTTCGTTGTCCGCGACGATGTCCTCTGCAAAACCCGTCTCCAAAATCAGGGTGCCGACCAGGCTGCCCTGACCTTTATAGAGCGGAATATAAAGAGGCAGCTGTCCGTCCGGCCAGAGAATGGTTGAGGAGGTGAATTTAGTGCCGTCGGCGAGACGGCTTGTCAGTTTCACCTTGCCAAGCCGGTCCACTTTAATGACGGCAAAACTGACCCCCTGCGGGTAGTCTTCATCGGTGAGGTTATCAGGCTCCAGAAAAAGAGCCGTATTGTAGGAACTGCCCTTCCCTTCAGCAAAGAATGCCGCAGGGAGAGTCTTGCTCCAGACCTGGCGGAAGGCCCCCAGGCCAACGGTCACAGAGCCGTCGCTGAGGGTGCCCGCAATGCTGCCCCGGCCGACGGAGGTGGTGGAGAGATCCAAAACCAGGTTCAGCGTCAGACTGGAGTCAGGAGACTTGCGCGTGATGGTCACCGCTTCAGCAACACCCGTCAATGGATTGAAGCTGCCTTTAATTTTATACTTCTTCTGGCCGATGGTGACCGTGCCTGTGAAGGAGCCGGCCGCAGTGGTTTTGATGACCAGTGAGCCGCCCAGATCTTGTGTGATTTCAGAAACGGGAAGGGTGCCTGAAAACAGACCTGCCAGGGAAAATCCATCACTGATTTTTGAAAACGGATTTTCCACATGCACCATGAGGGTCACCGCAGCCGTCTTGCCTGCTGTTGTGGAGGCGCTTATGCTGACTTTGTAAACGCCTTCTTTGGCAGGCGTTCCATAGATGGTGCCAGGATTTCTGGCGTCCTTGTTTACTTTGCTGCTCAGATTGGCCTTGAGCCCCGGCGGCAGACCTTTCACGGAATAGCTCCGGATCACGGATGCACGGCTCAGCAGCACCTCGTAGTCAGGCATCGGGTTGCCGACATGCAGGTACAGCGGGTGGCTGATCAGGACCGCAGGCGGAGCTGTCTGTGCTGCCGTGATGGACAGAATGTTCCCCGTTTCGTCATACTTGAAAGCAGCCTGCTGGCCTTCAGCAAAATCGGCCAGCGTTACGCGATTGTTCAGATCGTAAGTGTAGGAAGAGGCTGCCTGGGACAAGAGGCCTGGAGCAATGACGAGCAGCAACAGGTATAAGGGCTTGGTATTCATGGCTGTGATCCTTGGTGTTAATTATTCGTCCACGCCGTTGTTAGAGCTCTCCTCGCCTGAGGGAGCGTTGGACTGTGATTCCGGGCGTTCGTCATCTTGTGACTCTTTGATCAGGACGGCCGTTGTTTCGCCAAAGGCCTGGCCAATCGCATCAGAGGTGGCGATGTTGTTGAGTGTGTTCAAGACATGGCCGTCTGGCAGGTTCCAGCGGGCGCCATTGGCCGCCATGTCCACGGCGGAACCCAGGCCAGATCCGATTTTCATGTTCCGGTCCAGTTCCTTCGGGTCTATGTGGCCGCCATTGACCATTGATTTCATGCCAGTCGCGATGGCTCCGGCACCGACACCGAGGATTTTCCCAAAACCGTCTATCTGGTCAAAGGTCGCTCCTGCTTTGCTGTCCTTGGGATCCGCAACGGCTATCACCATGTTGCAGACTCCGAAGGTGGTGCTGTAAATGGCGTTGACAGCGGCAATGCTGGCCAGCGTGCCCGCCACTGGCCCCGTGATGGGTCCCGTAACAACAGCAAGGCCAATTCCGACGCCGGCAAAAGCGATCTGCTTGGCACCCTTGGCGAAGCGTGACCAGTTAATGTCCCAAGTGCCTGCCGGATCTACTGAATTCACCGGATTGCCTGCCGCATAAGCATAAAGATTGACGCCGCCTTCAAAACCTGCCGGGTCTTTTTGCAGGAAGCGGCCAGTGGCTGAGTCATAAAAACGATGGCGCATGTAATACAGGCCCCCGCCTTCATCCATCACACCCAACCCCCCGACAAAGGTGAAAGGGTTGTCATCAATAAAGCCTGGCTGACGAGTGGTGCGGGCACAGTTGCCGAGCGGATCATAAGTGTAGGTGGCCAGCATGTCCCCGGCTGCGTTGGTGAGGCCGGCGACACTCATGAGGCGGCCGGTGAGGTAGTGGCGCAGCCCTGAGGATAAAACCGTGCCTTTAACAGCCGCGATGAGCCCACGGTCTCCCCAGATGTAAGTCACCAGCAGATTGCCCGAACCGTCTGTGGTGAAGAGGAGCCGGTTGCCCGGCCCGTAATGGTAGTGGATGACTTCATCGTCTGTTTCCCGGCGCACTCTCATGCCTGCGCCGTCGTGGAGATAGGTGGCAGCCTCGGTCTCATCGCCAATCTGGCGCTGGATGGAGGCGGGACGGTTTTCGGCAGTGTATGCCGCCTGGAAGGCCCCGCCTGAGACAGAGGTCAGATTACCGTCATCATCGTAACCATAGGATGCCCGTGAGCGGGCCTTGATCCTGCCGCCAATGTCATAGGACAGGGTCGCGGGCTCTGGCAGCAGGGGCGGGCTGCCAAAAACACCTTCATGAGTTTCCTGGATGACGTTGCCCACGGCATCGTATTGCAGCTTCCAGTCGAAGGCTGTTCCTGAAGGCAGGTCATGTTTGATGCCTGTTGGACGGCCGTTGGCATCATAAGTGTAGGCCGTCCTGATGGAGGAGGCCGTGGCGGGCAGCAGGCTCCGGTCAACCTCCGTCAGGTGACCCGCTGCATCATATTGGAAATCCATCTGCAGGGTCTGTCCCGCCATGCTCAAGGTCATCCGGGTGATGTTGCTGCCGGCTTCTTTGATGCCAACGGCTTCGTTTCCGCTCCTGAACGGAGTGGGCACTTTTTGTCGGTTGAAGGTATCATAGACATAGCTGACAACGAGACCGTTGGGATAGCTGATGGTGGCGATGCTGCCAGTGGGCGTATAGGTGCAGGAGGCGGCCTTGCCCCCCGGATAGGTGATGCTTGTCGCCCGGTTACAGGCATCATAGGTCCAGTTCGTTGTGCCCCATCCGTCACTCCGTGAGATGACATTGTTGGCAGCATCAAAGGTGCTGCTGGCCACCTGGGCAAATGCCGCCCCGGGGGCGCTCCCTTTATACTCTTTTTTGACAGCACGCCCGTCTTCATCATAACTCACGCGGATCTGCTCCTTGCGGGCGTTGGTGGTGACCGTGACGCGGCCCAAAACGTCGCGCTCATGAAGGACTTGTTTTTTGAGAGGGTCGGTCATCGAAGTTAACCGGCCGTTGTCATCATAACCAAAAGTGGTTGCCGCCTTGCGCGCATCGGTCAGCTTGACCAGGCTGCCTTCAGCATTGTACTCGCGTGACGTGACACGACCCATGGCATCAGTGACGGATATGGGGCGGCCGTCGGCATCATACTGGGTGGAGCTCACACGGCCGAGCGGATCAATGCTCCGTACAGGCAGGTTCTCAGGGTTGTACTCGGTCTGGGCAAGGTTTCCCAACGGGTCGGTCAGACGTGTGACATAACCGAAATCGTTCCGGACCATGGATGTCTGATGCCCCAGCTCATCGGTAAATGAATTCTGGCCGAAGGCGTCATGACCAAAGACCCTTTTCGGAGCACCTGGAGCAGACGGGTAGCTTATTTCGGTGATCCGGTCATTGGCATCATAAGTGATGTTTTTGGTTCTTCCGGCGCGGTCCGTCATGCTGGTGCAGCGGCTCACGCCGTCATAGCTGTAAGTGGCAGGATGAACGCTGGCGTTGGTTTGACTGACGAGGTCACCATTTGCATTGTACAGGTTCACACTTTGGCCGGAGCGCGCATCAGTCGTTTTCCAGAGGCGGCCGTTGCCATGATACGCAAAGCTCGTGACGTAGTTCAGCGGGCTGCGTGTGCTGGTCAGATTATCCTTGGCGTCATAGGTAAACTGCCAGAGCCGGCCGAGAGCATCCGTGCGGGAAAGGAGGTTTCCATGGCTGTCATAAGCAAACTGCGTTTCATGCCCGAGCGCATCTTCCACTCTGGTTGGATAACCCGCGCTGTTGTACGTGATTTCAGATACATTGCCCAGATCATCCGTGAAGGTTGAGGGCAGTTTCTGCTCGTTGAAGGTGATCTTGTTTTTGGATCCTTTTGGCTGAGTGATGCTGGTGGTGCGGCCATCCTGGCTCTCGAAAACCGTCTCCTGTCCAAGGGCGTCCACGCGCTTCACACCGCTGCCGTCCTTTAAGAGTTCATATTTGATGACCGCGCCTGCACTTGTGGTGACGGTGCTGACGATGAGGTCACCTGCATTGTCCTGATCCGATGTTTTGTCCTCGTAACCTGGACGAGGGCTCCAGGAAAACCGGTTCACGCGCCCGGCGGTGGTCATCTTCTTCAGGAAGCCTGATTCGTCATAGACATAGGCAGCCTGATAACCTGCCATGTCCGTGATCGAAACCAGGTTCTGCCGGGCATCATAACCAAAAGTGATATCGCGGCCGTCGGGTGCTTCGATGCGGATGCAACGCCCGTCCACATTGTAGTGGTAGGAGAGTTCACGCCCGGCCGGATCAGTCACTTTGGTCACCCGTCCGCCATTTGCATCGGTCGCGACATTGATGACGGTCTGATTGCCATTCCGGTCCACGATGCGGGAGAGGAACCACAAGGAGTTTCCAGGCCCGCCGGAGACGGAGTAATGATAGGTCATGCGCGTGGAGCGGGTCACCAGCCGGAAGCCTGCAGCAGCGCCGTAGTAGGTCATCTCGTCGTAATTGCCTTCAGGACTCAGCAGTCTGAGGCTGCCCGAGGTGACCGTGCTGAGATCCTGACCGTCCGGAGTCACAAACTGGAGCGAATTTCCCCCGCCCGTGATCACGCGGACCTCCTGGCCAAAGCTGCCCAGCATGGATTCATACGACGAGCGCCAGTTTTTCCCAAAAGGGCCGATGGTGCTGTCACCATCCTCCGTGGGCCGGCTGGTGTAGTTCAGCCTGAAACTGGTGGCGGCTCCTAATGCCGGCATGTGAAACAAGGTCGCCTCCAGGTGCAGATTTAGAGAGGTCGTATTCACCCGGTATTCCGGAAGAGCTATTTTTTTGGGCGGACTGTCTTCGGCATCAAAAGCGGCATAGGGATGGTCCCAAGGGCCGCCGATACGCGCTTTCATCCAGGCCGGAGAGGCCCAGGCCACGCCCTGGTTTAAGTCGAAATCGCCTCCCACAGCAATGAATCCACGCGGTCCCGCTTTCACACTCCAGATGTCCGGATCACCACCCACCGCCTCCCACAGCTTCACCTCACGGGCATTTTCGGAAGTCCAGATTTTCCCATATTCCGTCACAGCGACGAAAAGCCCGTCGGCGTAATCACAGCCATGTACAAAATTAAAGGAGTTCGTATTTCCATGGCCTGGAGCCGTAACGACAGGGGTCCATTCTGTGGCGTTGGCAGACCAGTACATCCTGCTGTTCCAGAAGTCCGTGATGAGCCACCGGTTGTTCCCATAACAGACATCCCGCGCCCCCTTGCTGGTTGAAACATCCGTCCAGGTCGTACCTGCATCGGTCGAGCGCATGATCCTGTTGGAGCCGCCGCTGATCCAGGTGCCTTTGCCATAGCCGACCGCATACAATCCTGGCCAGTACTGGCTGCCTGAAGGCAGGATGCGCTGCCAGGTGTTGCCGTGGTCAAATGAGCGTGTCATCTGGCCGGAAATGCCACCCACAGCGATGACGGTTCCCGAGGCATCTGCTGACACGGCATGAAGTCCCTGTGAGATGGTATCCCCGCCTGTATCGGTATCCTTGGGGCTCCATTTGCCGCCATCTGAAGAGACCCAGATTTTAGCTCCAGATCCTGTGTCCGGGGCTTTGCATACGGCTACAAACTGGGAGCCGGTAAAACAGACGTCATTAAAATCCCGTTTGTGACCGGCCGATTTTCGCGACCATTTAATGCCGTCTGAGGATGTCGTGATATAGCCTGACTGACCGACAACTACCCATTGTCCGTTGCCATAGGCTGCCCCGCTGAGAAAGATTTTGCCAGGCTTGCCAACATTCAGAGCGGGCCACGTACCCAGGGAGGCGGCATTGACCGTGACCGCTAATATCGAGCACCAAAAAACCGCCGCCAGGCGGTAGAAAAATGAGGTCTTCATGGTTGTGTGAGGAGACTGTCCTCAAGGTGAAAACGCCTCTTCATGAATACCTTTAGCCAATCCGCAATGCGCGCGCTATGTCCCCCAATGGAGACTCAGGAGCCTCAGATTTCCATCTTCAAAGGCTTTGTTTAAGTGAGCAAGAAAACGGGCGGTCACGGCTCACCGTGCCCGCCCAAGACAGCCTTCATTTTTCTTCGCATTCCACAAGCAGCCAGACTCACTGGCCACAGGAGATTTTCGCGGGGAGGTAGCGAATCACACCTTCACCCAGCTTTTTTCCCGGCTGCTTTGCAGGATGGCTTCGCACAGCTTCACCTCATGGTGGCCGTCTTCGGCGGTGGCAAAGAGGGCGGGGGTGGTCTTGCCGCTGGCGATGTGCTCATACACGGCGCGGTAGTGCATCTTGTGGGCGTCGCTGAAGCCTTCGGCGTGGCCGCCGGGGTAGTCGGTGAAGTTGGCGACGTCTTCGAGGAATCCCGGGGTGCCGCGTTGCAAGATTTGGTTAGGCTGGTCGCGACGGCCGTGGGTGATTTCGTTGGGCTGCTGGAGGTCCCATTGCAGGCTGCCTTTGGTGCCGTAGATGCCCAGGGCCAGGCTGCACTTCCAGCCGGCGGCCACCTGGGAGATGCTGGCATTGGCATGCACGCCATCGGCATGGCCATGTTTGGATTTGCCAAACTTGAGCAGCACGCTGCCGAAGTCCTCAGTATCCACTTTATAGGGCACCATGGTTTTGGGATCCACTTTGGCAAAGGTCTGCACCTGGCCTTTGGGGCGAAGCCGGGTTTTGTGAAAGGTCTCGATGTGGGCAAAGACGCTCTGCGCTTTGGCCCCCAGGATGAAGCTGACGGCATCAATCCAGTGTGTGCCGATGTCCCCCACGGCACGCAGCTTGCCGCCCTCGCTGGCCAGGACGCGCCAGTTAAAGTCTGTCTGGTGCAGCAGCCAGTCCTGGAAGAAGTGGCCCTGGACGTGGATGATCTCGCCAATGTCCCCGCGCTCCACCATGGCGCGCATCTGGAGGACGGCAGGGAAGAAGCGGCACATGTAATTGACCGCGAAGACGGGACCCTTTTTCCCGCCTTTCTTGACGGCGGCGACGACCTGGGCGGTCTCCTGGGTGTTCATGCCCAACGGTTTTTCGCAGATGACGTGCTTGCCCATGTCCAGGGCGGAGAGACACTGCTCCACATGCGCCTTGTTGGGGGAGGTGATGTGGACCACGTCCACATTTGGGCTGGCGTACATGGCCTCGTGGTCATAATCCCCATAAACTTCCTCAATGCCCCACTGCTCCGCCGTCTGGCGGGCGCTTTTGGAGGAGGCGCAGATGGCGGTGACCTGGATGCCCAGGCGCTTGAGGGCCTCAATGTGGACCGGGCCGATGAAACCGGTACCGATGATGCCGGCGCGGAGGTGATGGAGGGGTGTCATGGCACGCATGTTGCCCCAGAGGTGGCCCGCCCCGCAAGTGCGCCTTTGTCCGGGGGTGGTTTAAATTTCAGGCCCTGCTCCCCCCAGGAGCAGGCCGGTTTCATAAAACATCCCCTAAAACAAAAAGTCCGTGCTGGACGCGCAGGGCAGTTTATTTGTAATCTTCATTTTTCCGGGACATGCGTCTGTTTTCAAAATTCCTCTGGTTACTTGCCTTTTTGGCCGCCACTTTCTGCTGGATGGTGCTCTTTGAGCATGGATTCAGCGCAAAGGGCTTCAGCCAGGGCGTGAAGGAGGAATGGCAGTCGCTGACCGAACTGGTCACTCCAAAGACGGAGAGCCAGGACCCCAAAGACACTCAAGCCAACCCCCCGAAAAGCAAATAGCACCATGATCGTCACCGCGAGCGAACTGCAGCCGAAGCATCAGAATCTTTGGAAAAGAGGCATGCTCTCCATCGAGCAGAAGAACTGGGAGTATGCTGTGAGCCTGCTGCTGCCCATTGTCAAAGAGGTCCCCTATTTCATGGAAGGCCGCAAGGCCCTGCGCGGGGCCGAAGGGGAAGCGGCCGGCGGCGGCGGCAAGAAATTCAGTTTCGGCTTCAAGGGCACCTCCAAGAAAGACCCTCTGGAAGCCATCGCCGAAATCGAGGAAAACGTCCTTCAGAAGGACCCCTACAACGTCGCCGCCAACCAGCAGATGTATGAGATGGCCATGAAGCTGGGCTTTCCGGACCTGGCCGCCTTTGCCCTGGAAACGATCTGCAAAGGCCAGCCGAACAACACCAAGGTGATGCACACCCTGGCGGACCACTTCATGACCCATGACGAGCCCGGCAAGGCCAGCAAGGTCTATGCGGACATCCTCAAAATTGACCCCAAGGACCTCAATGCCTCCAAAGGCGAAAAGGACGCCGCTGCCCGCAACTCCATCAAGACCCAGGGCTGGGGCACCGGCAACATCAAGGACGCCCAGAAGGACAACAAGGAGTCCAACCTGCTGGAAATGCTGAACAAGCAGGGCCGCACCCAGGAGCAAACCGAATCCCTCCTGGCCCACTTCATCGAGGAGTACAACAAGGACCAGACCAATATCAACAACGTCAAGAGCATGGCCCAGCTCTATGAAGAGCTGGACCAGACGGACAATGCCCTGTCCTTCTATGAATACGCCCTTACCCTGAATCCCGGCGACGTGGCGCTGCAGCGCCGCACGGAGCTGATCCGTGAAAAAGCCCAGGACGTGTACATCCAGCAGATGGCCGCCCACATCGAGGCGTATCCGGATGATCCGGAGATCGAGCTGCGCCGCGCCGAGCTGGCCGAGGTGCGCAAGCAGCGCTCCCAGGGTGCCATCAGCGAATCCAAAGCCCGTGTGGAGCGGAACCCGACCGACAAGGCCCTGCGCTTTGACCTCGGCCAGGCCTACTTCAACGCCGGCCTGTTTACCGAGGCCATTCCGGAGCTCCAGCAGGCCAAGAGCAACCCCAACATCCGCATCAAGGCCATCCTCATGCTGGGCCGCTGCTTTGAGAAGAAGAACATGAACGACCTGGCCTTCAGTGCGCTGAGCGAGGCCGCCAAGGAACTCGTGGTCATGGACAACATGAAAAAAGAGATTCTCTATGAGCTGGCCCTGGTCTCTGAAAAGATGGGCAAGCAGGAGCAGTACCTGGATGCCCTGAAGGAAATCTACAACGCCGATTACGGCTACCGCGACGTGGCCACACGCGTGGAGTCCTCCTACACCTGACATCACCTCGGCCGCTGCCATTCATATCCCTGGTCTGCCCGTCAGCGGACCGGGGATTTTTTTGCCTGCGCGGCGTGATTGCAAACCGGCCCAAACCAGGGCACAAAGTCCTGCCACCCTACCGACATGACGCACCCGTCTCCGAACACCGCCGGCAATCCGCTCTTCCGGCTCGCCTTTTACGGCGTCGCCATCGGCATGGCCCTGGTGCATGTGTTCATCACCTTTCGCGGGCTGAACAGTGCCGCAGGCATGGAACAGGCGCAGATGTCACGCGAGATGGCACGCGGGAATTATTTTCAGACCCAGGTCATCCGCCCTTATGCCTGGGCGCTGCTCAGCCAGGCAGGCAAAGACCCGGCCCCGTCCGCCATGCCGGACATCACCCAGCCGCCGCTGCAACCTCTGCTCTGGGCGCCGGTCTTCAAGCTGCTGCACCGTCATCATTTATACGAGCCTGCCAAAAATGGCTCCATCTATTTGCTGGACCGTGTCATCGCCTGCTTCGGCGTCACGGGCATGCTGCTGACGCTGCTGTGGACGCATGGCGCCGCGCGGAAGCTCTTTGATGACACCATCGCCGCCGTGGCGGTGACCGCCCTGCTGGTGTGTGAGCCCCTGTGGGAGCTGGCCGTGAGCGGCAGCCCGGCGGGCCTGCTGCTACCGCTGATGGCCGCCGCCTTCCGCCTCTTCACCGCCGCAGTCACCGGTGCCCATCAGGGGCAGGGCACAGCCCTTCCGGTGGCTGCCCTGGGCCTGGTAGCTGGATTGATGGTGCTGACACACTGGCTGGCATTGTGGCTGGTCCTGGGACTCATCCTGGCGGTAGCCGTGGCCCTGCCCGGGCGGAAAATGGCGGCAGTCTGCGTGGCCGCGTTCCCCGGCCTGGCCCTGGCCGGCTGGGGCTGGTGGCTCTACCAGGCGTCCGGAGACCCTTTGGGCGGTGCCAAGACACTTTTCCAGACACATCTCCTGCCGCTGGATGCCTCCACCCTTCAGCGCCAGTTTTCCCTGGGCATGCCCTCCGTCCAGGTGGCGGATCTGCTGCGCAAGCTCCTGCTGAACTGGCAGACCCAGGTGGGGGATCTTTTTTCCCATTTCGGTCACGGGCTCCCTGCCCTGTTTTTCCTGGTGGCGCTCCTGCACCGCTTCCGGCGGGCGGAGACCGCTGCGGCACGGCTGGGCCTGGGTCTGGTACTGCTGGCCGTCACCATCGGGATGGGCTTCATCGGCCTGCCGGATGGACAGCAGGATGACAACCAGCTTTACCTCGTGCTAGTTCCCGCGATGACCCTCTTTGGCACCGCCATGCTGGCGGTCCTGTGGGCGCGGCTGGCCCCTTCAGGAAACGGCCTTTGGGCCAGGCACGGCTATGTGTTGGTGGCGCTGGCCATCAGCGCCCTGCCCATGATGAACAGCCTGCCCGCCCAGGTGAAGCTGGGCCTGACCCTGCGCAACCGCATCTATCCCCACTGGCCCCCCTACGTCCCGGACCGCGTTTCACTCGTGCGCAGGCTCGTCACGCCGGAGGAGATCATCTTTTCTGACGCGCCCTGGTTTGTGGCCTGGTATGCGGATACTCCCGCCGTCTGGATCCCGGTGAAAAGAGATGAATATGGTCTCATGAAAGAGCGCGCAATGGCCCACGGAAACCCGGTGGCAGGCTTCGTCATGACCCCCCTCAGCGCCCGGCTCAAATACCTGCACGAGGCCTTTACCGGCCCTTATGGCGAATGGCCCGACCTGCTTTTCCGCGGCCCCATGCTCGCCTTCGACCGCGAGTTTCTCCCCATCGCCGACTTCGAATTCAAAGTGCCCCTGCCCCTGGTGGCCCTTCCCGTCGGTGCCAAGGAAAACCTGAGCCTGCAAATGACATTCTACACGGACCGGCCGAGGACACTGCGGGATTGAGGTGGGATGACCCGCAGGTGCTACGCGCCTTCATAAACACACGTTTGGCATAGAGAGGATCTCACAAAGGGGCTCCAAAATCTGCCCCTTCTTCCTGTTCAATCCGGCATCCGCAATTCAGCAGAAGACATTGGCAGCCGGCGGCGGATGATCAATCACGCAGTTCGGGTTCAAGACCTCACCTGGATTATGCGATCAGAAGTGCAGAATGATGACCCATCCAAATGAAACAGCCGCCAGCGGTGGGCTGGCGGCTGTGACGGTTCATTGACTGCCTGGGTGGTCCAGGTCTCAGGGCAAAGCAGGCGCTGACAGGGGCTCCAGGGTGAAGCGGCCGGAGTAAATCGGCGAGGTTTTGTCCGTGGAGCTCGGATTCAGATCGGCATTGGGCAGCTGCGGCAGGAGGAAGAAGCCTACACCCACCTGCTGTGTGCCACCACCAGAGACGGGCTCGTTGATGATGACGCCTTCAAACTTGACCGAACGCTTGACGTAGTAAGGACGCAGCGGATAGCGGGGGTTGAAGTCCGTCACCACGAAGGAGCCGTTGATCCGTCCCGTCTTCGCCACCGCCTTGACCGTGGTCTTGGCATCGGGGGACTGGGTGTCTTTGGGGACTACGATCTTGCTGTTCTTGGTCACCACCACGTTCACACTTGGATCCTGCGAGGTGAATTCAGCATCCAGGATCTCCACCCGGTAGAAGAAGTCGAGGTCTCCACCGTAGAAGAATTCAATCCGTGCGTTGGGACTGTCAGTGACGGCGGCTTCTGTGAGGCCCAGGATCATGCCATCCGCAGGCGGATCATAGCGGCCGCCCACGGCGACGATGTCCAGAGGCTCCTGCAGCGGGGAGAAGCTGAAGCCGAAGCCGGTTTTGAAGGCGCGGTCCTTCACGCTCGGGCTCGGTGGCCGCACCCAGGTGACGTCGCCGCCAACGGTGTTGTTGGAGTTCTGGGCATCCGCATCATCCTTGTCATCAATGACCAGCTTGCCGTGGACGGAGCCGCCGGTGGCCTTCATTTTCGGATCAATGATGAGGTTGCCTTCGGCATCCACATACCTGCCGATAGACTTGATGCGCTTGTAGAGGTGCTGGTAGAGAGCGATCTCACCGTCCGGACCGATGAAGGTCGAGGAGGTCAGCTTTTCTCCGTCCGCCATCTTGCCGGCGATCTTCAGCTTGCCGTCGGCGGCCACGGTGAAGGTGGCATAACCTGCCCCCAGCGGTGCGATGGCGGAGCCGTCATTGGAGAGCGGAGGAGCGTCCGGGATCAGCGGGCTGTCATCTGCCAGGCCCAGGGCCATGGTATAATAACCCGTGTAGGTGCTGGCAGGCTCCAGTTTGCTGTAGGTCATGCGCCAGCCTTCGCTGATGTCCACCGTGCTGGTTCCATCGGTGATGGTGCCGGAGGCGATGGTGTTGTTCACCGGATCCAGGGTGAATTCCAGTTCCAGCGGCGGTGGCAGCGGCTTGCCTTTGCGCTTGATGAAGACCTTGCCCGTGGCGGCGGCAGGCTCGGTGTCAGTCATGTTCAGCAGACCTTTGATCCCGTAGGTGGCGCCGGCAAACATCAGCTTGCCGCTGAAGGTGGCCTTCGTCGTGACGGTCAGGTCCAGGCGCCCGCCCAGGTTGTCTCCCAGCACGGGGTCACGGTCCACCAGGCCCACCCAGGCACCGGTCACCGTCGGCAGGAGGTCATCCACGGTCAGGATGCCCTCACGGGTTACCTTGCCCAGCTTGTTGGCCAGGGTGATCCGCACACGGTAGCCGCCTGCCTTCGTTGCCGAAGGACGGCCGGAGATCAGACCGGAGAAGGGATCAATGCTCAGGCCGGGAGGCAGGCCGGAGGCAGTGATCTTCTCGGGTGTCTTGGAGCGGTCGTCACGCTCCACCGGCACCTGGAAGCTGTAGTCACGGCCGATGAGGCCGTTAGGGAAGGCCAGTTCGGCAGTAAACTCTGGCGCGGCGGTGAAAACGCGCAGGTCGTATTCAGATCCCGTCACGCTGACACCATCCAGCCCCGTGACCACACAGCGATACAGCCCCTCGTCCCCTGGGGGAACGGCGGTGTAAAGTCCCTGCTGCACGTCTTCAATTTCCATCTCGCTCGTATTGGCGCCGGAGATGCGGGGATCTTCCCCTGGAACGATGGGCACCAGATACTCTTCGATCACAATGGTGTCTCCATTGTCATCGCCTTCACCATCGCCTTCTCCATCGTCTTCACCATCACCTTCTCCAGGGATGACGACTTCGCGGGTCAGGACTTTGTTCCACTGGTAGGTGACGCCCTGGGTCTTCCGGCCCATGGCCACCCTGGCGGTGAATTTGGCAGTGCCGAGAGGGGCCACCGGCAGAATCTGGCTGCCGCTGTCCACCACAACGATTTCAGCCGGGATGAAGGGCTCTTTCGCCGTGCTGATCTTGCCTTCGGAGTTGGACACTTCCACCACGTAAGTTCCGCCGTCGGCGAGGGTCGCCGACTCTATCGAAATAACAGGAGTGCCTGCAAAAGGTAGCACACGGTTATCTTTTCTCCAGGTATAGGTCAGGACTGGCAGTCCGGAAGCCTGCACCCGGATCTCAAACGGGGATCCCGTCAGCACGGTCCGGGGCACCGGCGCAGTCTGGATGGCGGGGAATGGCTCGTTCAATACCAGCGGAACCAGGTTGCTGACCACGCTGTTGACTTCGGAGGTGACCACCACGCTGTAGTTCCCGGCAGCCGCCGCCGTCACATTGGAAATGACAAAGGTCGGGCCGGTGGCTCCATTGATGTTGGCCGTGCCCCTCTTCCATTGGTAGGTGAAGGGACCGTCTCCCACGACAGTGGAACTGAAGGTGACGGTCTGCTTCAGATAGACGTTTTGCGGAGTCTTGGTCACCACCACGCTGGAGATCGGATCCAGCACGTTGAGGAGCGCCGCCCCGCTGGTGACGGTGTCCACAGGGTTGGTGACCTCCACCGAATACAGGGCTTCGTCATCCTCAGAGATGTTTTCCAGCACAAGCTGCTTGTTGGTTTCGCCATCCAGCGGCTGGCCGTTTTTCAGCCACTGATACTCAAAGGGCTCCTGACCGCCGACCGCGATGTCAAAGGTATGGCTGCTGCCAGGGGCCTTGTTCACCTGGGTGGTGTCAAAAAGAATGTCTGGCACGTCATTCACCAGCACCTGCACGGCAAACTCATCCGGGGACAGAGTCGTGCCGCCTTCATTGGTGGCCGCGATGGTATAGACGCCCTTGGTATTGAAGTTCACCGGGAAGGTGTAAATCCGGTTGGTGGCGCCAAAGACCGGGATGCCGTTGAGGATCCACTGGTAGCGGAGCTTGGCAGGATCACCCGTGGTCGTGGCCTGGGCGGTGAGGGTCACCATTGTCCCCGGTTCCAGGGGCTCTGTCTGGCTCTGGTTGGACTGGGGCATCTGGGTGATGACCGGTGCCGGGATGGAGGAGACAGCCACATCGGCCTCCACCACCATCAGAATGCCGTGGGAGTTGAAGTAGCTCACATCCCACAGCAGGTTGCCGCCCAGGGCAAAGAGGATGAGGTCCAGGCCCGGAAGGTTCTCCCCACCGCTGCGCAACTCTGGGCCGACGTTGATGTCGCCGACGAAGCTGGTGGCATTGAACATGCGGATGATGTCGCCTGCCTTCGGGGTGTAGCCGTCGCTGGCCAGGGTGATCTTGGAGCCCGGAGCCCAGTTGATGGTGCCTGTGGCCATGACCATGTCATGCTGGGAGGTGGTGACCAGGTCGCTCAGGCCGCCGGAGAAGGCGTCGGTCAGCACCCCGTTGCGCCAGAAGACATACTGGTCATCGGAGGCGGTCAGCGAGCCAGGATTGTTGTAGGATGCGGTGCGCACCTGCATGAGGGCGTTGGAACCGGTGGAGAAGATGACATTGCCATTCACCACCAGGGTGCCCAGATCTGCACCGGCGGAATCCCCGGCCTGCAGTGTGCCGCCAGACAGGATGGTCAGCCGGCCCTGAACCGTACCGGTGCCGGCGATCGTGGCTCCCGCCATGACACGGGTCATCAGCGTGGCGGCATTCGCTGCGGATGGGAGGGCGCCCGTATCACCCAGGCCGTTGCGGCCCACCTGAAGCACGCCCGCCTGGACGACGGTGGCTCCGGTATAGTCATTGTCCAGGGTCAGGGTGGCCCAGCCATTGCCCGCCTTGGTGATGCTGAGGGCGGCGCTCGGCTGCTGTACATTGGCTCCAGGGGCGAAGAACTGGCTGTTCAGCGTGCCATTGCGGAAGTGGGCATCCCAGACAGCCTCATACGTGACCGGGGTGGTCTGGGTAATCGTCAGTGTGGAAGGCGTGGAAGCCGCGTTTTCGATGATCTCAGTGCTGCCGTTGTTGGAAGACATTGTGCCGGCATCGCCGTAGAAGCCGCCTTCACCTCCCAGCGTGCTCAGATTGCCGATGGTGACATTGCGCCCGCCAGCCTGCAGGATGGAGTTATAATTCATCTTCACATCATTGGCCGCCGTCAGGGCCCGGCTGTGGCCCACCCGCAGGATGGCAGTGGTATCCTGGTTGTAGGCCAGATTGTTGCTGATCGTGATGTCACCGGTCCAGCCGCTGTTGTCTGCATTGAGCACGGCGTAACCATAGTTGCGGCCCTGGGTGAGATTGTTTGGCGTGACATCATCCGTTTGCACCAGGAGGTTGCCGCTGGTGACAGCTCCATCGCGGAAGCTGCCGTTGAAGTTGACGTAAGCCTGCTCTCCGCCGATGGCGTTGCTGACATCGCGCATCAGGAGGATGAGGTTGTCGTTGAGGGTGATGTCCCCGTTGTAATTCACCTGGGTGGAATTGGACGTGGCATCAATGCCGAGGCGCTTGGTCTGGGTGGGGTTGTAAACGACTTCGATGTCATTGTTCACCTCAAAGAGCCAGCCCTGGATGCTGGTATCCGCCAACTGGACCAGGAGTTCTGCTGCGTCCTGGCGCTCCGTACTGCCCAGGATGATGGTCTTGCCGGAAACATAGCCGGTCCCCAGAGCATCCGCCTGGTTGCCGACGATGACCGTCCCCTGCTTGATCTCCAGGCCGCCGGTCCAGTCCGGAATGTTGGAGCGGAATTGGAGCTGGCCCTGACCGTCTTTGATGATGTTCCCGCTGCCGGTAATATAACCAGAATTGTTGCCAAACCGGAGAATGCCGTTGGCGGTGACATCAAAGGTGGTGGTGCCGAGGATCTCCAGGATACCGTTGAGGTTCAGCGGACGGCGGCTGCCCAGGTTGTAAACCGGCAGGTCCAGTGCGATGTTTTCAGCCACATCCTGCAGGCCGCCATAGGTGAAGACGTTGTTGCCTTCAAAGGTGATGAATTCGTCCAGGGTCCAGTCTCCGCCGTTGGCACCGTTTCCGAGGAACATCTGCAGGTTGGTGCCGCTGCGCAGAATGGTGCTGTCCGCTTTGGAGCGGGTGGTGCCCAGCGGGGTGATGTCTCCTGCGTTGCTGGTGCCGTTGTCCGCCATGACGATGAGGGTGCCTTCACGCACGTCCAGCATGCCCTGGAAGGTGGCGTTGTTGCCCGTGAGGGTGAGACTGCCGGCACCCATCTTCACCAGGTCACCCTGGAAAAGGGCCTGGGAGGCGATGGAGGCCTGGGCACCGCTGATGCCGTCGCCAATCATGAGGTTGGCCGTGGGTTTCACAATGTCAATCACACCGCCGCTGCCGTGGAAGGTGATGCCACGGTTGCCCAGGTTGGCCACGTCACCGGTCCAGCGCAGGGTGCCACCATTCAGGATGATGTGACCGTTGGCCGCAGAGGTAGGATTGATGCCGAGCGCATTGACATTAGAGATCTCCAGGACACTGCCGGTCACCACGGTGCTGCCGGTATAGGAATTGTTACCCGTCAGCTTCACCACCCCGGTCGTACCAAACTGCTCAGGCAGCGTGGTCATCGGGCCGGCAATGGTCAGGGAGCCGTTGCCAGTGACGGTGCTGCCCACCGTCAGGGTGCCCTGGCCATAATGATGAATCATGATCTCTGGCGTGGACGTGCTGAGCCGCGTGACCGGCACTGTCGCATTCGCGGCGATCGTCATGGTGATGGTGTTGTTGGCTTCGGAGAAGGATTCAATGTAAGCTCCCACCGGAATGCCGGCACCGGAGATGGGCATGTCCACCGCCAGATCAAATCCGGATGGCACGCCGCGGATCACTGTGCTGCCTGCCTGCGTGCCGCCGACCACGTATTTGAGAGGGCTCGTCCCGTTTCCAGGGGAGCTGATGGTGGCCGGAACCGAAAGGGTCACCTCATTCTCATTGATCTCACTGATGGTCGTTCCCACAGGAATACCATTGCCGGTGATGCGCATGCCCGTTTCCAGAGCGCCAACGTTGGTGACATTGGTCACCAGCCGCGAGCCATTGACCAGCCTGCCGGCGAAGTCCAGCTCAATGAAGGAGGTGATGAAATTGGACAAATTCGTGTATTCAAGGGTCTCAATGGCGTTCAGGGAGATTGTAATCGTCCTGGCACCCGGGTTCAGGTCTGTGATTGAGGTCCCATCTGGAATTCCTACACCGGCGATGGGATCGTTAACAGACAGATTGCCAAAGGCCACAAGCGGCACATTACTGATGATGTTGCTGCCTGCGACGATGCTGCCGCCGAAGGCCCCGCTGTTAAAAGCCGTGAGGTAGCCCCCGGTGATGGACTTGTTGGCACTGCCGGTATTGCTGCTGACCAGGATGCCGCCTGCGATGCCATTGCCTTCCAGCGAAAGGACGCTGTTAGTGCCCAGTGTCACTGCGCTGGCGGCAGCCGTGTCAAAACGGAGTGTGTTGAGAATCAGGCTGTCCACCAGGGTGCCGGTGAATCCGCTGCCCAGTTCAGTGATGTTCCGGCGCTCCGTCCAGCTCGCCAGATCATTTTCTTCATCCGCCGCCTGACGGGTGACGGCGGTCACGCGGCCGGTGCCTGTGGGAGACATGGCAAAGTCCAGCGCCTGGCGGGGCGTGTTGCTGTAGGTGGCCCAGGGGATGATGGTGTCCCGCGTCGCACTCGGGGTGAACTCATTGAAGTTCAGATTGATGATACCGCCGGTGGCTTCTACAAAGTTCAACGAGGAGCCTGATAACCGGGTGATGTTGGAGCGGTTGACGCCGCCACTGACGTTGTTGTTAGTGTTGCCCGCATTCACCGTCATCGTGAAGCCGCCGCGGCCTTCGGCAATGATCTCAGTACCGCTGCCCACGCGCAGGTTCAGCACGCTGTTAGTCGTGCTGGTGGATGCCAGGGCAACGACACTGTTGGCCCCCGGATTGCCCACGGCATGGAGCACACCGCCACCCATGAAGGCATTATTGGCCCCTGTGGATCTGACAAGCGCAACGTTCGCCCCCGCATGGTCCAGGACCAGCTTGCCGCCGGCGATCTCCAGGTTGACAGCGGAAACCGCCGTATTGGTGCTGTTCTTCACAATCACCGTTCCGCGACCTGATTTGGTGATCTGCGGATTGTTGGTGGTCGCGCCCACCGTGCCGCTGGTGACCATCCTCTGGTCAAACTCCACCGTGCCGCCGGCAGCGGCATGCAGACGCACGCCCGCGTTCACGATCGTCAGAGTCCCGGTGTCTGCAGAATTGCCGAAATAAACCGTGCCTGTTTCATTGAGACCGCCGATCCATTTGGCCCCGCCGCCGATGGCCGACCAGGTGGCCATGTTAAAATGCTGCCCGGCCTTGGTGAGGAAGAGGGAGCTTACCCCGGCAGCCGCAGCAGCCCCGGTGCCGGTGGCCGCCCCATAGGTGTTGGAATCCATGATGAATCCCTGCATCGTGCTGCCGCCGCTCAAGCCGAAGCTTTCCGCATTGGCCGCTGTGCTGGAAACGCCGCCGCCAATTTTGGAGATGGCGCTGTTGGTCCAGAAGCCGGTGCCTTCAGGGCTGGTGTCATCCGGGTCATAGGTGATGAGCAGATTTCCCTGGAAGAGAGTCAGGCGGCCCACCGCATTGTACTGCTGCTCCATGATGAAGTTCGTCTCAGATGACCCGCCAGCCAGCCTGACCTGCAACACTTCATTTTCATTGGTGCGAGTTCCGGCCAGAGTCTGCAGAGTGGAGATGGAGTCCGCAATCGGAACCGCATTGCCTTCAGCATCACTCTTGTCTCCAAACTGGCCGCGGAAAATAAAGGTGTTGTTGAAGAACTGGGTGGAGGAAGTCGGCGTGGGAGTTTCGAAGGTGATGGTGCGTGAATCCGTGGCCAGGATGTCCTGGGAAACGGCGCTGCTGCCACCATAAAAATTACCGTTAAAAACGGCGGATGCATCATTGTCCAACCGGACGATGGGCGAGAAGAGGACGTGTCCGGCCTTGTCCACATTATCCACGGTCACATGGGAAAACCAGTTGGTCAGGTCACTGTCCGCCCGCATCACATACTGGTCTGCAGCCAGGGCCTTGATCAGCACGTTTTCATAGGCCGCTGCCGAGCCCACCTGGATGCCGCTGCCGGAGCTGAGGCTGCCATTCCCTTCAATGACGACGCCATTGCCTTCACCGCCTGCACCGAGGGCATGCCGGCCATTGCGCAGGAAGAGAGTGCCATTGCTCACGGTGGTGACACCAGAGTAGGTATTGCGTCCGTCCAGGAACACCGGAGACTGGCCGGTCTTCAGCAGGCCGCCGGAGCCGCTGATGATGGAGCGGATCTCCAGGTTCCCCAGTTGCACGGTTCCATCGTTCGCACGGATGACGGCGTTCTGGTTGTTGATGATGGCTTCACGGCTGCCGAAGTTCAGCGTACCACCGGCGATCAGCGTATCAAACGCCCCGGTGTTGTTAGGTGTCACGGCATTGTTGCCGGTGGTGAAATAGGCGCTGCTGATCATGCCGGAGCTGATGGTCAGGGTGCCATCCACCAGGAGCTGGAGCTGGTGCGCATCCACCAGGCTGGTCAGGGTCGTGGCGCTGTGGTAGGGGACGTTTTCACCCACATTGTTGCCCAGGCTGTCAGACAGCGGGCCAAAGCGCAGGGAGTTGATCGTCATGTTCTGCCGGGCGATGGAGACCATCTCCAGCAGATTCACATTCTGCCCGGAAGCACCGCTGGGAAGGTTGTCCAGGAGGCCGTTGGCAGGCACAAAGTATTCCGAATCATCCAGAGGGCGCAGCACTTTGGTGGCCGGATCATAGGTCATGAAATGGCTGGCGGCGATGGCCTGCTGGATGCGCCCCTGCGCCAGGTAGTCGGAGATGTTGGCGTTGTTATAGCCATGCTCGCGAATGTCTGACAGATATTCATGCGGCATGATGCCGCCCAGGAGGCCGATGACCACCTTCTTGTCCGTCAGTCCCGCACCCAGCCCAGACTGCTGAAGGGTGCCGATGTTTTCCAGCAGCACCTGCACGCTGTCCAGACCGGCATCCGCCGAAAGCAGAGAGCCAAATTTGGAAGTGGAATCCAGATTGTTGAACTGCAGGACGGCCCCCGCGCTGCGGGAGATCTCACCGATGCTCAAGATCATGGAGGTGCTGGTCCCGCTGGTGGGCATGAGCTCAATGGTATTGGTGCCGGAAAGAACATTGATCCTGGCCCCGGCTTCCGTGGCCAGGGACTCGGTGTTGGTTTCCGTGCCGCCGATGATGCGCAGCCAGCCGTGGTCAAAATTGATGCTGGCCGCATTGTTGACACGGTTGTTGTTATTCCCACCGGTTACCTGGCTGGTCAGGTCCAGGCGGTTGGTGTTGTCCAGAACCAGCATGCCGCGGCGCTGGAGGTTGATGGCGGTTGTGCCGGAAACCCGGCCGTTGAGGCCGCTCAGCGTCACGCCCCACTCGGCCCAGCCTTCAGCATCTCCCAGGGTGTTGTAGCTGTTGGTGCCGATGACGACCGTGTTATCCTGCCAGGGCACGGAAACCGCGCCGGAACGCAGGATGTTCATCGCACCCGTGAAGGTGTTGTCCGCCGTCAGGCGCAGTTCATTCAGACCGGTTTTGGTGAATCCACCAACGCCGGTGATCTGCCCGTTGACGACCAGCTTGGACTGGATGTGGCCGGTCAGGTTCCCCTGCTCGGTCACCGTCTGGCGCAGCGTCGCCGCATCAATGTTGAAGATGTTGCGGTCGGCAGCCCCCGTCAGGGTGATGAGGCCGCTGAGATAGGTGCGTGGATTCGGGATGGAGGCGTCCGTGCCCAGCTCGATGTAGTTGGCACCGCCGTTCGCGGCGGCGGTGACGCCGTCCATGGTGATGTTCACACTGTGGGTGGTGCCAAAGGTGCGGTGGAAATTCAGCCTGGAACCGACGTTCGGACCGAGGCCCAGGGTGGCGTTGCTCTGGTCCGCCAGGGTAGGTCCCGCATAGGCGATGCGGATGCCATTGGTGACATTCTGCGCGGTCAGCCCCTGGAAGGCGCGGGTGTTGCCGGCCTCCTGCTCAATGCGGAAGGTGCCTTCTGCGATGACGATGGAATTAAGAGCGGAAGCAAAAGTCGGATCACGGAAAGTCACATTGGCACCGGTGGCGTCATTGAAGGTGGAGTTGCCCACAATGGTCAGGGTTCTGTTGTTTCCGTGAATCACCGCATCCACCTGCTCATAATTGCCAGCCAGCAGATCGCTGGCCGCCACCGTGCTGGTGTTGCGGTTGATGTCGTAACCGGCGACCGTCAGACGGGAGGTGGTGTTAAAGAAACCGCCGCCGCTGATGGTGGCATTGCCATCCATGATGATCGTGGAGACACCGCCCTGGCCATTGCTGGTGCGCAACGCACCTGCCCCGTCGGTGCCGCTGCCGCTGATGCGGACGATTTCACGGAAGGGATCTTCATCGTTGCCGTAGTTCAGAGACTGGCCAAAAAGGTTCAGCGTGGCACCGTCCTGGACGATGGTTTCATTGCCCACGCCCGTCGCCCCCAGGGAGCGGCCGATGGTGTTGGCGATGAGGCGCAGTTCCCCCTCCGCCACGACGACCTGGCCGCGCAGAGTGGGATTTGAGTTCGGGGTGACGACACCGGAGGTGGCAGTGACCGCGCCTTCGACAGCCTCTTCAAACTGGTTGGCGGTGACGTTCATCACCCCGTCCCCCAGTTTAGTAAAGCCATTGGCGCTGCGGATGACGCCGCTCACTGTCAGGATGCGGTCTGCGCCGACGTCAAAGCTGACTTTCTTGTTGGCATCTGTGTTTTCGATGGTGATGACGCCGCTGAGAGTGGTGATCGTTCTGGGCGTGGTTGTCGTGACAGTATCTGTGGTGACCGTCACTTTGGCACCGTCCTGCAAGGTCAGCCGTTTGGTGGAACTTAGAGCTGCAGTCCCGACCATATGGAGGTTCAATGTCCCGCCATCACCAATGACGGCGTTGTTGCGAAGGTTGGCCAGGCCGTTTGAGTTGCTGCGCATGCGCAGGATGCCGCCTTCCACCAGGATGTCTCCGACGAAGTTCGTGTTGGTGGAAGCCAGTGTCACCATGGACTGGTTGGTCGCCGCCAGGTGCAGCAGCCCGCCGCCGTTCATCTGACCAAGGACATTTTCCATGTCCGGATTGGCCACATTGAACCGCAGGGTGGTGCCGGCAGACATGGAAATGTTATTGGCTGTGGCCTGGGCACCGAGGGTGGCGTTCGCCGTGGCAAGGGTGCCGTCTCCCACCTGGATGGTGCCTTCATTAAGGGTCACGCGGCCGGTAAAGGTGTTGGTTTTGTTCAGCACCAGCGTGCCGCCGCCGGTTTTGGTCAGGGCCTGGGCATTGGTGAAATTCACCAATGGCACGTCCAGGATGAGCAGACCGGAACCGTAGTGGTGGATGACAGTGTCCAAATTGATCGTGTTCTGGCCGCGCTGCAGGGAGCCTGCAGCTCCTGTGATGATGACATTGTCAGTCATGTTTTTCGTCACCAGGATACCGCCAGTCATCAGATTCAGCGTGCCGTTCAAGGTCAGGGTGGTGGTGCCGCCATTGTTCGTATTGAAGCGGAGGGTGTTGGCGTAGCTGCCCGCAGCAGCGGAGGTCGAACCGGAGATATTTACGTTGCCAGCGGTCGTGGTAGCGCTGAAGGCAGTGACGTAGTTACCTTCGGCGTAGCCGTTGATAAAAAGATTGGAACCGCTGGCGGCTGTCGTCGCCCAGGTGGTCTGCCCGACGGTGGCGTAGGCACTGTTTAAAGTGCCCGTGCTGGTTCCTGCCAGAATTCCTCCCATGCCTCCTGCGGTAGTGGTGCTCAGGGTATTGGTCCTGGCGATCCCGGACTCATTAAAATCAATGGTCCCGTAACTGTTGACGGCATTGCTGACGGTGCGGGTCAGGGTGCCCATCTGAAGAACTGAAGTGCCGCCCTCACGGATGATCCGGTGAGCCCCGGCATTGAGAGTGGAGGCACTGACGACTTCCGTATGGCTGCCGCCTCTCAAGATGATCGTGCCGCCTGAATAGGCCTCAATGGCGGCCAGACCGCCGACTTTCCGGTCAGGATTCAGACTCAAGGCATTGCCAATGGCGGAGACGGCGCTGAAGCCGAGTTCTAGGGCCTGGCTGTTGGCCAGCTTGGAGCCGTTGGTGCCGCCCGTGGCCGTATCATAGTTCAAGACCAGTCCGCCCCCGGCCACACCAGTGATGCCGGTGTAAGTGTTGGTGCCGTTCATGATGAGCGTGCCCTGGCCGTATTTGACAAAACGACCGCTGCTGCCCAGTGCCCCGGTAATGGGGTTATTGATGGTCAGGGTGGAATCATCAAAGATCCCCACGCGGAAGCTGGGGTTGGTGCCCGATACGCTGACGTTCCCGCTCAGCACGCTGTCACCGCCTGTAACGCCGAGCATGCCATTGGCGTTGGAGTTGATAATATTGTTGGGCACATTAAGACTGCCTTTCAGCAGCAAACCGCCGGAAGCGCTGGTGGCAGCCGTTGCGACGGCCAGAGTGACATTGCCGGTTCCAAGGGCATTGGAATGACTGATGGCCAGGATGCCGTTGCCGACCGTGGTGCCGCCGCTGTAGCCGTTGGCGCTTTTCAGCTCCCACTCACCCGCATCCAGTTTGCTGAGGGAAGTCGTGCCGGACCCGTTGTCATTGATCTGGGGGGCAAAGGTGTTGTTGGAGATGTTGACCCCGCGCAGGACCAGAGTGTGATCCGTATTGGGTGCCAGAAACTCGATGGCTCCGGTATTCGTCCAGTTAATGCTGGGAGCAAAATCACCAAACACCTGACCGTCGGCCCAGAGGGCATTGCTGCCTGCGCCGAGTGTGAAGAGACGGTCGGTGGACTGGGTGCTGGTTCCCTGCCAGCGCAGGCCGCCAGCGATGTTGTCGGAATTCAGAATAAGATTGGAAGCCGCACTGGAGGACATGCCGATACCGCTGGCCGCGCCACCATTGGCCAGGGTGCGCACCATGATGCGGGTGGTGCCCGTGCCTGTGGTGGTGACGGTGGTGGAGCCGGTGTAAGTGTTCAGGTTGGTCAGCACCATGTCCCCGGCGGAGCCGGTCCGGACGATGTTGCCCAAACCAGTAATCAGACCGTTGTAAAACTGGGTGCCCGCCTGCACGCTCAAGGTCGCGCCGTCAACAAGCTCCACCGTGGTGCCATAGGCACCGGTGAGACCGCCGATGGTTTCCGAATTCAGGATCCGCAGAGTCGCGGCGCCAACGGCGGAACCGTCAGAGCCTGCATTGGTCAAGTTGATCACGCCGTTATCAAACACGGCAAACCCACCCGCCAGTTCCAGAGTGCCACGGGCCACCTGGGTCACCCCAACGTATTCATTTCCCGATCCGGCAGAATCCCCCACCAGCCTCCAGCGGCCTGTGCCCTCCTTGAGGATCCCCGCGTTGCTGCCGCTGGTTGGATCGCGGATGATGCCGCTGATGGTATTAGCACCGGTGTTAGTGCCGTCGAGAATCCAGTTACGGTTGCCGTTGGCAGCGGTGGTCAGGTCTCCTTCAATGACAATGACTTTGTTCCCGTTATTGATGAATTCCGCACTGCCTGGGTTTGTGGTGCTGTTAAAGGGCTGATTGAAGGTGATATTGCGGCCAAGGACGGCGGTGCCTTCTTCAGGGTCGTTGAAGAGAATCGTGCCAGTATGCAAGGGTACATTGGCGATGGGGATGTAGGTGTCCAGACCGGTGTAGAGGTCATAACGGCGGGCATCATAGCTGTTGAGGCCCATGATGATGGTGCGGACGGAGGTGAGGTCGCCCATCACGCTGGTGGTGCCGGTGCCGTCTCCAAGGCTGCCTTTGAGCTCCAGGGTCCCAAGCTGGATGGTGATATTGCCGCTGAAATCACTGTTGGGGTTGGTGAAAGTCCAGCTGCCAGGGCCATACATATCATTGGCACCAGCGGCGGTGTTGACGCTAAGATTCAGCCTGCCTGCCCCTTCGGTGATGGCACCGTTGATGGTATTGCCAACCGTCTGACCATGCAGGAAGAGGTTGCGGTTGACGTTGCTGGTGATGCCTCCGTTGAGGATCATTCCGGATCTGCCGTTGCCGGCGATGCGGATGGTGGCGGCGGTGCCGAGAAGGTTGATCTGCCGGTCGGTCGCCTGAGAAGGGCCGCCAATACCGATGTATTCCAGACGGGTTTCTCCGCCTGCTGTTCCGAGATTGATGGCATCGCCACGCCCCAGGGAACTGGTCACGCCTGCATTTTGGAGATTGTTAATGCGGACCGTGGTCAGGGCCGCGCTGCCGATGACCATGTTGTTGGCCATTTCATTGTTCCCAAACATTCCCACCCAGGCGGTGCCGGTGGGGGCGATGGTCAGGGTGCCGTCACCGAGGAAATCGCCGTAGTTGGCGTACACGCCATTGTCATCCATGATGAGGTTGGCACCCGAATTTACCAGGATGGAGCCGCCGCGCTGGGTCAGGATCATGCCCACCGTTTCATTGAATTTAAACTGGATCCGGGCTCCCCTGCCCACATGGAGGTCAGCATCATTCTGAAAGGCCTGGCCAATGAAAACACCGACGCTCTCCGGGTCCTCTTCATCGGGTGGTTGAAATTCAAAGTTGTCACCAACGACGAGCCCCCGTTTAAAATAGGTGGCGCCGCTGAAGGTGTTGACGGCTTTCAGATTGATGATGCCGTCGCTGCTGAAGGTGGTGCTGCCACCGCCGGCCACCACTCCCCAGAGGTCCTGGACATTGGAGGCAACGCGGTTGTTAAAGACCAGGAAGCCGCCGTTGGTGATGTTGAGCCGGTTGAATTCACCGTTCTGGATGCGGTTGCTGATGGTGAGCTTGCCGCCTGCATCGGTCTGCAAAAGGGCGCGCTCAGGGCCGGTGGTGGTGGTGCCGACCGTGATGACGCCAGTGAGATTCACCGAACCGATGCCACCGCGCACGAAGGAGGCAGCAAGGCCGGCAACCTCAGAAGTGGAGAAAGTGTTGAGGGTGATGTTGTTGGCCATCACACCGCTTTTCAAAGTCTGATGGCGCACGCTGCTGACCGCGCCGCCTGCCTGGATGACGAGCTCCCCGGTGCCGATGCTGCCGGTGTAGGTGTCATTGCCGATGCGCAACTGCCCGCCCAGCTCGGGCAGATTCAAGCCAGGATTGAGGGCTCCGCCGACGACCGTCCTGCCGGTGTAATCATTGTCTGCGGTGAGGTAAACGATGCTGGCTCCGCGGGTGACGTACAAATTGCCCGCGCCGGTGATTTTAGAACCAAACACCAGATGGGAGTTGTTCGTGTTGACGATGACATTGCTCTGATTGTCCACGGTGGTGATGGTGGAGCGTCCAACCGAGCCGCCGCTGAAGGTGGCCGGGGCAGCCGAGTCCTGGAGACCGATCTGCAAACTGGTCTTCGCCCCCACAGTGATGGCGTCAATCTGGTTGCCGGTATTGGTGAGGATGAATTTGCCGCCTCTGCCTGCCGAGCCAACCACACCTTCCGTGGTGAGATTCAAAGTGCTGCCGGGCAGGTTGCTGATGCGGCCAGTGATGATCAAAGGAGCCGCCTGATCTGAATCCGGAGCCGCCAGAGTGCTGGACTGGGTCAGGGTGAGCGCACCCCGCAACTCTGACGTGCCATTGACCGATGAAAGCTTGCCGCCTTTGAGCTGGACGGCTTCCGGAGTGATGATGCCGCGCAATTCCAAAGTGCCGAGGGCCGAAACACTGGTCTGTCCGGCCGTGGAGCCCAGGGCGCTCTGACTGCCGACGCCGAGCCTGCCACGGGTGACCTGGGTGGCGCCGGTGTAAGTGCTGTCCGAGCCGGACAGGATCACTTCCCCGGTATTCATCTGCCGAATGCTGCCAGAACCTGTGATGCTGTTAGTCAGCGCCAACGAGCCCGCGCTGCGGTTAAAAACAAGGTAACCGTGGTTGATGACCGCACCGGGGGAATTTCCAAGGTTGCCCATGGTCCCGGGACTGACGACAGAATCGGCCAGCTCGAGAACGCCGCCGAGAATGCTGGTCTGGCCGCTGTAGGTATTGCCGTAGGTCAGTACCAGGGTGCCCTGGCCGGCCTTGGTCAGCCGGGTGGCTCCGGTGTTGTCCACAATGGGGGCGTCAATGGTCAGCTTGCCACGCGCATTGTGCTGATGAATAATGAGTTCGTTGCCCACATTGTAATCAGGACCGCCCTGGCCGCCGGTGATGCCTGCGCCGTCAATGCTGGTGATACGGTTATCGCTGGGGCCGACACTGGGTGTGAGCAGGATGCCGCCCGACTGGATGGTAGTCCGAGCATCCAGAGTGAGGTTCACAGCCGCCGCCTGGTTAAAACGCAGGGAGCCCAGCGAGCCTGAGACAGGCAGGCTGCTGCCCTCGGTACCGGCGTTCAGGGTGGTCACATCCGTGTGCACGCCACTGCCAAAGGCGCTGGAGTAATTGGCCAGACTGGTGATCTGTCCCGTCACCGGATCTCGTGTGGCCCAGCTGACGAGAGGTTTATCCGTCAGGGAGTCCACGGTGTGGTGGGTCATGTAACCGCCCATAATGCCGCTGGCCAGGGCGGCAGTGCCCGTGCTCAGGGTGTTTCCGCGCACCTGCAGCACGCCACCGCCAGCCCCATCGCGGGTGATGTTGGTGAAGTGCAGTTTTACGTCAGGGGAATCCAGAGGGGCGGCCAGCGTGGTGGACCCGACGCCGACCGTGACGTTGGCAACGGTCTGGCCGACTTTTCCGCTGAGGAAAAGGCTGCCGCCATTGAGGGCCAGTGAGCCGGGAACCAAAGAAATGGGCGTATCACCGGAGCCGTAATCCAGATAAAGCGCGGAACCCGAGTTTACCCTCGTTGCGCCTGTGTAGTTCTGCGCGGTCGTGAGGCGGATACTGCCGCCCTGGCCCAGAGTCAGGCCGCCGCCGGAGCCGCTGATGACACCGCTCCAGGCATTGGCGAAGGCACCGCCCGCAGGTCCGGAGGAGAGGGTCAATGCCTGCCCGGATGTGATAATGACCCTGCCATTACCGGAAAGGGAACCCACAATATCAGACTGGACGACTCTCAGCTCGCCATCCCCCATGACGGTCACATGCACCTGGTCCCCCAGTGTGCCAGCGCCCCGGGTCAGCGAGACGGTGCCGCCAAGCAAGTTAAAAGCCCCCCTGTGGGTATCATTGCTGGTACCAGACAGAGTCCACCCGGCGGTGGAACCTCCAGTGTTGCGGGTGGCTGTCACATTGATGGTACCGCGCCCGAGGAAGTTGCCGGCAAAGTCGCCCGACAGATCACTGCCAACGGTATTGATCGTGAGAGTGCCGGTGCCCATGATCACTGTGCGGTCACCCACCAAGTTGCTGGACTGCAGAGAAGAAACGGTCTGGGTGGCGCCATTGAGGTCAAATATCGCAGCCCGGCCGATTCCGCTGCCACCCGCCTGAAGACGGAGAGAAGTAGTGGAAGGCAGATGCCCGTGGCCGCCGCTTTCCAGACTGCCGACGCCGGAACTGGTGCCATAAGCCCCCAGACGGATCATGCTGACCGTGTTATCAGTCGGCGAGGCATTGATGGCGGTGAAACCGCCGTAGGTGTTGTCGCCCAGGAGCTCCAGCACATTGCGCCCTTCTTTGATCAAACTGCCGCCGCCGGCGATGGTGCCGCCATAGCTCATGACCGTGTTAATGCCCAGGCTGCTGATGGTGAAATTTCTTCCGGTTGCCACCCGGACTTCTCCGCCGGTACCGCTGATGTAATTGCCACCCAGTGCACCGAGCACTCCGTTGGCAAAGCTGGTGACGGCCCCGCGTCCGCCACCGGTCAGAGAACTGACCGACTGGGGCGCGGTGACATTGATGTCCAGGACCGCACCGGCCTTGTTGCTCACCATCAGGCTGACCGCAGGGTTCAGACCTTCAGCGCCGGTCACCGCCAGAGTCCCGGATTCCACCCGGATGGTGCCGCGCAGGGAATCTGCATTTTCACTCTGCCAGGTCATGGTGCCCGTGCCTTCCTTGATGAGCCAGGCGTTCGAATCCCCCCGGATGTTTCCACGGAAAAGGGTATCGCTGTTATCTCCGCCGACAGCCAGGGCGGTGCTGGTGGTGCCGCCGGTCAGGTTTACTGTAGCGAGGGTGGCGCTGCTGCCCACGGGATTGGTGGTGCCCAGGGATCCGATGCGCTCAAACAGCTTGTAGGGGTTAAACGCGGTGGTTACCAAAGGGTAGTATGACTCATTGCTGGCGAAGTTCAGAATGGTGGTCTGGTTGTTGGCCATTCTCACCGCTGAATTGTCATCAATCAAATCCTGCATCCAGGTGCGTCCATTGGAAGTCACGCCGCCGGCCTGCAGGATGCCCTGGCTCACCAGGATGTTGCCACGGAGGCTGTTCTCGCCAAAAACCAACGAGAGGCCCTGGGTGTTCTTGGTGTAATCGGTCCTGGCTTCCTCCGTGTCTTCCACCTCATCAACCGCGCCGAAGGTCAGCAGAGAGCCTGTAAAACTGCCTGTAAGGGGAGTGTTGACGAGGATCTGGTCACCACTGAGCACCTGGGTGATGTAGGTGCCATCAGAAACCTGGGCACCGCTGACAGACATGCCAGGGCGCAGCGTGGCCGCCCCATTGGGAGTATCCAGCCGGATCACCCGCGTGCGCCCGTCCGCAGTGGCCGGGATCGTCTGGCCAAAGCCCTGGAGGGACCAGGCCAGATTGCAAAAAATCATTACCAGTGTCACTGGCAGACGCAGCCGATAGCGCAAAGTATGCATCATCTGTTGAGACAGAGATTGCGGCGGGGGAAATTTTTTCATATCAGTGACAGGTAAAAGATGAGATCAGTTGCAGCCTTGGACAGCCCTGGAGGGCAATACCGCAAATAATCTGAAATAAATTTGGTCAATTCGTTGATTCACAGGCTTTTGCAAGCCAGCCTGATCTTCAAAACCCATCGTCAGGCTGCCATCCGAATGCCAAAAATGGCGGAAGGATGACCTGCAAAGGGGGGTTGGAGGCAGGAAGTTCACCGATTTATAGATTATTGACCATGTAATCACAAAGTCATGTCAAACACCAAGCACAAAATTTGGAATTGTGACGATTCTGCCGTTCCTCCAAAAAAAATGCTACTGCCAATCCTGAACTGGCCGCGATGGATCGCAGACTCTGTTTGAATCCCGAGAATCCGGCTCAATGGCAGGGCCCGCAGAATTCTTCATTGTTCATGAACAAGAAAAGCGCGATGCTCGTCGAAACCCTGGTCAATCCACTTCCATGAAGACCATCTACACCGCAGGCAGCATCGCCCTGCTTTCCCTGGCACTCGTCAGTTGTGACCGGCCAGCCCCGCAAAACTCTGCTGCGGCAGATGAGGCGCGGCGGCAGCTGGAGGAAACCCAGGCCGCCTACCAGCAGCAGGCAGCCGACATGCAGGCACGGAGCGAGGAGCTGAAAAAGCAGCTCGATGACCTGCAGCGCAGCATCCAGGAAAAGGAAAACGCGGATCTGCAGGCGCGGCTGGAGGCCATGCAGGCAGAAAATGAGCAGCTCATGGCGGAAGCGGAAGCCGCCCGGCTGAAAAGCGAGGAGCTGCGCGACCAGCTGGCAGCGAACCCGTCCTACCCCGCCCCGGCACCTGCGCCCTACCCCGCCCCGGCACCTGCGCCCTACCCTGAGACGGCACCTTACTACCCTGCCCCGGAACCCGGCGGCCAGGCCTGGATGGAGCCGGAGGCAGACTACTCGATGTTTTACGAGGAACTTGCACCGCATGGCCAGTGGCTGGATGTGGAGGGCTACGGGTATGCCTGGAGGCCGGCGCTGGCCTCGCGCTCCACCTGGCGGCCGTACCTGGACGGGCGGTGGGTGTGGAGCGACCACGGCTGGGCCTGGGATTCACCGGAGCCGTTTGGCTGGGCCTGCTACCATTATGGCCGGTGGGTGCGCATCTCCCGCCATGGCTGGGTGTGGGTGCCGGGCCGGGAGTGGGCGCCGGCGTGGGTCTCCTGGCGGTCCGGGGGGGATGCGGTGGGCTGGGCACCGCTGCCGCCAGAGCGCCGGCGCGGCTACACGAGCATCGGTTATGACTGCGATGTGAACTACGGCCTGTCTCCCAGCAGCTACATTTTTATTGAAGCGGAAAACTTTGGCCGCAGCAGCTATGTGAACATCAGCCTCTCCTTCACCAACGTCACCCGCATCTTTGCCCAGACGGTGAATGTGACCAACATCATCCAGATCAACCAGCAGCAGACGAATTTTTTCGTCAATCGCGGCGGGCCGCGGCGGGACTGGGTGGAGCAGCGTGTGGGGCGGCCCATCCCGGTAGCCCCGGTGCGCATCGCGCGGACGCCGGAGCGGCCCCAGATGAACCGCCCGGAACGGGAGGGCGTGCGCCCGCTCATCGCTGCGCAGCTCCCTCCGAGCCGTAAGGACAGGGACCGCAAGCCCCCGAAGATCGCTGAAAAAATCACCCGTCCTGCCCTGGTGGACGGCTGGGAGGACATCCCGAAAGACCGCCGTCAAAACCTACGGGACACCATCACCCGCCAGGCCCGTGAGCCAAAACCCGCACCAACGCAGCCCGCAGTAGCCACACAGCCTCCTCAGCAGACACCTGAACGGGACCGCCCAAGTGAGCGTGACCGTGTCCCCCAGCCAGGCCCGGACCGCCCGGGACCCGTAGCAATGCCTGAGGTGCGCCCCGGCCTGCCACCCGGCGGGCGTCCTTCCACACCGCCAGACCATGTCGCAGACCGTGACGGTGACGGCACACCCGGCCGCCGCCCGGAAACCATGCCCCCCGGCGGGCGCCCTGAGAGTGGGGAAGCTGAGCCAGCCCGCCCAACGGAGCCACCGGGAGGCAGGCCTACCACACCGCCGGACCGCATGGCAGACCGTGACCGCCGTACCGAAGGGATGCGCCCTGGCAGCCGGAATGAAACCGCCGCACCTGATGAAGTGGCACGCCGTGAACGGGAGGCTGCAGAGGCAAAAAAACGCGAAGATACCGCCAAGCAGGGCGACATGACCAAGCGGGACCGCGCTGCCGCCACGGAAGCCGCCAAGCAGGCCGAAATGAGCCGTGCCCGCGAGGCTGCTGCCGCCCAGCAGCAGGAGATGCTCCGCAAACGGGCCGAGGCCGAGGCCATGCAGAAGCAACTTTTGGAACAACAAAAACGGGGTGAAGATCTGCGCCGCCAGCAGGCCGAAGCCATCAAAACCCAAGCGGCCCAGCAGGCTGAAATGGTCAACCGCCAGCGCGAAACCCAGGCCCAGCAGGCGCGTGAAGCCGCTATGCGCCAGCAAGCTGAAGTGGCCAGCCGCCAGCGCGAAACCCAGGCCCAGCAAGCACGCGAGGCTGCCGCGCGCCAGCAGGCGGAGATGGCCAGCCGCCAGCGTGAAACCCAGGCCCAGCAGGCGCGTGAAGCCGCCATGCGCCAGCAGGCGGAGATGGCCAGCCGCCAGCGTGAAACCCAGGCCCAGCAGGCGCGTGAAGCCGCCATGCGCCAGCAAGCGGAGATGGCCAGCCGCCAGCGTGAGGCCCAGGCCCAGCAAGCACGCGAGGCCGCCGCGCGCCAGCAGGCGGAGATGGCTGAGCGCCAGCGCGAGGCCATGCGGCAGCAGCAGGAATCCTCCCGGCGCGCGGCAGAGGAAGCCCAACGACGGACCCCGCCGCCGCAGCGCAGCCCGCGGGAAGAGCGGAGCCGCCAACGCTGAGCGCAATCTGCGGGCGGATAATCCCAGTCAACCTCTGCTGTCAGTATTGACCTTTGACAGCGACCGTGATAGACCGCCCCTATGCACGGTCGCTTTTTCATTTGTGGAGTCGGGTTAGCTCTGCTGGCCCTGG